>NZ_JBQQCG010000066.1:0-68007 GCF_052245575.1 Streptomyces sp. 2A115 | reverse complement strand
AAATCCACACACGCGGCGCCGACCACCTCGCCAAGACCTACCCGCGCTTCACCGAGTTCACCGCCCTGCGAGACCGGCTCGACCCGGAACGACGGTTCGGGAACGACTACTTGCGGCGGGTGCTGGGCGCGTAGCCGCGCCGGATCGGCGGTTGTGGTCGCGTTCGGCGGAAAAGGGTGGTCACGTTCGGCGGAAAGGCGTGGTCATGTCGGTCGACCGGGTACGCGAGAAGGGAACGTGCAGGCGAAACGATTAGCCCTGTTTCTGGTGATTACGTGAAGTGAGCCACGCACCATGGTCACGAGAACGTCGCCTCGGACGGCCAACTCCCGCCCCCGGACAGAAGTTCGGTGGCGTGCCGATCCACGCAAGTGGCCCGAATGGAGTACTGTTGCGAGCCCTGGGTCCGGACACTCGCCAGGGCGTCCGGGGCCTTTCCAGGACCGCCGGGAGGGGGCTCGTTGCACAGGGTGATGAGGTTCGTCACTTAGCGTTGCGAATAGGTAACCGTGCCATAACGGCGAGCGAGGGCCACCGCCCGACACGCCGGGCAACTCGGCAAGGTTGTGGCAGGCTGCACCCGGGCAGGCCACACTCGACTAGCGGAAGCAGCGACGCACGTGACGTCGGCAGGCACCACCCGGGAGGTCCCCATGCCCGAACTGCGTGTCGTGGCCGTCTCTAACGACGGCACACGGCTGGTGCTGAAGGCTGCGGACAGCACGGAGTACACGCTTCCGATCGATGAGCGTCTGCGTGCCGCTGTACGCGGCGACCGTCCCCGCCTCGGCCAGATCGAGATCGAGGTGGAGAGCCATCTCCGCCCCCGAGACATCCAGGCGCGTATACGTGCGGGAGCGTCCGCAGAAGAGGTCGCCCAGTTCGCCGGCATCCCCGTCGACCGTGTGCGCCGCTTCGAGGGCCCCGTGCTCGCCGAGCGTGCCTTCATGGCGGAGCGGGCCCGGAAGACCCCTGTCCGCCGCCCAGGCGAAACCACCGGTCCCCAGCTCGGCGAGGCGGTGCAGGAGCGACTGCTGCTGCGCGGCGCCGACAAGGAGACCGTCCAGTGGGACTCGTGGCGCCGCGACGACGGCACCTGGGAGGTCCTGCTGGTCTACCGGGTGGCGAGCGAACCGCACTCGGCGAGCTGGACGTACGACCCGCCTCGGCGGCTCGTCCAGGCCGTCGACGACGAGGCGCGCTCGCTGATCGGCGAGTCCGACGACCTGGCCGCCTCGGCCGAGCCCAGCTTCCCGTTCGTGCCTCGCATCGCCAGGCTGCCGCGCGACCGGCCGCTGGACCGCGCCCTGGACCGGCAGATGGAGCGGCCGAGCCTGCCGTCGCCGTCGTCCGAGCCGGACGTCGAGGAGAGCAGCGAGGAGCGCGAGCGCGACTCGCTCACCAGCCTCCTGGAGGCGGTGCCCAGCTTCCGCGGCGACATGGTGGTGCCCGAGCGCCCCTCGGCCACTCCGACTACATCAACCGCCTCGACCACCTCGACACCGGAGCGTCCCGCGGCGGAGGAGCCGCCTGCCCCGGAGCCCGAGGCGGAGGAGCCCCCGGCTCCCGCGGCCTCGGCGGGTTCCGCCTATGCGGACGTTCTCATGCCCCGCTCGGTGGGCAGCCACCGGGACCGGCTCGTCGGTGCCACCGACCGGCAGGCCGAGGCGGACGGCGTCCGTCCGGGCCGCAGAGCGGCCGTGCCGAGCTGGGACGAGATCGTCTTCGGGACACGCCGGAAGAAGCAGGACTAGTACGTGGCCGGGGCTCGCACCACCTTGGTGCGAGCCCTTTCCGCTGCCGGATCCGGGAAGCGGATACAGGTTGGGGCCTCCTCCGTGGAGCTACTGCGGGTCAGGGCCCGTCACGACCGGGCGGCTTTCGTCCTGGGACCACTCCGACCACGAGCCCACGTACAGCGCGGCCGGGATGCCCGCGACCGCCAGCGCGAGGACCTCGTGCGCGCCGGAGACGCCCGAGCCGCAGTAGACGCCCACCTCGGAAGTTCCGGACGCACCCAGGAACTTGAAGCGGTCGGCGAGGTCGGAGGCCGCGAGGAAACGGCCGGACTCGCCCACGTTCTCCGTGGTCGGCGCCGAGACCGCGCCGGGAATGTGCCCGCCGACGCGGTCGATCGGCTCGACATCGCCCCGGTAGCGCTCGGCAGCCCGGGCGTCGAGGAGCAGACCGGTGCGGGCCAGCGCCGCGGCGCCGTCGGCATCGAGGAGGGGAAGCGCACCGGGAGCCGGTACGAAGGTTCCGGGGGCCGGGGACGGGTTGCCGGACTCGACCGGACCGCTCCACGCCGCGAGGCCGCCGTCAAGCACGCGCACCGCCGGGTGACCCGCCCAGCGCAGCAGCCACCACGCGCGCGCGGCGGCCCAGCCGAGCCCTCCGTCGTACACAACGACATCACGGTCACCGGACACCCCGGCCGCGCGCATGGTCGCGCCGAAGACCTCCATGTTGGGCAGCGGATGCCGGCCGGCCGCACCGGCCGGAGCTGCGAGTTCCGAGTCCAGGTCCACGTAGACGGCCCCCGGGATGTGCGCCTCCTCGTAGGCGGAGCGCAGGTTCGGACCGCCCAGCTGCCAGCGGATGTCCAGTACGACCGGGGGGTTCGGACCCGCCAGATCGCTCGCGAGTTCGGATGCGGAGATGATGGCGTTCATGCCCCCCATCCTTGCGCACGGGGTGGCCGCATCGTCCAGGTCCGGCTACTGTGCTCCGCCGGACCGGCCCGACCACACGGTGTGCGGGCACGGCCACACGCTGTACCGGCGATGTACACAAGCAGGCAATCGCGGGGAAACGGATGGGCAACGGCAATTCGGGCATCCTCCCGCCATGGGCCGCTCGGCCGGGACGTGCCGCGCCCCTGGTGTTGCGAGCATCGACACCGGACGCGGAAACGCGGCGGCGGTACGCGCGTTGGCAAGCGGAAGTGAAGCGGCAGCGGCACCACAAGGCGCCGAGGAGAGGGTGACGATGACCGAGGCACGGGGGTCGGCCGGCCTGAACGGCAGTGCGCACGCGCCCGGCACACCCTGCTGGGTGAGCCTGATGGTGCACGGGATGGCCGCGACCCAGGACTTCTACGGAGAACTGTTCGGCTGGGAGTTCCAGCCGGGCCCCCAGCAGCTGGGCGCGTATGTGCGGGCGCAGCTCGACGGCCAGGAGGTGGCGGGCATCGGCCAGCTCCCACCGGACCGCCATCTGCCGATCGCCTGGACGCCCTACCTCGCCTCGGACGACGTGGACCTGACGGCCGAGACGGTGCGGCACTGCGGCGGCACCGTCGGAGTCGGTCCCCTGGACGCCGAGAACGCCGGCCGCCTGGCGATCGCCTCGGACCCTTCGGGCGCCGTCTTCGGTATCTGGCAGGCAGCGGACCATCTCGGCACGGGCATTTCAGACGTCCCCGGTACGCCCGCCTGGAACGAGCTCGTCACCCGCGACTCCGCCGGCGTCACCAAGTTCTACGAGACGGTCTTCGGCTACGAGGAGGAGCCCGTCGCCTCCGCCGACTTCGACTACATCACCCTCCACATCAAGGGCCGCCCGGTGGCCGGCATCCACGGCGTCGGCAACGCCCTCCCCCGCGATCGCGGCCCGCACTGGATGACGTACTTCGAGGTCGCCGACGTGGACGCCGCCCTGAGCCACGTCCTCGACCTCGGCGGCCACGCCCTCGAACCACCCCGCGACACCTCCCACGGCCGCATCGCCACGGTGGCGGACCCGGAGGGGGCCGTGTTCTCGATGGTGCGGACGAATCACTGACCGTTCGCGTAAGGCGGCTCTCCGACGATGTCGGCGAGTGGCATGTGCGCTGGAGGGCTGCCCCGTCAGGCGGTCCGTCTGGCGATCCGTCAGGCGGAGCCGAGCGGCAGTACATCCGGCGACAACGCGCTCGCGCGAGCCGTCGCCGACGTCATCCGACGACGATGGTGACGGCGGCACAGCACCTCGTAGCCGATGTCCTCCGACTGGTCGACGTCGCCGACGACGACCTGGGCGCCCTCGACGACCATGTGGCCGCCTATGGTGCGGGCGTTGTGCGTGGCGCGGGCGCCGCACCAGCAGAGGGCCTCGACCTGGAGGACCTCGACGCGGTCGGCGAGTTCCACGAGGCGCTGGGAGCCGGGGAACAGCTTGGAGCGGAAGTCCGTCGTGATGCCGAAGGCGAAGACGTCGATGTCCAGGTCGTCGACCACGCGGGCGAGTTGGTCGATCTGACCGGGCGTGAGGAACTGCGCCTCGTCCGCGATGACGTAGTCCGCTCGCCCGCCTTGCGAGAGGTGGTCGACCAGGTACGCGTACACGTCCTGGTCCTGCCCGACCTCCACCGCGTCCGTGACGAGACCGAGGCGGGAGGACAACTTGCCCTCGCCGGCGCGGTCGTCACGGGTGAAGATCATGCCGCGCAGGCCGCGGGCGGAGCGGTTGTGCTCGATCTGGAGAGCCAGCGTCATCTTGCTTGGGTATCCGCCACATCTGGGACAGCGTCCCCACCATGACAACGCGTTCCGGGCCCTCGACCCAAAGCGGCTACGCCCGCACCTGTACGAGTTCGCCCTTCACTTCGACGGGTGACATCACCCCAGGTCAGGGTGGGTAACCGCGCTCCTGGTGCCGTCTGTTGACCGTGCTCTTCCCTCAGGGGAGGCACGACCGACGGCCCTTCTTCATGGCCGGATCCGCGGGGCAGCGCGGCTCTCGTGAGGTTCGGCGACTACACGGCGTCGCGACGGGCAGCCGAGGGGTTCACGCCGTACTTGGCGTGGAAGGCGCGGGTGAAGTGCGCCTGGCCGACGAAGCACCAGTGGGCGGCGATCGCCGCGATGCTGCGATGGGCGAGCAGAGGGTCGGCCAGGTCACGCATCGCCGCTTCGAGGCGGCGAGAGCGGATGTAGTCGGTGACGGTGCATGACTCGTGCTCGAACAGTCGGTGCAGGGTGCGCGCGCTCATGTGGTGCACGGCGGCGACCCGCGCATGTGTCAGGTCCGGTTCGGCGAGGTGCGCTCTGATGTAGTTCAGGATCTGCAGCCGCAATGCGTCCGCTGCGCCATCGTCGCCACAGGGGGCGGCCTCGCTCAATGCCGCTGCCACCAGATGCAGCCCCGCTTCGCCGAGCCGGTCGGCGGATGTCCGGTGGATCGAATCCCGCTGCGATACCGCGGACGATACGAAGCCGGCCAGCACCGCGCCAGGTCCGTCCGCGAGTGGATAGGCATGGTTCATCGACGTGACGACCATGCGCTCGGGCAGGCTCAACGCGCCCCGGGGAAAGGCCATGACCGCGCACGACCACTGGCGCTCAAGACGCAGATGATAGGGCCTGCCGGTGTCGTAGATCGCCATCTGCCCGGGCGCGATCGCGATCTCGCGATCGTCCTGGCACACGGTGGCGTACCCGCTCAGCTGTACGCAGACCTTGAGCAGGTCGATCGGTGTCTGCCGTACGGCCCTGGGGGTACGCCGCACGACCTGCGGCGTCCCGCTCACCCGGTAGGCAGCGATCGCCCCGAGCTGAGTACCGGCCATCCGCCCATGGGCGTCCCGTGCTCCGATGGCCTCGGGGACGAGCCGGCCGAAAGCACCGCCCAACTGCTCTCGCCAGAGATCGGCCGGGAGAGAGCTTGACTGTTCGGTCCCTGCGGTCGACGACATCACTGTGTGTGCCCTCCCACCAGACTTGGCCTCGCACGACAAAGGCCGAGGCGGGATCAGTCAACAACTCTGCAACGTGACTGACAAGAATCTGTAGCAGGTTTTTCGCCGCGCGGGCAACGGGGCCCGCCGGACCGCCGAACCAGAGGTGGTGGGCTGTGGTGGCCATGCCTGCTCGTTACGACTACGTGGTGATCGGTGCCGGGTCGGCCGGCTGCGTTCTGGCCGCGCGGCTGTCGGAAGATCACGACACCCGCGTTCTCCTGCTCGAATCCGGTCCTGCCGACGACGCGCCCGAGATTGCCGTGCCACCCGCGTGGCCCGCGCTGTGGGGCACGGAGATCGACTACTCCTACGACACCGTTCCCCAGCCCGGCACCGGCGGGGTGGTCCACAACTGGCCCCGGGGGCGCACGCTCGGCGGGTCGAGCAGCATCAACGCGATGGTGTACCTGCGTGGGCACGGCGCGGACTTCGACGCGTGGGCCAAGGCGGGCTGCGACGGCTGGGACTACGCCTCTGTGCTGCCCTACTTCCGGCGCATGGAGACCGTCAGCGGCCGGGATCCGCAGTACCGGGGTGAGGGCGGCCCGATGCGTCCGGCTCCGTCGGCGCAGCCGAATCCGCTGTCGCAGGTCTTCCTCGACGCGGCGGCGGCGACCGGTCATCCGCTGACGGACGACTTCAACGGAGCGGTGCAGGAGGGTGCCGGCTGGCACGATCTGTCGATCACGGACGGGCACCGCCAGAGCACCGCGGCGGCCTATCTGCACCCGGTCCGTGACAGCCGTCCGAATCTCACGGTCGCGACGGAGTCTCGTGCCCACAGGCTCCTGTTCGACGGCACACTCTGCACCGGTGTCGAGTACGAACGCCGCGGCGAGGTCGTCACCGCGTACGCGGATGCGGAGGTGGTGGTCAGCGCTGGCGCGGTCGACTCGCCTCGGCTTCTGCTTCTCTCCGGGGTGGGCGCGGCCGACGAGTTGGAGCAGGCGGGTGTCGCGGTCGTACACGACCTGCCCGGTGTCGGCCGCAACCTGCACGACCATCCGCTGTGCGGGATCGTGTACGAGGCGAGCCGGCCCATTCCGCCGGGGCTCGCCAACCATGCCGAGGTGTCGATGCTGTGGCGCAGCGACCAGGCCCTCGCGGGCCCGGACATGCAGCTGATGTTCATCCACCTGCCGTTCCACCCGCCGACGCTTCAGGCCCCGGAGAACAGCTTCACCTTCGGCGTCGCCACGGTGCCCGAGGCACGCGGCTCGATCCGGATCGCTGGGCCCGATCCGCAGACGCCGCCAATGATCGATCCGAACTATCTGGGCGCGGAGTCCGACGTGCGCCGGCTGCTGCACGGCATCGAGGTCGCGCGGGAGATCGCCGCCTCCGAACCGTTCGCTCCCTGGCGTGCCCGCGAGGTGCTTCCCGGACCCGACGTCACGGACGAGGCCGGTCTGCGGGAGTTCATCGCCCGAGGCACCGGAACCTACTACCACCCGGTCGGCACCTGCGCGATGGGCGTCGGGCCGGAGGCCGTCGTGGGGCCCGATCTGCGGGTGCACGGCCTGGACGGCTTGCGGGTGGCGGACGCCTCGGTCATGCCGAGGCTCGTCTGCGTCAACACCAACGCCGCCACGATCATGATCGGCGAGAAGGCAGCGGACCTCATCCGCCGGCCCGGCGCCTGACCACCCGAGCTCAAGCGAAGCTGAGGAGAACCCCGCGATGACCGAACTTCTCGATGACGTTTCCTGGCAGGGCAAGATCTACAGCAATGGCTGGACCACCGCCCACGGCGGTGTGCTGGACAGCACCGAACCGGCGACGGGTGCCGTCCTGGCCCAGGTCGGCCTGGGCGATGCCGAGGATGTGGCGGCCGCGACCGCCCGAGCCGTCCAGGCACAAGCCGACTGGGCCGCGGCGACCGGCCCGTCCCGCGCCGCCGTGATCCGCAAGGCCGCCGCCGTCCTCGCCGACAACCGTGCCGAGTTCGAGCGCTGGCTCGTCCGCGAGGGCGGCGCTGTGCCGGGCAAGGCGGCCTTTGAAGTCGACTTGGTGCTCGGGGAGTTGTGGGAGGCGGCGGCGCTGCCCACCCAGCCCTGGGGGCACCTGCTGCCGGCCAGTGAGCCCGGCCGGGAGAGCGTCGCCCGCCGGGTGCCGCTCGGCGTGGTCGGTGTGATCAGTCCGTGGAACTTCCCGTTCATCCTCTCCGTCCGGGCCGTCGCGCCGGCGCTGGCGCTGGGCAACGCGGTCGTCCTGAAGCCGGACGTACAGACGGCGGTGTCAGGAGGCACGCTGGTCGCGCGACTCTTCGAGGCGGCCGGCCTGCCCGACGGGTTGCTGCATGTGCTGCCCGGGGACGCCGGGCCCGGCGCGGCCCTGGTCGAGGACCCGAACGTCGCCATGATCGCCTTCACCGGCTCGACGGCGGTCGGCCGTGAGGTCGGCGCCACCGCCGGGCGCACGCTGAAGCGGGTCTCGCTCGAACTCGGCGGCAACAACGCCCTGATCGTGCTCGACGACGCCGACCTGGAGATCGCCAGTTCGGCGGGGGCCTGGGGCGCGTTCCTGCACCAGGGCCAGGTCTGTATGACCGCGGGCCGGCACATCGTGCTCGAATCCGTCGCCGACGAATACCTCGACCGGCTGGCCAAGCGGGCGCAGGGACTTCCGGTGGGTGATCCGTTCACCGGGCAAGTGGCTCTCGGGCCGCTGATCAACCAGCGGCAGCGGGACAATGTGCACCGGATCGTGGAGGAGACCGTCAGGGCGGGGGCCGAGGTCAGGGCCGGCGGCACGTACGACGGGCTGTTCTACCAACCCACCGTGCTGGCCGGCGTGACCACGTCGATGCCCGCGTTCCGTGAGGAGATCTTCGGACCCGTCGCACCGGTCGTCGTCGTACGCGACGAGGACGAGGCGGTCGCGGTCGCCAACAACACCGAGTACGGGCTGGTCGCCGCGGTGCAAACGGGATCCCCGGACCGTGGCCGCGATCTGGCGCGGCGGCTGCGGACCGGCATCGTCCACATCAACGACCAGACCCTGAACAACGACGCGTACGCACCCTTCGGCGGTACGGGCGCCTCCGGCAACGGCAGCCGGTTCGGCTCCCAGAGCAGCTGGGACGAATTCACCCAGTGGCAGTGGGTCACCTACCGCGAGCAGGCGCACGCCTTCCCCTTCTAGCCATCCGGGGAGCTGCTGTCGAACGTGCGCACTTCGACGTCTGACCACTGTGCGGTCGTGAGTGTGCCGGGCGGTTCTCACCGCCCGACACACTCGAGGCGGCCCCCTGGACCCTGGAGCGCGTCTACGAGCTGATGCCCCGCCTCGCCGAGCGGCGCGCCAACCGGGGCGATCAACTCTCCGGCGGAGAACAGCAGATGCTGGCCATCGGCCGGGCGCTGCTGAGGATCCCGCGGCTGCTGCTCCTGGACGAGCCGTCGGACGGCCTCGCGCCGGCGGTCATCGACCTGATCGCCGAGTTGCTCGAGGGCTTGCGCGGCGAGGGCATCGCGGCCGTGCTGGTCGAACAGGACCTGCACCTGGCCTTCCCTCTCGCCGACGAGGTGGCGGTGATGCAGAAGGGCCGCATCGTTCACAGGAGTTCGACCGACGACTTCCGCCAGGACCGGGCCCGGGCCCACAGCCCCCTCGGTGTGGGCTGACCCTGCCGGGCCGGAACGGGGAACCCGTCCAGACCCATGTTCTACAGAACCTTGACGCACTGCGGTACTTCTGTAGAAGATTCCTCTATAGGTACCTGCGCTAGCGCGAGGAGGCGCTCGTCATGGTGGTGGCAAGCAAGCCAGACGTGGTCGATGCCGCGAATGGAGCGCCGGAGCCCACAGGCACGGTGGTGGTGACCTTCGACCGGAGCCCGGACGCGTACCGGCACTGGAAGCTGCGGACCGACGGGCCGGTCGCCTGGCTGGAGATGGACGTCGACGAGCAGGGCGGCCTGGTCCCGGGCTACGAGCTGAAGCTCAACTCCTATGACCTGGGTGTGGACATCGAGCTGTACGACGCACTGCAGCGGCTGCGGTTCGAGCACCCCGAGGTGCGGTCGGTGGTGGTGACCAGCGCGAAGGAGAAAGTCTTCTGCGCCGGGGCGAACATCCGGATGCTGGCGGCCTCCCCGCACCACTGGAAGGTGAACTTCTGCAAGTTCACCAACGAGACCCGCAACAGCATGGAGGACGCCTCGCAGCACTCGGGGCTGACCTTCATCGCCGCGGTCAACGGCTCCTGTGCGGGCGGCGGTTACGAACTCGCGCTGGCCTGCGACCGGATCCTGCTGGTCGACGACAACTCCTCGTCGGTGGCCCTGCCCGAGGTCCCGCTCCTGGGCGTGCTGCCCGGGACCGGCGGGCTGACCCGGGTCACCGACAAGCGCCGCGTACGCAAGGATCTGGCCGATCTCTTCGCCACCCGCAGCGACGGCGTACGGGGCAAGACGGCGGTGGACTGGCGGCTGGTCGACGAGGTCGTCCCGCGCCGGGACTTCCGTACGGTCGTCGAACAGCGTGCCATGGAAGCGGCCGAGCACAGCACCCGGCCGACGGACGCCGAGGGCATCGAACTGACACCGCTGGAGCGGGACGTCACCGAGGACGGCATCGCCTACCAGTACGTGCGCGCCGAGTACGACCGTCCGCTCGGCCTGGTCCGCATCACCGTACGGGGCCCCGGCGAGGACGCCCCCGCCGACGCCGCCGCGATCCACGACGAGGGCGCCGACGGGTGGCTGCTGGCCGTCACCCGCGAGCTCGACGACCTGATCCTGCGGCTGCGGGCGAACGAGACCGAGCTGGGCACCTGGGTGCTCCGCACGGAGGGCGATTCCGCGCTCGTACTGGCCCATGAGCAGGTCGTGTTGGGCGCCGCCGCCCAGGGCGACTGGCTCAGCAACGAGATCGTTCACTACTACAAGCGCACCCTGAAGCGGCTCGACGTCACCAGCCGCAGCCTGGTGGCGCTCATCGAGCCGGGCAGTTGCTTCGCGGGCCTGCTGCTGGAGCTGGCCTTGGCCTGCGATCTGCAGTACATGCTGGACGGCCCGCCCATCGAGGACCCGGACAGCGACGAGCGCGCCCAACTCACCCTCTCCGAGGCCAACTTCGGCACCTTCCCCATGGGCAACGGCCTGTCCCGCCTCCAGTCCCGCTTCTACCAGGAGGACGACCACGTCGAGTGGCTGCGCCGCGAGGCCGGGCAACCCCTGAGCGCCGCCCAGGCCCGCGAGCTAGGCCTCGTCACCGACGCGCCCGACGACATCGACTGGGAGGACGAGATCCGCATCGTCCTGGAGAGCCGGGCCGCGCTGAGCCCGGACGCCCTGACGGGCATGGAGGCCAACCACCGGTTCGTCGGCCCGGAGACGATCGAGACCAAGATCTTCGGACGGCTCACCGCCTGGCAGAACTGGATCTTCATACGCCCCAACGCCGCTGGCCCCGAGGGCGCGCTGCGCCGCTACGGCACCGGCCAGAAAGCGGTCTACGACCGGAAGCGAGTGTGACCCGATGCCCACGAAGATCGACTACGACTCCAAGATCCCCAACAACGTCGCTCTCGCCGACGACCGCCGTCTGCAGCGGGCGCTGGAGGGCTGGCAGCCCAAGTTCCTCAACTGGTGGGGCGAAATGGGCCCGGAGCTGGAGAACCGAGGCGTCTACCTGCGCACGGCCGTGTCGGTCGGTCGCGACGGCTGGGCCCACTTCGACCACGTCAACGTGCCGGACTACCGGTGGGGCATCTTCCTCGCCGAGCGCGACCCCGACCGCCGCGTCGCCTTCGGCGAGCACAAGGGGCAGCCGGTCTGGCAGCAGGTGCCCGGCGAGTACCGCGCCGACCTGCAACGGCTGATCGTCATCCAGGGCGACACCGAGCCGGCCTCGGTCGAGCAGCAGCGCCTCCTTGGCCTGACCGCCCCGAGCCTGTACGACCTGCGCAACCTCTTCCAGGTCAATGTGGAGGAGGGCCGGCACCTGTGGGCGATGGTGTACCTGCTGCACGCCTACTTCGGCCGGGAGGGCCGCGAGGAGGCCGAGGCGCTGCTCCACCGCAACTCCGGCAGCCCCGACTCGCCGCGCATCCTGGGCGCGTTCAACGAGGAGACCGCCGACTGGCTGGCCTTCTTCATGTTCACGTACTTCACCGACCGGGACGGCAAGTACCAGCTCGGCTCGCTCAAGGAGAGCGCCTTCGACCCGCTGTCGCGGACCTGCACCTTCATGCTGAAGGAGGAGGCGCACCACATGATGGTCGGCACCACCGGCGTCGACCGCGTGGTGACCCGCAGCGCCCAACTGGTCCGCGAGCACGACACGTTGGACATCGCCGCCTGCGGTGGCATCCCGCTGGACATCATCCAGAAGTACATCAATTTCCACTACACGGTCTCCCTGGACCTCTTCGGCAGCGAGACCTCCACCAACGCGGCGAACTACTACACCGCCGGGCTCAAGGGCCGCTGGCAGGAGGAGCGCCGCAAGGACGACCACCGGCTCACCGACCACAGCGCCTTCCTGGACAAGCCGCAGGCAGACGGCACCTGGTCGCAGGACGAGGTCCCCGTGCTGCTCGCCCTCAACCTGGACCTGCGCGACGAGTACATCTCCGACTGCGAGAACGGCCTCAAGCGCTGGAACCGGATCCTTGAGGAGCACGGGATCGACTTCCGGCTGAGGCTGCCGCACGCGGGCTTCAACCGGAACGTCGGCCTCGCCGCCGGCCACCACGTCACCCCCGACGGCACGATCGTCGACGAGCGGACCTGGGAGGCGAGCCGCCATCACTGGCTGCCCACCGCCGAGGACCTGGCGTTCGTACGGTCACTGATGCAGCCTGTGTACGAACGCGGCAAGATCGCGAGCTGGGTCGCGCCACCGGTCAATGGCATCAACAGCAAACCGTTCGACTACGAGTACGTCCGACTGGTGTGAGGTGAGCCGGATGCCTGAGGCGTTCAACACGGCGGAGTACCTGGTCGACCGGCACGTGCGGGAGGGCAACGGCGCCCGCACGGCGCTCGTCACTCCCACGCGGACGCTGACCTACGAGCAACTGTCGGCGGAGGTCCGCCGCGTGGCGGCCGGGCTGCGGGCCCTCGGCGTACGTCCCGAGGAGCGCGTCCTGCTGTGCATGGTGGACGACATCGAGCTCTTCACCGGCATCCTCGCCGCCTTCCACATCGGCGCGGTGGCCGTGCCCGCGTCGACCATGCTCACCGGAGGGGAGCTGGGCAAGCTGGTGGCCGACGCGCGCTGCCGGGTGGTGCTGGGCTCCGCCGAGTTCGCGCCGGTCGTCCGCGCGGCGCTCCAGCAGGCGCCGGAGGTCGAGCACGCCGTCCTGACCGGAGAAGACAGCACAGGACTGCCCGGCCACGTCCAGGGCCGCACCTGGCAGCAGCTGCTGGACGGCGGCACCGGCAGGGACGACGGGCCGTATCCGACCTGGCCGGACTCGCCCGCTCTGTGGCTGTACACGTCGGGCACCACGGGCACGCCCAAGGCGGCCATGCACCGCCACGTCGACATCAAGTTCGTATCGCAGAACTACGGGCAGCGGGTGCTGGGCATCGGCCCGGAGGACCGCTGCCTGTCGGTCGCGAAGCTCTTCTTCGCCTACGGCATCGGCAACTCGCTGTTCTTCCCGCTGGCGGCGGGCGGGACAGCGCTGCTGGAACCTTCCAGGCCGTCTCCCGCGCTGTTCGCGAAGCGGGCGGCCGGCGACCGGGCCACCGTCTTGTTCGGCACACCCAGCTTCTTCGGGCCACTGCTCGCGAGCGCCGACATCCCGGACGACGCCTTCGCGACGGTGCGGGTGGGCGTCTCGGCCGGAGAAGCGCTGCCCTCGCGGATGTACGAGGGGATGCTGAAACAGTTCGGTGTGGAGGTGCTCGACGGCATCGGGTCCACCGAGATGCTGCACATCTTCATCTCCAACCGTTCGGGCCGGGTCCACCCGGGCTCCTCCGGCGAACCCGTTCCCGGGTACAAGGTGGAGCTGCGCGACGTCGACGGCAGCGTGGTGCAGGGCGACGGCACACCCGGCGAGCTCCACGTCCGCGGTGAGTCCGCGGCCACCGGCTACTGGTGCCGGGCCGAGACCACACGTCAGGTCTTCCTCGGCGACTGGGTACGCACCGGAGACACCTACATCCGCAACGCCGACGGCACCTACACGTGCATGGGCCGCACCAACGACCTGCTCAAGGCGGGCGGCATCTGGGTCGCGCCCGCCGAGGTCGAAGAGCGCCTCCTCGCCCATCCGGACGTGGCCGAGGTCGCCGTGGTCGGCGTACCGGACGCGGACGGCCTGGACAAACCGGTCGCCTGCGTGGTGCCCAGGCCCGGGCGTGAGGTCGATCCGGACGCCCTCGTCGCCTGGTGCCGGGAGGGCCTGGCCGCCTTCAAACGCCCGCGCGGGGTGATCGGGCTGCCCGAGCTTCCCCGTACGCCCACCGGCAAGATCCGCCGCAACGTGCTGCGCGCCATGGTCCGCGACGGTTCCTGGGCGGAGGCGCCTCCGTCGCCGACGACATCAAGCTGACGTCCTCCCTGCCAGTCGCTCCCCGCCACTCGGCAAGTCACTCTCTTCCCCCTGCACCAAGGAGGACGTGCATGTCCCCGTGCCCCGCGGATCACAGCACGGATCTGCTCATCGTGGGAGCCGGCCCCACCGGCCTGTTCGCTGCCTACTACGCCGGTTTCCGCGGTCTGTCGGTGACCGTGCTGGACTCGCTGCCCGAGCCCGGTGGCCAGATCAACGCCATGTACCCGGAGAAGCAGATCTTCGACATCGCCGGATTCCCGGCGGTACGGGGACGCGAACTCGTGGACCGGCTCCTGGAGCAGGCCGCACCGTACGACCCGTGCTATCTGCTCGGCCACCGGGCCGAGACGATGGAGCGGATCCCCGGGGCCGGCGGCGGGCCGGACACGTTCACCGTGACGACGCACCAAGGGGCGCGGGTGCGGGCCAGGGCCGTGCTCATCACCGGCGGCATCGGCACCTTCACACCCCGCCCTCTGCCGGCTGCCGCCGCGTACGAGGGACCCGGGCCGGCGTACTTCGTGCGCAGGCCGGACGACTACGCGGGCCGGGACGTGGTGATCGTCGGGGGCGGTGACAGCGCCTTCGACTGGGCCCTCACCCTGCACCCACTGGCCGCCTCCGTGACCCTGGTCCACCGCCGCGACACCTTCCGTGCGCACCCGGCCACCGTGGCCGCCGTACGGGCCGCGGGCGTGGAGATCCTCACCGAAGCCGAGCTGTCGAAGGTCATCGGCGACGGCGGGGACATCGAGGCCGTGGAGATCACCCGGCGCGACGGGCAGACGCACCGCCTGCCCTGCCGGGGGATCATCGCCGCCCTCGGTTTCACCGCCAACCTCGGCCCGCTGCTCGGCTGGGGCATCGACATCGCCCACCGGCGCCACATCCCGGTCGATTCGGCCATGCGGACCTCTCTCCCGGGGGTCTACGCGGCCGGGGACATCAACGACTACCCCGGCAAGGTGCGGCTGATCGCGGTCGGCTTCGGGGAAGCGGCGACCGCCGTCAACAACGCCGCGCACCACATCGACCCCGAGCAGCCGGTGTTCCCCGGCCACTCCACCGACGTATCCACGCCTGCCCCCGCCGTCGCGTAGCACCGAAGAGGACCGATAGCCCATGCCCTACGTCATAGCCGAGCCGTGCATCGACGTCATGGACCGCTCCTGTATGGAGGAGTGCCCCGTCGACTGCATCTACGAAGGCGACCGCAAGCTCTATATCAACCCGATGGAATGCATCGACTGTGGCAACTGTGAGCCCGTCTGCCCGGTCCAGGCGATCTCCCAGGACCGCCGGGTGCCACCGGAGCTGAAGGACTTCGTCGCCGACAACAAGCGGTTCTTCACCGAGTCCCTGCCGGGCCGCGACGAGCCGATCGGCCTGCCGGGCGGCGCCGCCGGCCACGGCCCGGTCGGCGCGGACACCGAACTCGTCGCCGGGTACGACCCGCGCGGCTGACCCATCGGCACATCCCGAGGAGGCGCAGTGATCGACGGCGAGATCGTGGTCGACGCGCACGTCCACGCCCCAAGGTTGTCCACACTCAAACCGGCCTGGTTCGAGTGGGCGGACACGTTCTCCGGCGACCACCCGTGGCGCGACGCCTACGACGAGCGGGGCGACCCCGTTCCCGAGCGGCTGGACGCCCTGCTGGAGTCCGAGGGCGTGGACCGTGCGCTGCTGTTCTGTGAGTACAGCCCACGCGCCACCGGGATCCAGCCGATCGAGGACCTACTGCCGATCGTCGCGTACAACCCGGTCCGCTTCCGCCTGGTGGCAAACGTCAATCCGCACCTGCACCACCCGCTGGTGGCAGAGGCCGAACGCCAGCTGGACTTGGGCGCGGTCGCGCTCAAACTGCACCCCGTGCACGGCGGATTCGACCCGGCCGACAAGGAGTTCTACCCGCTGTACGCGCTCTGCGCCGAACGCGGCGTCCCGGTCGTCGTGCACTCGGGCACCTCCAGCTTCCCGGGTGCCCGCGCCCGGTACGGTGATCCGCAGCTCCTGCTCGACGCCGTGGAGGACTTCCCGGACGTGCAGTTCGTCTTCGCCCACGGCGGGCGGGGCTGGTGGTACGACACCGCGGCGTTCCTCGCCCTGGCCAGGCCCAACGTCTGGCTGGACCTCGCCGGACTGCCGCCGCGGAAACTGCCCGAGTACTACGCCCGGTTCGGCCTGGCGAGGCTGGCCACCCGGTGCATCTTCGGCACCGACTGGCCGGGGGTGCCCGGCGCCTCCCGTAACATCGCCGCACTGCGTGCGCTGGGCCTGCCCGCGGACACCGTGCGTGCCGTGCTGTCCGGCAACGCGGCCAAGGTCTTCCCGGGCCTCGGAGTGTAAGGACATGACGATGGGTCAGCAGACAGGCGTCATCGGCGCCGCCCCGCGCCTGCCGACCGGCGGGGCCTAGCGCCATGCCCCGTACCACGCCACCCCGGTAAGCCGGGCGGTACGGTGCGGTGCGCCCGCGCGATCTCACCTCTCGCCGTGCCCCTCGGCCAGCTCCTCCCAGCGCCGCAGCGCCACCGGACTCCACTCGGCGTGCCTGCTGTGGAAGAGGTCGGCCGCCCTGGCCCCGCTCCAGCCCGGGGGCAGCAGCTTCGACGGAAGCCGCGGATCGAGGAACGGGAAGCGGCGCCACTCGTGCACCAGCATGGTCTGAGCGTGCAGGACGGCGTCACCGTCGGCGGGGCGCAGCCCGGTGAACTCGTCGATGAACGCCTCGTAGCGGTCCTCCACCTCGCTGAGGTCCCAGGCGCGGGCCACCATGGCCGCCTCGCTGCCCACGGCACCGTACGTCGCGGAGAAGGACATCGCGTCGTCGGCAAGCCCGAGTTCCTTCAGGACGCCGAGCGCCTCCGCCTCGCGGTCGGCGTGGGGCGTGATCCACACCCCGGGCTCCGGGGAGCCGAAGCCGGCCCAGGTGAGCCGGGTGCGCACCCGGTGCCGCAGGTCCCGCTTGGCCTCCGGCACCGAGACGAGGACCACCAGCCAGGTGCCTTCCCAGGGGCGCTCCCCGCTGCCGAAGTCGTAGATGCGCTGCGCGCCCTCGGTCAGCAGCCGCCGCCCCGGTGGGGTGAGCGCCCAGCGGACGCGGCGTCCCATCCGCTCGGAGACCAGCCAGCCCTCTGCCGCGATCCGGGCGAGCGACTGACGGGCCGACTTCTCCTCGACACCGAACATCGCCAGCGCGTCCACCAGCGCGGAGGTCCACACCGGGGTGCCCTTGGGCAGTACGTACTCGCCGAGCATGGTCGTCAGCAGCGACCGTGCGCTGACGTCACCGACCTCCCGGCGCCGGCTGACCACCGGCCGTGCGCTCCCCGCGGCGGCCCGGTCGGCACGGCCCGGTCCGCGCGACGCACGATTCACCATGGTCCTTCACTTCCCTTGCTGCCGGCCGATCCGATGTATCACGCCGTCGCGTGACATCGACGTGATCAGCGTATCCAGGACGCTCCGGCATTACGGCCCGGAGCCGCGCCTCCCCTCAGGGAGCCCGCCCCTCCTTACACAATATCTTGTCGTTACGGAAAATATCAGTAGAGTGTTGCCGCGTCGGCGGGTCGGCCGACCAGGACGAGCGAGGTGGCAGCCATGCCGGTCTACGCCCTCGGACCCGACGAGCCGGACATCGATCCCAGCGCCTTCGTCCACCCGGATGCCGTCGTGATCGGGTGCGTGTCGATCGGCGCGGAGGCCAGCGTCTGGCCCGGGGCGGTCCTGCGCGGAGACCTCGGCGGTCGTATCGAGGTCGGCGCCCGCACCAGCATCCAGGACGGAACCGTGCTGCACACGACCGAGCAGTGGCCGACCGTGATCGGACCCGAGTGCGTGGTCGGCCACAACGCCCACTTGGAAGGCTGCACCGTGGAGCGCCGCTGCCTGATCGGGTCCGGTTCCATCGTCCTGAACCGGGCCACCGTGCGCGAGGGTGCGGTGGTCGGCGCCGCCGCACTGGTCCCGGAGGACTTCGAGGTCCCGCCCAGGACCATGGCGCTCGGCGTCCCGGTACGGCTGCGCGGGACACCGGTCGATCCCTCCTGGGTGGAGTACGCCGTACGCACCTACCGGGACGCCGGCGCGCGCTATCTGCGTGATCTCCGGCGCATCGACCGTTGAGAGCCATCGACCGCTGAGAGCACGAAAGGTGGGCCCGCCGTGGCCGCGAAACTGCACAGCTACCTTGCCGGTGACTGGTATGAGGCACCCGACGAGGGGCGTCCCCTGCTGGACGCTGCGACCGGCGCCGAGGTGGCCCGGCTCTCGGAGCGAGCCGTCGACGCCGCAGCCGTGCTGCGCCACGCGCGGGAGGCGGGCGGCCCGGCCCTGCGCGAGCTGACCTTCCACCAGCGCGCCGGCCTGATCAAGTCGTTGGGCAAGCACCTGGCCGCGCACACGGACGAGTTCCACGCACTGTCCACCCGCACCGGAGCGACCCGCCGCGACTCCGTGCTCGACGTCGACGGCGGCATCGCGGTGCTCTTCGTCTACGGCGGCAAGGGCGCCAAAGAGCTGCCCGACGGGCATGTCCTGCCCGACGGCGACATGGAACCGATCGGCAAACAGGGCACCTTCGCGATACGCCACGTCCATGTGCCGCGGCAGGGCGCGGCCGTGCAGATCAACGCGTTCAACTTCCCCGTGTGGGGCATGCTGGAAAAGCTCGCGCCGGCTCTGCTGGCGGGCCTGCCGTCCGTGGTGAAACCCGCGGGCCAGACGGCCTACCTGACGGAGCTGGTGTTCCGCCGCATCATCGAGTCCGGCATCCTCCCCGAAGGCGCCGTCCAGCTGATCTGCGCCCCACCGGACGGCATCCTCGACGCGCTCACGGGACAGGACGTGCTCAGCGTCACCGGATCCGCCGCGACCGCCCGCACCCTGCGCAGCCACCCGGTCGTCGCCGGCCGCGCCGTCCGCTTCAACGCCGAAGCCGACTCCCTGAACTGCGCGGTCCTGGGGCCCGACGCCACCCCTGGCACCCCCGAGTTCGACCTGTTCACGCAGACCCTGGTCACCGAGATGACCGTCAAGGCCGGGCAGAAGTGCACCGCGATCCGCCGCGCCCTGGTGCCCGCCGGCCTCATCGACGACGTACAGGACGCGGTGTGCGCGGCGCTCGGCGGCGTACACGTCGGCAACCCCGCCGATCCCGCAGTGACCATGGGCCCGCTGGCAGGACTCGGGCAACGGGAGGAGGTGCTGCGCGCAGTCAAGGCGCTCACGGCGGCGGCCTGCGTCGTCCACGGCGACCCCGACCGGTTCGAGGTGCTGGACGGTGACAGGGAACGCGGTGCCTTTCTCCCGCCGCTGCTGCTGCGCTGCGACGACCCCGACCGGGCCGAGCCGCACGAGGTCGAGGCGTTCGGCCCCGTCAGCACCCTTCTGCCGTACGACGGAACCGCCGCCCATGCGGTCGCGCTGGCCGCACGCGGAGAAGGCAGCCTCGTCGGCTCGGTCGTCACCCACGACCCCGGCTTCGCCCGCGAGGCCGTGCTCGGGGCCGCCCCATGGCACGGTCGCCTGCTGCTCCTCGACCGCACCGACGCCGGGGAGTCCACCGGCCACGGCTCGCCGCTCCCGCACACCGTGCACGGCGGCCCCGGCCGGGCGGGCGGCGGTGAGGAGCTCGGCGGCATCCGCAGCGTGCTGCACCATATGCAGCGCACCGCCGTCCAGGGGCCGCCCGCCATCCTCTCGACACTCACCGGGCCCCACCCGGTCACGACCACTGAGCCACCGGGCGAGGAGTAACACCATGCCGATCGCGACGAGCGCACTTCGGGAACGCACGAAGCCGCCGGCCGGGTGCCGATGGCGAAGTGGGCGGACGGGGCAGGCGTCTCGTCCAGCCCGGCCGGCTCGGGTCGGGTCGGGTCCACCGACTCACCGTCGTCTCCGGACACAACCGTCAGCTACATGGCCACCTGTTCCGCCTCTTCGGAGAGATCTGGTCTGCATGCGTCTTCTTGCTCGGGTATCCGCCATGTCTGGGTCTGGGCTGGGCTCTGCGGCTCCCCGTAGAAACCGACGACGAGCCAGAAGGTCACAGCTGCCGGGCAACGCGACTGGATCGGCTACCGCGACCACCAAAGCGGGACCTGCACCAAGGCGGGTCCCAACGTCGTCGTGCAGGTCGTTACCCGCCCGGCGCCCGAGCAGGACATCGACGCTCTCGACCGCATCCATCAGGGCCTGACCGGCCAGGGCTTCACGCATCTCGAGCATGTTGTCGATGGCGGCTACAGCGGCCCAGACAGTATTTATCGAGCCCAACAGCGGTGGGGCATCACCCTGTTCGGGCCCGTCCGCGACGACCCGAGAGCCGGACAGCGGCCGGGCTTTGCCAAGGAAGACGTCCAAATCGACTGGCAGGCCCGCACCTTGACGTGTCCGCACGGCGTGACCAGCCTGCCCTGGAAGCCCACCCTCGGCGACGGTCATCTCCGGCTGTCCGTGCTCTTCCCGCGCAGGGCCTGCCGCGAGTGCGATGACCGGATTCGGTGCACCGGCAACGTCGACGGCAAGGGACGCCACATCTTCCTGTTGCCCCAGCCTCAACAGGAGATCCAGACCGGAATCCGTCGCGAGCAGAAGACCGATCAGTGGCGGCGGCGCTATGCGATCCGCGCAGGATGCGAGGCGACGGCCTCCGAGACGGTTCACGCCCGCGGGCTGCGGCGATGTCGCTATCGAGGCTTGGCAAAGACTCACGTTCAGCACGTCCTGACCGCCGCCGGCGCCAACATCATCCGCCTCAGCGATTGCTTCCCACCCGGCACATCCACATCATGCCGACCCCGCTCACCCGGCCAATTCCTGCAGCTCTGCCAGCGGTTGGCAACTTAGAGATCACCAACAGCATCCGGAAAGTGATCCAGAACCACGATCTCACCCGTCGCCGACAGAAACGGCGCACCGGTAACCGGAGTCGCTCAACGACTAACGATCAACTACTCATCCTTTTCAGCCTCAGGTTGAGACGTTGAGGTAGAAGCGCGCGGGCGGCCCGGACGAGGCTGCTGATGCGAGCGATACTGCCGCGCATTTTATGTAGGAGCCACCAAGTTTCGAGGGTGGCCCTCACCTGTTCACCGCGTCTGCGGATCCGTATGATTTCCTCACTCCGCCCGTCCATCACTCCGGCGGACAGTGGAGGCGCCACGATGCTCACTCTCCGTATCTCGCTCACTAGAGCCCAGACGGGAATCTCCGTCAATCTTGCCCTTGCGGATTCCGGTCAGATCGAGATAGCGAATTCAGATTTCACTTTCGGTACCACCGGGCAAGACGACCAGAATATTCGCTGGTATCTCGAAGATTATCTCAAGTACCCTGCCGATCCGGCTCCTGCAATGGCGAAACGAATTGAGGAACGACTGCGCAAGATGGGGCAGAGTCTATTCTCTGAGGTGTTCGGATCGCCGAGGGCGCGATATATCTGGTCGATCATACGACCTTGCCTCGGCGAGACCAGGATTGAGGTTACCGAAGGCAGTCAGACCCCTGATATTCCCTGGGAATGCATGCTCGATCCAGAGACAGGCCGGGTTCTCTCGCTGTCCGTAGCAGCTTTCGTCAGGACCTATCCCGGATCCTCCCCGGCGCGAATATCAACCCCCCAGGGCGAGCACATCAGAATCCTCCTGGCCATATGCCGTCCAGCCGGAAAGAGTGACGTGGGTTTCCGCGCCGTGGCCAGGCACATAGTGGATCAGTTCCATGCAACGCCCTCAGTCGCCATCGACGTCCTCCGCCCACCGACCTTCGCCCGGCTGGCATCGATCCTTCAAACGGCCTCGGAAAGCGGGCGACCGTACCATGTCGTCCATTTCGACGGCCACGGTGGCTGGGAGAATCCGGGCGATTCTCCGGATAGCCTGCCGCGCGGGCTTATAGCGTTCGAGAGCACGTCCCCTCGTATCGGGGAATTCATCGATGGAAGCACAATGGGCCGGCTACTCCGGCACAACGAAGTTCCCATCCTTCTTCTCAACTCCTGCCGCTCCGCTCGGCGCGATTCCTTCGAGACTGCCGGACCCGACAAGGATGAGGGTGACGACAGCGTCGCTCACATCTACCGATCGTTCGCTCAGGAGGTGTGCGAAGCGGGTGTCGCGGGTGTGTTGGCGATGCGTTACAACATCTACGTTGTCACGGCGGCCCAATTCATCGGCGATGTCTATGCCGCGCTCCTCGGTAGCGAGACTCTCGGCGAGGCCGTGACCTCCGGCCGGAGGCAGCTGGCAGAGCGCCCACTACGGGAGGTGACGTCCAGCGCCCGGCCGTTGCAGGACTGGATCGTGCCCGTGGTCTATGAGGGCAGTCCGCTCGCCCTGTTCGAGATCGCCGGGCGCGCACCCGTGACACCGCCCGAGGATGCTCGGTCCCCGGAACTCACCGCCCGGCCCCGTTTCGGTTTTCTTGGCAGAGACGATGCCCTATTCGATCTGGATCGTGCCTTCACCTCGCATCCGACCGTGCTACTGCATGGCTACGCTGGCGAGGGGAAGACCGCCACCGCCGCGGAGTTCGCCCGATGGTACGCACGTACGGGCGGTACCAAGGGGCCCATGCTCTACACATCCTTCGAGTTGGGGCAATCCGTCCGCAGCCTCGCCGAACAAGTCTGCACGGCTTTCGAGCACGTACTTGACGCCCGTGGCGTCAGGCCCCATCTGTTCACGGAGAACCGGCGGGAGCTCGCGAAGAGCCTCGTGGCCGAGTTCCGGCCGTTATGGATCTGGGACAGCTTCGAGCTGGCCACGGATCGTGAGGACGACCTGACACTCGAGTACGGCCCGCGTTCCGAGCTTGTGGACTTCCTTGCCGAGCTCCGGGGCGCCGGAGGAAGGACGCTCATCGTCTCCCGCCGTCCTGAGCCCTGGCTGCAGGATGCGGTGTTCCGGGTGGCACTCGATCCCATGCCTCTGATGGAACGTCTTCAGTTGGCCCGGGCCGTGGCCCGCAGCCTTGGTGCAGACTTCGGCGGGGCGGCGAAATGGCTGGATTTCCTGCGCTATACCCAGGGCAATCCCTTCACCATCATCACCGTGCTGTCCCAGGCGCTGAAGTCGGACTCGCTGACCAAAGAGGACATCGACGGGCTCGTCTCCCGGCTACGCTCGGGTGAGGCTTCGGTCGGGGACGAAGCCGATTCTTCGGAGAGGGCTGCGGCGGCCGTCAATGAGTTCCTGACGAAGGAGTTCTCGCCGCCGGAACGACGGTTCCTCGCTACACTTTCCCTGTTCCGGCAATTCGTTGATGGCACCCAACTCCTCGCCATGAACCCCGTCCTCGCGGAGCATTATCCCGGAAACGAGCCTCCCGAGTACAACTTAAGGGAAGTTGTGCTCGACGAAGATCATCCGCTCCATTCCCTTACCAACCTCCACCCTGAAAGTATCGCCCCCCTTTTGTCTCGCTGCATGGAGGGCGGACTGCTGACCCCCTGGAAAATAAACGACCAACCACTGCAGAATGCATACTATATCCATCCAGCGTTCGCATGGCATTTGGCAAAGATCTTTAAGGACACCTTCGTTTCCACCGCCTCCGGATCGGGCCGCGACGTCGTCTACTGCTTCGTGGGCGCATACGCCCAGATGGGATCCACAGCGCAGTACGCCATGGCGGAGGAGTCCTCCATGCGATCGATGTTCCTGACGATATTCCAGGCGGAGGAACACAATCTTGGCCACGCCCTGAAGCTCGCGATCAGGCATCAGTGGTGGGGCTTCATCCCGGATATCGCAGAAGGGCTGCGGCTGCTCTACCGGTCCAACGGACGACTCGAAGACTGGGACCGGGTCGTCACCGAGATCACCCCTTTGCTGCTCGATGAAGAGCTGAGACCTCTGCCCGGACGTGAGGATCTCTGGAAGACCCTGATCCACTACCGGATCGACGTCGCCGCAACCAGGCGTGACTGGAGGCAGATAGTGAGCCTCGCAGGTTCACTTGTAGACCAACTGCGCACCCGGCCCGCCGATGCGGACGCCGTTGCGCATTCCTACTCCTTGGCGAATGCCCTAAAGGCGCGAGGCGAAGCACTGTCACTCCTGGAACAGGAAGGTGAATCACTGACAGCCATCCGGGAGGCCGTCGAGATCTACCGCAGCGTCAAGGACCCGAAACAAGAGGCCAGCGCTCTGTTCATGCTCGGGAACGTCCATCGTCGCAGAACGGACCCGGTGGGTTTGAATGAAGCCGAACACTGCTACTTACAGAGCACTCAACTGGGTGACCGCGAAAATGGAATCAACTGCCTCGAGCAGCTCGCCGCGGTCTCCTTCAAGCGCTTCATCAACCTCTCCAAGACGGTCGAGCCGGACTCAGAATTGATGATCCGCAACTACTTGGAGGCTACGCAGAGGTACACCGCGTACATCGCACTGCAACCTGAGGGGGACGTGCATCATCGTGCCGTCGGCTACTCCCAACTCGGCATGCTCGCCGCACGGGTGACGACCGAGACACCCCTGGCTATTGCTCATTTTCATCGTGCGATCGAACTCTTCGAGTTCGAGGGTGACCGCTATCAGGCCGGGCATATCAAGCAGGAGATCTCTACTCTCTTCGGCGTCGGGGGTCACTATGAGGAGGCACTCCTCTATGCGCGGGCAGCACTCGCAGACTTTGAGACCTATGGGGCGCACGCCAGGGACAGCGTGGAGTCGGTCATGCGTATGATCTCTGGAATCGAGCGGCTCATCTCGCAGCGTGACGGCTGATGGTGTCCAAGAGGTCTCCCGCGGTGAGTGCCTGGCCGATGTCCGGAATGGAGCGTGCTGCGCATCGCGCCCGATGGACGGGTCCTCCTCCGGGACCGTGCAGCCGCCCTGCGCAGAGCGGACAGCATCGGTTGTCTGCGGTAACGCTCGCTGCTAGCGCCGAGGCGGCGGCGCGGATGTCCTGGAGCGCGTTAGAAGACGACCACCTCCGTACGGGAAGTGCATTTAGCAGGTCCTCCGGCACGGCCTGACCGCTGAGGTGCAGTCCGGCCACTCCCGACACAGGAACCAGCACCAGCGGGCAGTCGCCCGTGTGTTCAACGAATGCCAGCGCGGTGTGCAGTCGCCTCCCCGCCGGGACCAAGGCGGTCACGACGGGTGCCACACAGCAGGGGCACTCGTATCCCGCCGGCTCCCGCTCGATCATGTTGGGCATCGGCCCCAGCGCATCGCCGTAGTGCAACGCGCAGTCCAGCACGTATCCCTTGGTGTAGGGAGAGATCATCCCGGCGGTCCAAGTGCACAACCACCCGGGCAGGTGCCCAGCCAGACAGCGTGGATCATGGCGGTTACCCAGGGCGTCGACGCGGTGGTCGCACAGATGGCAGCGGGACTCGGCATTCGTGTAGGCCGCGTTGAACGAGATGTTCGGATCGCGAAAGGGTTGGCTCACGGGCCCTCCCGCATCAGCTCCCGCCACGGTGCCTCTTCCACATCGCCCTCACCAGGGCTACGGCTTCCCATCCTGTGCCGAGTGTGGCCGCGCCGACACCCGCCCAGCGGGACCACGCGTGTTGGACCGAGGCGCTCTCCGGCGGCGCCAGAAGGCCCAGCATTCCACAGCCGAGCAGGACGATCCCCAGGTTGTAGGCAGTGGCGGCCCGGTGCATCCACCGCAGCCACAGTGCGAAATCATCACGCTGCTCCTGCCGCAGCAGTTCCTCCGCCGGCGCCGACTCGTCGGTCCACCAGCCGCGTAGCTCGCCCGGGCTGTAGAGATATCCCCTCCCCCGAAAGGCCAGTTGGACGCTCGCGATGAGCGCAATCGCAGAGACCGTCAGAAAGAACATCGAGGGACCAGGCCACCTGAACCGCGACCCGTCCGCCCCGAGCACACCAGCAGTCGCGATGGCAGCCCCGGCAAGAAGCGGCGCAGCGACGAAGTGAATCTGCTCGGTAGCCTGCGGCGCACCGAGCGGCAACGGTCGACTCCAGCCGTTCATCGATGAGGACAGAGCCGCTCCTCGCTAGGGGGAATCGGGCGAAACCCGCGACGCCCCCATGATGGCACCCCCGTCACGCACCGTCATCGGTTCTGCGCAACCTCGGCGGAACCAGCCAAGCGCCGCGTGCTGATGTGCTCGCCATGGTTACGGCCCCAAGTGCGGCAAGGTGGCACGTCAGGCAGAGGAGCATGAGCGTGTCGCTCCCCTCGTAGCTGAAGCCCGTGACTGTAGGGGAAGTTGATGGTCACGGCAGAGAAGAGTCGGAAGTTTGAGCCGGAGTTCCGAGTAGGGGCTGTGCGGATCATCGCGGAGACGGGGAAACCGATCGCTCAGTTCGCGAAAGACCTCGGGATCAACGAGACGACGCTGGCGAGCTGCATCTCGCGGACTCGTCGGCCGGGCGGGGACGGCGAGGTTTACCGAGAGCGAGCGGGAGGAACTGGCCCGGCTCCGCAGGAAGAACGCAGAACTGGCCAAAGAAAACAAGGAGTTGGCGATGGAGCACGATGTCCTCAAACGCTGCATGTGCCTCTGGGTGAAGTAGCTGCGGCGGCCCCCGCCACCGTGGCCGGGGTTATCAGCAACCAGAGGACCGAGTACGGCATCCCGCACACCGTTTCCTGCCGCGCGCTGGGCGTGAGCCAGTCATGGTTCTACAAGTGGCGCACGCGGCAGCCCGCCCGGCGTGAGCTGCGCGGGCCGCGCCTGAAAGACGAGGTCAGGGAGGTCTTCGACCGCTCCGGCGGCACCTACAGCTCGCTGAGGGTCTTCATCGAACTGGTCCGCCAGGGCTGACCGGTGTCGGTGAACACCGTCGCCGCTGTGATGGCCGGGCTCGGACTGTTCCCGGAACTCAGCCTCGGACACCGCCGTTACGGCTTGCACGCACCAGATCCACCTACGTCTCGACCGGTCCGCACCGACCCGCAGCTCTTTCCGCAGCGACTCAGCCGAGACCGGGCGTCGATGCAGCTCCCGATGCCAGGCGTCCGCTCGCCGAGCAGGTTCCAACAGCGGATCACCGAGGACACCTTCACGGCCACCACCGCCCTCGGCGCCCTTCCCACCAACGCGAGTCGCTTCCACGTAGCCAGTCGACCGGTGAGCCAACAGCTTCGCCGAGACTCGAGGGTGATGACGAAGAAGCCGAGCACAGCAGCCGCTAGCGCAGCGGTGGTGAGCCGTGCGGTCTGACGGTGCCCGCAACTGTGGACCGGGTGGCGGCGAGTGGGGCGGACATGGCCGACGATCTCCCGAGGCGGAGGAAGGGAAGGTACAGGGAGCAGTGTGGTTCTGGCCCCGAACACCCAGTAGGTGGGCCCTTTTGACATAGGCCAGACGGGTGGACGGCCGGTTCCCGGTGCGGGATGGTGATGCGGGACAGCCGGTCCGCCGGGACTTCGGGAAGGCAGATGGCCGACTTGTTGGTGCTCGCCCCTCATATGGACGACGAGACGCTGGGCTGCGGAGGAGTGCTGGCCCTCGCCGAAGACCCCCTGGTCGTCTTCGCGGTCGCACCCCGGGACAAAGACATCGAGATCGACGCCGTGGCGGAGCTGCTCGGCTTTCGCTATGTCGTTCTCCACAGTGCCGAGTGGGAAGCTCGGCTGCTCTCGCTGGACCGCCGGGAACTGGTGCGCCGCGTTGAAGGCATTCTGCATGCCGAGCGACCCTCACATGTCCTGATCCCGGCCCCCTCTCATCATCAGGATCATGTAGTCGTCTTCGAGACCGGAGTGAGTGCTACCCGGCCCATGTCCCGGTACGGGTATGTCGCACGGATGGTGGCCTCGTACGAATATCCGGGATCCGTCTGGGGGCAGGATGGACACGAGCACGAACTCAACTGCTACGTGGATATTTCCGAGGTCTGCTCTCGCAAGATCGAAGCGGTGAAACGCTATCAGGGATCGCAGGCCGGACGGCCCGTGGCGGAACCGGAGGTCGTCACGGCCTGGGCCAGGCTTCGGGGCAGCACGATCGGAGTCCCGTACGCCGAGGCTTTTCGCATCCTGCGCCTGGTCGACGAAGGCTTCCCGCGATGAGGGTGGCCATGCTCCAGCCCACCTATTGGGCCAGAACCCATGTATGGAACCGGATCATGGCCGCCGATGTGTTCATCTGGCTGGACAACGTGAAGTTCGCCCGGTCCTCGACGAAGTGGGAGGACCGGACCCTGGTCGAGACGCCTGACGGGCGGCCGGTCGTCCTCAGACTGCCCGCCAGAGGATCGCGTGACGTGCCCTGGCGTGAGGCTGGGCTCAACAACGGGTGGGCCAAGCACCGCCGGACGCTGCAGAGTTGCTATGGCCGTCGCCCCCACTGGCGTACCGTGTCGCCTTTCGTGGAAGAGGTCTACGCCGATCGCGCCGACACCATCGAGGCGGTGTGCTGGCGCCCGCTCTGTGCCACGTTCGCGCTGCTGCAGGTGTCCCGGCCCGTGGTGCGCGCATCCGAGCTACCCGTGCGAGGAGCCAAGGGCGAACTGGTGCTCTGGCTCGTCAAGGAGGTCGGAGGCACCATGTATCTGACTGGCCGTCCGGGCGCCTCATACCTGGACCTCGCTCGGTTCACCGCCGAGGGGGTGACCGTGGAAGTCCAGAACTGGAAGGCGCCAGTGACTCGGCACGGCCTGGTTAACCCCTCGATCATCCATGTGCTCGCGGAATACGGGCCAGTCGGCGCCAGGAGTCTGTTGGTCGCCTGAGCCATTGACGGGGCCCGATATGAGAAGCACGCTCCCCCAGAGAGAGTCCAAGGCGTCGGCCAGCCAAGGAGCAGACGATGTCAGTGTCATCGGTGGCGCACGGGTCCCCGCTCTGCATGGTGTCAGATGATCTGATCGCCGAGGCCGAGAGGAACGACCTCCTTGCCGAGGCCACGTGCCACCGCGCGCAGGCCCGCAGGACGGACCGACCCGACTGGCGCGTGGTGGACGGACAGCAGTTTCTCGGCCCTGCGCGTTTCTGGTACAGCCTTGAAGGGCCGCGCAGGGAAGCGTTGCACGAGCGGCTGGAACCCCGGGTGCACGCCCTGACCGGTCGGCCGCTGCGACCAGTGCAGTCCAACTACCTCTACTACGAGCAGGGGGACTTCCTCGGTCTCCATCACGATCAGGTCCGCTGCCCGTACACCGTGATCGCGCTGCTCGACGGACCTGCGGAACCCCTGTGCCTGCACCCTGAGATGGTCGGCGTCCCCGCCGAGCGGCTGTCCAGGTTGGTAGAGCCCGGAGGGCACACCGGGGGCTCCGAACTGTCGCTGAACGACGGCGTACTCGTGTTCGCAGGAGCCGTTTTGCCGCACCACCGCAGGCCGCACCGAACGGCAGTACCCATCACCGTCGTCACCTTCTGTTTCACCGATCAACCCGATTGATGGGGGCGCTGCCGGTCGGCTTGCTCGGTGCCGGCGCCTGGGCGTGGCGGGCCCATGCCCCCGCACTCCGCGCAGGACCGAACACACGCCTGGCTGGTGTGTGGTCCCGCCGAGCTGCGTCGGCCGAGTCGCTGGCCGCCCGCTTCGGCACGACCGCTTTCGCCCGACTGCCGGACTTGTTGGACGCATGCGAGGCGGTGGCCTTCGCGGTACCGCCATCGGTACAAGCCGAATTGGGCGTGCTCGCTGCCAAGGCGGGCCGGGCACTGCTGCTGGAGAAGCCTCTCGCCGCTGACCTAACCGGTGCCGAGAGGCTGGCCGAGGCAATCGGAGACGCCCGTGTGAGGTCCCAACTCGTGCTGATCCTGCGGTACTCGGGCACCGTGCGGTCCTACTTGGCCCGTACAGCGAAGGTCGAGCCGTTCGGGGGACAGGCTGCCTGGCTGTCGGGCGGCGCTCTGCACGGGCCGTCCGCCACACCCTGGCGGCGCGAACTGGGCGCGATCGGCGACTTGGGGCCACACGTCATCGACCTGATGGACGCAGCCCTGGGCCGGGTACAGGGCGTGCGCGCGCACGGCACGGTGGAGCACTGGAGCGGACTGCTACTGGAACACGAGGGAGGTGCCGTGAGCGAGGTGTCGCTGTCCCACCGCGTGCCGGTGCGAGAACCGGTCTGCCGTTTCGTCGTCTGCGGTCGCCGCGGTGCGGCGTCGCTGGACCCACCTGTGGTCGGCCCCGACTCCTGGGCGACACTGACCACGGAGTTCGCCCGATTGGTGCGTGGCGGCGAAGAGCATCCCCTGAACGCACAGCACGGCCTATACCTACAGCGGATCATCACCGCCGCCTGCGGGCAGCTGGGCGAGGGCTGAGTCCCGGGTGTCGCTGTCCTCCCCGTCCGCAGGCAGGTCCGTCACGAGCGGCGGGTCGAAGGCCAGGGCGGTCAGCCGCCGGGGAAAGCGTGCCCGGACGTCGGGCCGCGGATGCTCGGTGTACAGAGCGGGCAGGAACTCATCCACGGGCAGGATCGCCTGGTCGAGGCGTGCGTTGAGCATCGTTTCCAGGCCGGTGCGGCAAACGAGATAACCGATGGTGGCGTAACTGAACCCAGGGAACACCAGGCCCGGTCGCACCGGTCGGACAACGCCCGAGATACAGGAGGTCGAAGACGGGACCATGCAGGGCCAGTCGGTTCAGCTCGTCGAGGAGTACGTCGAGGAAGTCGGGTATCAGGACCACGTCGTCCTCCAGGACCATCGCATAGGGCTCCGTCTTCGCGGCGGCGTCCCGCCAGCAGGCGAGGTGGCTGAGGGTGCAACCGATCTCGCCGAATCTGAGCGAGCGATTCCACCACGCTCGGTCGGAGGGGATCCGCCACGGGAACAGCCGGTAGCCGTGCTGCTGCAAGCCGACGACGGTGAGGTCGCGCCCATCGAAAGGGCCTTGCCAGTCAGAGGTGAAGGTGACGCGCAGCTCCGGCGGGAGCACGGCCTCCATACATCGTCGGCGATCCTTTCGGCGTGTCAAATTCACTACATAGGTCCGCAGATGGGAAGCAGTGATCACAACGCTCCTGGTTTCTGTTAGAGATGGACACACACGCCCGGAACATGACTTACCCGGCCTATTGTGGGATCGCCTCCACCGGAGGCGGCTTCGGCAAACCGGCTTTCGGGATCGTTTCGCGGCATTGGGGGTATCGGTGTTCACCGAAAGGTTGCTGTGTCGGCCTGCCCCAGTCGAACCACGCGATCTTGCGGGCGACTACGCCTTCTACGACGACGGTTGGCGCTGTCGGCTAAGCCTGCGAGCCGGAACCGGGGACGAGGTGCGGGCGCGGTTCGTCAGCTACGACCGCACGGAGGGCGAGTTCCCGGCCACCGTCTCGTTCCGACCGGGACCCGCGCTCGGTGTGAGAATCACCGTCGCCGACTTCAATGAGCTGGACGAACAGCTCTTCACCGGATACGCCTTCGGGCGAGGCGGCATCGGCCTGGCCGGAAAGTCGGACTGGAAGGGTCAGCCCTTCGGATTCTTCGCCCGACGACACCCCCCGTACACACTGGGACCGTTGCTCCCCGGACCGGTGCGGCCCGCCGACTTCGCCGGCCGGTTCAACCTGTACTGCGACGGTGCCCACGGCACCTTGACACTCACCAAGGTGCCGGGCGGGACAATCCGCGGCGTCCTGCGCGAGGACGGCGGGGCCGAGCTTCCAGTCACCGTCCGCGTCGATCAGCAAACGCCGTACCAGGCACTCATCACGATCCACGGCCCCGAGCCGGAACCCACCCTGTCCGTGTGGATGTTCTCCCGCCAGCGCTGCGCCCTCACCGGCTGGCTGGACTGGGACGGCGTACGGCTGGGCTGTTACCTCACCCGATGCGCATGGCGACAGGAGTTCTCCCGATGACCCAGTACCTTCAGTTCGACACCCACGGCGCGGGACACCTCCTGGTGGAGGTCGAGAACGAAATCGACGACGAGGTCGAAGACGAACTGATCAAGGCCGGTCTCGGCGACCGAATTCGTACATCGGTGGCGGCCGCCAGATCCAGCCTGGAGGAGGCGCTCGTTCAGGTGATCCAGGCCAACGCGCGGGTCTTCGTCGAGGCGGCCATGGGACTGGAACGGCGCCCGGCCGAGATGGAGCTGACATTCGGGGTCAAGGCCACTGGCGAAGTCGGCAATCTCGCGATCTCCAAGGCCGGCGGCGAGGCCAACTACACGGTCCGTCTGCTGTGGAAGGGCGAGTGAGGTGCCCGAGCAGGACCCCAGATCGGCCGTCGTCCGCATTCTCGGCCCGGATGCGAGCACCCTCGGGACGGGTTTTCTGCTCACCTCGGACGGGCTCGTCGCCACCTGCGCTCATGTGATCGCCGAGTCCGGGTCCGAGGCGGGCAGCACGGTGCGAGTCGAGTTCCTGATGACCGGCGCGGGGCGGGATGCCCTCGTGATCCCCGAGTACTGGCGCGACCCCACCCGTGAGGACGTAGCGCTGCTCCAGATCCGGGGCGAACCACCCGCCGGTGCCAGGCCGCTCGGACTGCGGCGGGCAGCCGGCAGCGCAGGCAACCGATTCAGCACGTATGGCTTCCCGCGTCTCCGGGCCACGTCCGGGTTGTGGGGGTACGGAATTCTGGGCGACCTCGTCACGGATCCGGCCGGGGTGACGTCGCTCCAGCTCACCGAAACAACCGAAACCTCGAAGGGGTTCAGCGGAGGACCGGTGGTCGACGTTGCCAGCGGCAGGGTCGCAGGCATGGTGAGCGCAATCGCCCCGGTGGATCGGTACGGGCGCATGGGCGAGACAGCCTTCGCCACACCGACAGAGGTCCTGCGGTCCATCTGCCCGCGCCTGAGCATGGTCGACGTCTGCCCGTACCGCAGCCTCGACTACTTCGAGGAGGAGCACGCGCCGTTCTTCTTCGGTCGCGACCGGGTCACCAAAAGCCTGATCAGCGCGCTGGCTGCCCGGCCCGCCTTCCTCGCCGTTCTCGGCCCGTCGGGCAGTGGAAAGTCCTCGCTGCTGCGAGCAGGACTGATCGCCGGCCTACGCCGTGGCGACCTGCGAGGCAGCGAAGCGTGGACGATCGTCGTCCGACGCCCAGCCGAGCTCGGCTCGGCAGAGGAGGAACTGGCGGGGCGAGAAGGCAGCAGGCTGATGCTGGTGATCGATCAGTTCGAGGAGCTCTTCGCGCTCGACCCGTCCGTGGTGCAGCACCGCGGGAGGGAGCTGGCGCGGCTCGCCGCGACGGGCGGTATCAGCGTAGTCCTGGCCATGCGCGACGACTTCTACAGCCATTCGGCCCGCGAACTGCCCGACCTGATGAACAACTGGATGGTTCCACACCTGGTCAACGTCCCGGCCGATCTCGAACACCAGGACCTCGTCGACATCATCGAGGGCCCGGCGCGCAGCACCGGGCTGACACTGGAGGCCGGCCTCACCCAGGCCGTCGTCGGTGACGCCATCGCCGCCTCTGGCGGGGGCGGCGTCCGCAGCACGCTGCTTCCCCTGATCGAATTCGCGCTGTCACAGCTGTGGCAGCTCCAGGACGACGGGGTGCTCGGTCTGGCGCGCTTCCGTGAGATGGGAGGGGTGGCCGGCGGGCTCAAGCGCTGGGCCGACGACTCCTACCACGCGCTGCCGGGGAGCTCCAGAGCGATCGCGCGGCGTCTCTTCACCTCCCTTGCACGGCTAGGTGACGAAAGCCACGGCACGCCCGACAGCCGCCGTAGGCGTTCCCTGGCCGAGCTGGTCGAAGGTGTGTCGGCACCCGAGACGCGTGAGGTGCTGGGCTCGCTGGTCACCGCGCGCCTGGTGGTCACGGCCCGCGACACGCGTTCGGGCGAGGTCTGGGCCGAGCTCATCCACGATTCCCTGCTGCGCGAGTGGGGACAGTTGACGACCTGGCTCACCGAGGACCGCCAGTTCCTGGCCTGGCGACAGAACTTGGAGTATCGACTCGCCTCGTGGCTTGGCAGCACAGATGACGATCAAGACGACACCGACTGGCTGCGCGGCCGCGAACTCGCCCAGGCGGAGCACTGGCTGCGCACCAGACCGGCCGACCTGGAGGCCCGGCAGCGCGCGTTCGTGGAGGGCAGCCTGTCAGCTCGCGAGCGGCAGCGTCGTCACGAAGAGGACCTGCGCAGCCAGGCAGAGCGACAGGCACAGATTGCCGAGACGCGCGGACTCATCCAGCAGCTGCGGGTCGACGCCGAGAACGCGTCGGCACTACAGCAACTCGACCCAGCCCGTGCCCTGCTGTCCGCGATCTCGGTCACCGGCGCCAATCTCCATGCGTTCGGCGACGAACCGCTCCCGTTCGTGCAGGCCAGCCTGTTCTCGTCGGTACGCGCGGTAAAGGAGCGCGCAGTATTGCGTGGTCACTCCCAGCTGGTGACGGGACTGGCGATCGACCCGTCGGGCCGCTGGGTGGTCAGCGGTTCACAGGACCGCACGGTGCGGCTCTGGCCGATGTCAGGCAATGCTCCATCCACGGTGCTGGGAAGCCACGACGACGATGTACTGAGTGTCGCGGTCAGCCCGGACGGCGCCGTAATCGCAAGCAGTGGCGCCGATCGGACCGTGCGGCTCTGGTACCCACACGGACGGCCGGTCGGAGCACCGCTGGTCGGATCGGAGGATGCCGTCTTGGAGGTGGCCTTCGCCCCGGACGGCAGGTCGGTCGCCGCCGGGTGCGCCGACGGCACTGTCCGGCTGTGGTCCGTCCCGCAGGGCGGAACACCCGTCTGTCTGACGCACGACAGCTATATCGCCTCCTTGGCGTTCCACCCCGACGGCGATCGACTCGCGACCGGATGCGGCGACGGCTCCGTGTGGTTGTGGCGACTTGGACAGGACATCAACCCGGAGCGGCTAGGGGCTCACGACGACTTCGTGACCTGTGTGCGTTTCAGCCCGGCGGGCGACCTGATGGCCACGACGTCGGCGGATGGCACCATCCGCCTGGTTTCGACGCCATCAGGCACGGAGCGAGTGCTCACGCCGTCGCGTTCCCGCCACCGTGGACTGGTCACCTCACTCGCCTTCGCTGCCCACGGGACCGCTCTCGTCTTCGGGGACGAGGACGGCACAGTCCAGGTGTGGGACCTCTCCGGAAGCCCTGCTCATCCGCCGATGCTGTGCCCCCGCCAGTCCGTGCGTGGAATCGCGGTGAGCGCGGACAGCCGCTGGCTCACTGGAGCGGTAGGCCAGGACGTCCGCGTGTGGGACTGGCTGCCGTACACACCGGCCGTGTCGGACGGCGCCCCGGCAGCCGTCGCACTGTGGGATAGCGACGGCGATCAGGCCGGGCCCGCACGGGTGGCTCACGACTTTGTCGCGGCGGTTGCCTTCACCCGGGACGGACTCGGCGTGGTCACCGCGGGTGGCGACCGGGCGTTGCGCATATGGGACAGGGACGGACGCGTCCGCGCGACGGTGCCGAAGGCGCACGAGGGTGGCGTCACCGCAGTCGCTTGTTCTCCGGAAGGTTTCGAGCTGATCGCCAGCGGTGGTCGCGACAACCTGGTACGCCTCCACGACCTCTCGGGGAGGCCGCTCGGCTCCCCCCTCTCGGGCCACAGCTCCGATGTGATGGCCGTCGGGTTCCGCCCCGATGGAGGAATGATCGCTTCGGGAAGCCGCGATGGGACCGTGCGGCTGTGGAGGCCGGACGGCAGACCGCAGGGCCCACCGCTCGACGGGGGCGGCGGCGAGGTGCTCGGGGTCGCGTTCAGCCCCGACGGCACGCTGCTGGCCGCGATCGGTGAGGACGGCGCGGTACGGCTGTGGGCCGCCGACGGCAGTCCGTACCGCCCGCCGTTCACCGGGCATACCGGGCACGCCTGGGACGTGGCATTCAGCCCATCCGGGCAAACCCTGACGAGTTGCGGTGACGACGGCACCGTACGGCTGTGGAACCTCGACGGAGAGGCGCTCGGCCAGCCGCTACGTGGCCACACGGGGGGTGTGCGGGCAGGACGCTTCCATCCCGGCGGGCGCATGCTGGTGTCCGCCGGGGAGGACGGCACGTTGCACACCTGGCACCGGGATGGCGGGCGGCTGACGCGGCCGATGCGAGGGCACGAGGGAGCCGTGTTCGCGCTGGCGCTCGATCCCTTGGCCGAATATGCCGCCACCGGTGGCGAGGACGGTACCCTGCGCATCTGGCGGCTCGGGGACTGGCAGTCATGGCTGAGCGAGGGCTGCAGGCGCCTGGCCGGTCACGACGTCCTGGTTGGGTCCGACGACGAAGTGGCGCGGGCCGCCCGCGAGGCGTGCCGCATGCGCGCTGAGGGTGACGGTCCCGCAGCCCTCTGAACAAGCGTCAGCCACTGAGCCCGCTGGCCTTCACCTCCGTGACGAACGTGCTCCACTCGTTCCGGCCGAAAGTCAGCCGAGGGCCACCGGCCTCCTTGGCGTCGCGGACCTGTACGGCATCGCGTGCCTTTCCCACCTCCACACAGCCGTGCGCATCCGTGCAGAACGACGACTTGCGGAACTTGATTTCATCCATGCCGCTTCTCCTCTTGTCGGTCTCGTACGGTGAACGTCACGGGAAGGGTCTCCGGGCGTCGCAGATGCGGATTGGGACGCCATTCGAGTGCATCGGGGTCCACTGCCAGTGCCAGGTCGTCCAGGCGCTGGATGAGTACCTGGAAGGCGATCCGCGCTTCGAGTCGGGCGAGGTGTGCACCCAGGCAGTAGTGGGCGCCGTGGGCGAAGGCCAGATGCCCCGGACTGTCGCGCCGCAGGTCGAGAGAGTGGGGGCGGGCGAATCTCGCCGGGTCGCGATTGGCCGAGGCGAGTGCCAGGAGCACCGGCTCACCGCCCCCAGGGATGGTCACTCCACCGAATCCGGTCGGCGCGGTCGTGAAGCGTACGGTGGCAATCTCCATCGGCGGATCGAACCGCAGCAGTTCGTCGACGGCTGCGTCCATAAGCCCGGGATCGCTCTTCAGTTCTGCCAGCGCGTCCGGTTCGCGCAACAGCGCGAGCATGCCGTTGGCGATCAGCCCCAGCGTCGTGACATGGCCGCCCTGAAGCAACTGGAAGGCGCTGGAGAGCAGTTCGGCCTGATCAAGCGTGTGATGCTGGTAACGGGCGACCGCCAGGATGTCCAGCAGAGCCTCTCCTTCTTCAGGCTGCTCGGCCATGTCCTGCTTACGTTCCAAGAGGTCGCGGAAGAAGTCGCGCATCCGGGTCAGCGCCGCGACGACATCGTCCTCGGTGGACGCGGCGCCGGCAGACAGAGCGTTCGACCAGCCGTACAGCCGCTCTCGATCGGCGGGCGGGATGCCCAAAATCTCCATGATGATCATCAAGGGCAATGGAAAGGCGTACATGGAGATCAATTCGGCGTTCCCGCGCTCGACGAACCGGTCGACGAGTTCGTGGGCGATCTGCTCGATCCGAATCTGCAGGCGGGCGACACTCCGCGGCGCGAAGGCATGACTGACGAGTCGGCGGATCCGAGTATGACGGGGTGGGTCGGAGCGCAGCATGTGGTGCTGAAGATCGAACGCCTCGTCCGCGAACAGCCAGGCAGCACTGCGCGCGGCGGGGCACGCCGCGCGCCTGTCGTTGCTCAGCGAAGGATCGCTGAGTGCCTGGCGCACATCGTCGTACCGGGTTACCAGCCAGCCCCGCAGCCCATGCATCGTGACGCGGCAAACGGGATTTCCGGTCCTCAACTCGTCGTAGACGCGATAAGGGTTGCGCGTGAATCCCGGCTCGAACACAGATAAGTCGATCGGATCCTCTGGGCTCAACAAAGCCACCTCCGCGGTCCGCGTCCCTCTCAACATGCTGGCTGGCCGGTCGGCGGTCAAGCTGTCCGACTGGCCAGCTTCTGCCCTGCGGGCCTGCTCCTTCGGCTGCGGTAGCCCTCCAAGGCTCTCCCCTAGGCGATCACGGTCGATGAGGCGCTCGGCTGCTGCTGCGCCAACCCACGAGGAGCGGACCAGCATCACGAAGCGGACACAAACCCGTGGGCGGGACCACAGTCCCGACCGTTCAGGGAGGCGAGTGTCCGCGAGCGCAGGCGTGCACTTCGACGTCGTACTTGGGGTCCCGGGAGACGGAATCAAGTCCGGGGAATCGGCCGTTCGCTGGACAGAATCGTGGTTCGGCAGCATCAATCTGGAATGCAAAGGACAAGATGCGGACTGGGCTCTTTTCGCGAACGTCGACCAGGTACTCAACTTCGATCGCTGCCGTTGCGGCTCGCTCGCACCGACGCAACCAGCTGTCTCGACCGGCGCGCGCCGATCCGTAGTTCCTTGCGCAGCGACTCGGCCGACACCGGGCGCTGATGCAGCTCCCGGTGCCGGGCATCCACCCGTCGGGCACGCTCCAGCAGCAGATCCCCCAGGTGCGGCTCGTCTGCGCCGCTCGCGCTGCGGCACCAGCAGCACCGCACGGCCCGCGACCTGCCCGGCAGCTTGCGTCGGCGTCGCTTCCCGTTCCGTCTCGGCGTGCAGCTGTTCGACCAGCTGGCACGCGACCCGCTCGGCGACGGCGAGCTCCTCCAGCTCGTTGCGCACCTCCTGAAGCTGCTGGCTCAACTTCTCCGCCTGCACCTCCAGTTCGGCCCTGCGGGCCGTGATCAGCTCACACGAAGGCCCGGTTCCGCATCCCTGGCCACCTGACGCAACTCCCGCCCGGATCGTACGGAAAGGCGCCTCGCTCACGCCGGGGCACCCGTGGATCCGTGATCACCGAAGCGGCAGACGATCTTGAGTTCCGACAACCGCCCGTGACCAGTACGAGAACACGATCAGCGATTCACACCAGCCCGTGACCAGCGACTTCAAGATGGTGGATCTTCACTGGTTCCAGGGTGGAGGGAGCATCCATTCCAGCCGTTTCTTACTGGTGTGGGACATGGAAATCCCGTCGTGGCAGTGGGGCCATCTCCCTCTGACCCGTGATCGCCCACTACGCGGTGGCTATGCAGGCAACAGCGGTTCGAGATCCCGGTCGACGCGCCGCCATTCCCGAGCCGCCACGGTCCATGCATGTCCGTTCCCGAGGCGTTTGGCAAACGTGGCCACGACCTGGTCCCGAAGTCGGCCGGCCTCCGCCATGCGGTCGAGCGAGCGCAGGGTTACTGCCAAGCCCAGGTTGGCGATCAGAGTGTCCGGATGGTTGTCCCCAACTCGGTCACACAGAGCCTTGGCGCAGGACCGCAGCAACTGCTCCGCCCTGCCGAACTGCTCCAGATCACCGAGGGCGTTGGCCAGCGTAAGTCTGCCGCACAGCGTGTACGGGTGACTGTCGCCGAGGAACTCGCCGAGCCGCTGCACGGTCCGGGTGGCCGTCGCCAGCGCTTCGTCCGCCTCCCCGGCCGTGCGCAAACAGACCGCGAGATTGTGCTCGCAGACGGCAGTGTCCGGGTGCTCGCCACCGCGGGCCCGAGCGAAACGGTGCTGCAGACGGCTGACGGCGGTGCGCGCGACAGCAGGGTCGCCCGTCCCGGCCGTCACGAGCGCGAGGTTGATCCCGCAGGCCAGCCGGTCAGGATCGTCTCCGTCCCACGCGGCGCGGTACCCCTTGTCGGCGGCCAGAGCGAGCGCTTCGGCCTCGTCCCACTCACCCATGCGGCGCAGGGACACCGAGAGGCTGACGGTCGCGCGCAGCGCGCCGGGTGTGTCCCGGCCCCGCGACTCCTTCAGGGCGGAACGCAGCAGGGATACGGAACCGGCGTAGTCGCCCACCTCGCGCAGGTCGCGGGCGAGGGCCAGCGCCGACACGAGAGCGGACGGGTGCCCGTGCCCCAGCACATCGCGCTGCCGTTGCCAGGTGGCCAGGCTGCGCTCCCGCGCGGCCGCGTAGTGTCCTACCAGACGCAAGGACCGGGCCAGGCCCCCGGAGGCGGTCAGCGTCTGCGGGTGTTCCTCGCCAAACGACTCCTGGAACCCGGCCGACACCTCCCGTGCCAGTTCCAGTGCCTCGGCGAACCGGCCCAGCGTCCGCAGGTCCTCCGCCAGGCCCGCCGCGGTCATCAGAGTGTGCGCGTGGCCCGTCGGCAGCAGCTTCCGCTGTCGCCGGAGCGTGTCGGAGTCCAGGTTGTACGCCTCGGCGTACGCGCCCAGGTCCCGCAGCGCCGCAGCCTGGTGACTGCGCAGCAACAGCACCTGGTGGTCGGCGCCCTCGCCGCCCTGGGTCCAGCGCCGGTCGAGACGACGCCCCAGTTCCAGAGCTTGCTCCGGCATGCCGCACTGCGCGGTACGGCGCAGCCGCTCGATGAGGACGGCCCGGGTGTCGTCGTCCCGGCACTCGTCGGCCCCGGAGTGGTCGAGATGGGGCCACAGCTTCTCAAAGGCCCGGGCGTCCGCGTCGGTTCCAGAGCCGTCGCGTCGTGGCCCTGCGGCACTGAGCAGCCGGTGTGCCTCGTGCCGGACCTCTTCGATCTCGTGGGCGGGGAGAGCGGCCCGTACCCGGCTCTGCACGATGGGGTGCACCTTCAGAGTGTGACCCGCCTGGTCGACCTCGGCCAGGCCGAGCCTGCTGATCTCCTGCACCACCCGGCCCAGCAGCATCGGCTCGTGCAACGTGCCGTCGTGTGGACGCAGGACGTGCAGGGCCGCGTCGGCGTACACGAGGGCCAGCGGCACCGGCAGCGGCGCGAAATGGCTGCACAGCGCGAGCAGCCGCAGCGCCGCGGGGGCGCGTTCACCCAAGGTGGCCAGAGCCACCCGCGTACTGGCGGCGACCGCGGGGTGGGCAGGGCTAGTCGGAGGGGCCGCGGTGGAGGCATCGCTCTGCTCGGCCAGTTCCCGCAGATACAGTTCGGCCGACGCCGTCTGTGCCAGCCACGACCCGGCCTGCGCTACCGCGAGCGGCATGTCCTGCACCGCCGCCGCGATCCGGTCGGCGTCGTCGACGGTCAGCGCCGGAACCCGCCTGCGGAGCAGCTCGATGCTCTGCTCTCGGGTGAACGCGTCGACCTCCACGACGTCCATCGCCTCGCTCCAGCTCTGGTCCTGGGAGGTCACCAGCACATGCCCGTGCGCGCTGGAGGGCAGTAGTCCGGACAGGCTCTCCGGGCTGTGCGCATTGCCGTAGATCAGCAGCCACCGGCCGTGCGGTGTGCCCCGGTCCAGTGCGTCCAGGGCCCGGCGCGCCGCCTCGGGCACACCGGTGCCGTTGCGCAGTTCCAAGCGGTCGGCCAGCTGCGCCAGCGACAGCAGGGCCGACTCCCGGCTCTCCGCACGGATCCACCACACCAGGTCGTACGCCGCCTGGAAGCGGTAGGCGTACTCCACCGCGAGCTGTGTGCGCCCGGCCGCGCCGAGCCCGTCACGGGGGAGGATCACGGCCCGCTGGCGGCTGACGTCGAGCGTGGCGTGCAACCGGTCCAGCAGCCGATCACGACCCACGAACAGCGGATTGCGCGGCGGGGCCTCCCAGACGGCCGGCACATGTCCGGGAAACCGGGGCCGCGCAGGCGCCAATGGCCGCAAGGCCGCCTCGCCGAACAGTCCAACACCACGCAGGACGGCTTCGGCCGTCCGCGGCTCGTCGAGGGAGGTGAGGTCGACGGGGTCATAGTCGTTGAACGACGCCGTCAAGGTGACGGATTCGATGCGAAGGGGGATCAGCTGTCGCGGGGCGCTGGGGCCGGCGTCGCCGACGCTCTCCCACAGCGTGCGGGACTGCGGCGAGCGGAGGAAGGACGAGGACAGCAGCGCCACCGTGCGGAGCGCTCTGCCCGGGGTGGACGGCTCTGCGCCGACGGCGGGCGCGAGCACCTCGAAGCCGGAGCGCGTAAGCAGTGCGTCGATCCATTCCGCCCACATCCTGTCCTGGGGCGCGTACCACAGCCTCAAGGGTGTCGCGACAGGGGACATCGGACGGACGTACGAGGCGAGGTGACGTCGGCGCAGATCGTCGTCGAGGGCCGGGAAACGTTGCGCGTGTCCTTCGGTGATCCGGTCCGTCAGCCGCTCGAAGGCGGTCAGCAGACTGTCCGGGTCGTCCGGCGGGTCGCCGAACGTGGCGAGGGTCTCCTCGTAGGTGTATTCCGGCTGGTGCGGGATCTCCATTCCGGCCCAGTAGTTGGCAGGCAGACCCGGAAAGGAGGAGCGGACCAGCTCTCGCGCGGCGGCCAGACGTGTGCCCCGGCCATCGCCGACCCGCATAGCAACCGGCAGCATGCGCAGTGAGCGTGGATGGGCTTCCCGGGCAATGGACCGGGCCATGACGGCGGCGCCCTCAATACTCTGCGAGCTCAGCGTGAAGCAGTTCACCAGTACGTCCGGCAGGTCGATGGTGCACAGGCCGACCAGATCGCTCACCCCACACCGGCTGTCGATGAGCGTGAAATCGTAACGGCTCTTCATGTCGTGGCGTAATGCGTCCAGGAACCGGGTGCCGCCGAACAGGTCGGTGAACTCCCGCCAGCTGAAGTTCATCAGATGTGTCAGGTACTCCCCGTCCTGCCGCCCCGCGGGCATGTAGTCGAGGGTCCCGCCGCCAGGGAAGGTCCAGTCGACCGAGACCGCATGCGGGAGCACCCTGGCGTGACGTTGCCTCAGGTCGGCCTCCGACTCGGTACTGGTGTGCCAGTCCGCGACGTACTCGGCGAACAGGTTGAGCACGCCCGTGGTGGCGCCGGAGGTCGTGGCGTCGAGGAACGGGTGGAAATAGCGGTGCAACCCGGGCGCCTCGATGTCCCAGTCCGAGGCCAGTACGCGGTAACCGTTGGAGGCCAGGATCCAGGCGACGTTCGCCACCGCCATAGTCCGTCCGGTGCCGCCCTTCTGGGAGTAGAAGGTGATGATCTGCCCGTCACGCCCGGCGGTCATCGGCCGCCTCCTCCACGGGTCCTCTCAGTCGGGGCCGAGCGATCGCGGGACCCTTGGGCGGATGGACGGGGGCGTACCGGATGAACTGCGCAGCCGCCCACTGGATCACGGTCGGCAGGATGGCGGCGAAATCCTCCAGCGACGGCACCCCGCCCGTGGCCGCCCGGGAGACGCTTCGGCCGCGTTGGAGAGTGCGTGGGAGGGTCTTCTCCAGGACGGTCTGCAGTTCGGACCCGAAGGACGCGTTGTCCGGGTCGGACTGGTCCCACGGCACGATCACACTGACCCACGGCCGTGCCGCCAGGTCCACCCGGGCCAGCAGCTCCCGCTGCCCGGGATCGGCCAGTGCCCACCTGTCAAGCAAAACCAGCGTCGGCCCGTCCGGCGGCCGCTCGGCGAGCAGACCACCTGCCGCCTCACCAAGCGACTGGATCGTCGTCAGGTAGTCGAGTCGGCGCACCTCCTCGGCGGCGAACTCCGCGAGCGGACGGGTGGCTTCCGCATCGCTCACCCGGAATGGATTCCAGTCGACGGCGGAGCGCCCGTAGCAGTGGGACGAGCGCCCCGGCGGCAGTTCCTGCTTGCTGGGTGCGGCCACGACGATGCGCAGCCGACGCGAGCCGGACTGCGCCCCGAAGGCGTTGGGCAGGTCGGCGAAGTCGAGCGATTCCCCAGTGGGGATCGGGTTCTGCCGGGCGGTGGCGACGATCGCCTGGGCCAACCGGTAGACGGCACGCTCGTACTCTTCACGGAACATACGCAGTTTCATCAGGGCGTACAGACCCTCCGCTGCGTAGTCCTGGCCGAACCGCTCGTGATCGTGGCTCAGGCTTACCGCCGCATCGGGAAGATGCTCGGACTGCACCGGCACCCAGAGCGCGGGCACGATCGCCGGGCGGGCGGTGGTGTCCCCTGACGCCCGGTACCGGACCTGGCGCTGGGAGAAGGCCCACCACTCCTTGCCGCACGCATCGCTGACGAAATAGCGCGGCGAGTAGAGCGGGACGAACACCTGGCAGGTCGCGAGCGCCTCCGACAGGCGGTCGCTCCAGCGTTCACCGGAGCGCATCTCCCGGGCCATGAAACCGATCGGCTGGCCCGCCGGATGGTCCGTCAGCGCCATGATGTGGTCGCACAGATCCCGGAACAACCGATGGACCCAGTGGTCGGGATCCGCGGATGAGCCAAACCGCGGCGTGTGCGCGTAGCTCAGAAAGAAATACGGCGCCCGCCGGTCCGCCCGGCCCGGTACCTGGCTCACACGAAGCCCTCCCAACTGAGCCAGCGGTCAGAGCGTCCGCAGGAACGCGGCCAGCTCCAGCATGTCGACGCGCTCATAATCCCCTGGGTGGACCACGATCGTCAGCTCCTTGCACACGACCGACTGCCGCGAACTGGTGACGAAGGACAGCAGGATCAGCTTGATCAGGCTCGCGTGGTCCATGCTGTCGATGCGGGCCAGGTCCGATCCGATCACGGGCATGGCCACCGCCTCCCGCCGGGCGTGCAGATGCACCGCCCGCCACAGTTCGCCCAGACTCTGCCAGAGCTGGTCCGGCCCCGAACTGACCGTGAGGTCGTTGCCCATGGTGCCGTACGCGGTGAGAAAGTACCGCTGTCCCGGAGAGCCGAGCACGGCGACTGTGCCGACGGGATAGCGGGAGAGCTTTCCGGCACGCTTCGACACCCGCTCCTCCACCCCGACCGGACGCGTGCCGGCCAGTGCAGCATCGAGCTCATCGTCCAGCCGGGCGACCTCGCCCGCGTAGACCCGGTGCAAGAACTGGCCCTGCACGCTGCGGCGGACGATCAGTAGATCGTCCCGAGTGTCGGTGTCGAATACGTCGTTGCCACCGATGACGAGATGGCACAACTGGTCAAACAGGTCGCCGACCGTGATGGTCACCCGGAAACTCGGACGGACGAACTCGTGGCTGATGCGATCTCGGGGCCAGGACCGCAGGATGCCGCCGGCCAGGGCCAGACAGGCGATGGTGAGAAACGTCGCGCCGCGCGGCAGGGAGCTGTCCGGCCAGAAGGTGAGATACAGCTGAGCAGCGCCCGACAGCAGGCCGAACTGCACGGCGGAGGCTCGGCCAGTCGTGGACAGGCCAAGTCGGGTGCCGAACAGTGTCCGCAGCCGGTGCCTGATCGCCGGTCTCATTCCGTCTCATCCGCGCTCGACATGTCGGCCGGCGGATCGACGAGGCGGACCGACTCGTCGTAGACACCGGTGAACCTGGTCCGCTTCCTGGGCGGATTGGCCTGGCCGTTACGCAGCGCGTCCACAGCCCGCTCCAGGTCGGTGATCCGGTTGATCTGCTCCCGCACCAGCGAACTCAGCTCCTCCAGGAGCTCCTCCGGCGATCTGCGCGGCGGACCGTGCTCGGCGCTGTCCGCCGTGAGGTCGATCGCGGCCAGGCCGTCCCGCAACTCGGGCCACACCTTGCGGAACAGGTTCTTGACCCGGGTGTCGTCCGGGTGGCGGTGGGCAGACTCACGCAGGACCGCATTGATGGTCTTGACCATTTTCAGCACATCCGCCTCGTCGTGCGCCCGCGTCGACTGGAACTGGCGCAGTGGGCTGCCCGCCGTCTCCAGGTCCTTATGGCTGCCCTCGAGCAGGAACGGCACAACCTGTCCCTTCCGCTCGTCGACCTCCTTCGACAGGGCTCCCGATTCGAAAGTGATCCAGGGAGCGTCGATGTTGGCCCGGGTGATGCAGGCGATTCCGAAGGAGCTCTCGTCGAGCTGCTCCTTGAGCTCGGTCTGCCCGCGCGCCCCCTTCCTGATGCTGTCCGAGGAGACGAACGGTTCGATCTCGTCGCTGAAGTAGAGCAACCATGAGGCGAGCAGTTCGGCACACTTCTGGGAGGCCGACCCGGACCAGCTCAGAAAGATCTTCACGATGCACCCCTGAGTCCGCGACCCCGCCGCGAGAATAGCGCAACAAGGATCAACTGCCCCTGGAACGAGGCAAGTAGCCGTACCAGTGGCTAGTCTGGACGGCTCGGGAGTCCTCCGATCCCGAGCGGCGACGCACATCTGACACGGCATGGCGGGGAGCGGCGATGACCGATGGCCGTGACGGACGCATCGTCACGTTCTACTCCTACAAAGGCGGTACGGGCCGCACCATGGCGCTGGCCAATACCGCGTGGATTCTCGCCGCCAACGCCAAGCGCGTCCTCGTGGTGGACTGGGACCTGGAGGCGCCAGGCCTGCATCGCTTCTTCCATCCCTTTCTCGACCCCGCGGTGCTGGGCGCCACCACCGGTGTGATCGACATGATCACCGACTACGCGTGGGCAGCCACAGAGCAGCCGGCCGCGCCCTCCGGGTCCTGGCATCTGCCCTACGCCCGGATCCGGACCCATGCCGTTTCCCTGGACTGGGAATTCCCCGACGGCGGAACTCTCGACTTCGTCTCGGCGGGGCGGCAGAGTCGCGACTACTCCGCCATGGTCAGCGCCTTCGACTGGGACAACTTCTACGAACGACTCGCGGGCGGTCTGTTCCTGGACGCCGTACGCGAGGACATGAAGCGGCACTACGACTACGTTCTCCTCGACAGTCGCACCGGCCTCAGCGACACCGCGGACATCTGCACGGTTCACCTGCCCGACATGCTTGTGGACTGCTTCACTCTCAGCGACCAGAGCATAGACGGCGCCGCTTCTGTCGCCCGCGAGATCAGTGAGCGCTACGGCGACCGAGGGATCAGGATCCTGCCCGTCCCCATGCGCATCGACGAGGGCGCGAAGGAGCGGGTCGACGCCGGCCGCGCCCTCGCCCGGCTGAAGTTCGAGGGTCTCCCCAAGGGGCTCACGGCGTCCGGTCTGGCTTCCTACTGGGCTTCGGTGGAGATCCCGTACCGGCCCTATTACGCGTACGAGGAGACGCTGGCGACCTTCGGCGACGAGCCCGGTGCCGCCACCTCGTTGCTCAGTGCCTTCGAACGTCTCACCGCTTTGGTCTCCGACGGCGAGGTAACCGCCCTGCCACCGATCGAGGAGGCCGAGCGACTGCGCACAGGTGACATGTTCGTGCGCCGTCGCCCCCTCCCGCCCTCGGATCTCTGGCTCGCGTATGCCCCCGAGGACCGCATGTGGGCGGACTGGGCTCAGAGCGTCCTACTCAGGTCGGGCTTCCGCGTTCGGACCTGTCCAGTGGGGATCCCGCCACCGGACAGCGACGCCGGTCGGGCGGTGGTCCTGCTGTCCCCGGCATACATGCGCTCCCCGTCGTGTCGCGCTCAGTGGGAGGCGCTGAATGCCCAGGACGTCACGGGCGTGTGGCGTCAACCCGTCCTGATTCGCGTCGGCGACGGCCCGCTCCCGGGCCCGCTGCCGGGCAGCGACCCGGTGTACCTGATGCGGCTGGATGAGGGCGACGCGGCCGCGGCACTCCTACGCGCTCTGGACCGCCCCGCTCTGTTGAACCACCGCGCAGCGCCGACTCACCGCTTTCCCGGCACGGTGCCGGCCGTGCAGAACGCGCCCGTACGCAACCGCTTCTTCACCGGCCGCTCTGTGCTCCTGGAGGCGCTGCGCGACCAACTCCTAAGGCTACCGACGCCGTTGGTGGTCCAGGGGCCGGCAGGCATCGGCAAGTCGCAGATCGCACTGGAATACACGCACCGCTTCCTGACCGACTACGACGTGGTGTGGTGGGTTCCCGCCGGGGAGGCCGAGCAGGTGGTCGCCTCACTGGCCGAACTCGCCGACGGCCTCGGCGTTCGGATCGCCCCCGACTCCCCGCCGGCTGCCCGGCAGGCCCTGGACGCGTTGAACGGGGGGATGCCGAACGTCCGTTGGCTCCTGGTGTACGACCAGGCGGATGATCCCCAGCAGCTGATCCCGTACATCCCCGAGGGCGGCCATGCCCTGGTCACCACCCGGAACCCGGGCTGGGGCCGACTCGCCGCCACGCTGGACATAGACGCCTTCCGGCGGGAGGAGAGCGTGGAGCACCTGCTGCGGCGCGTCCGGGAGCTGACGCCCGAGGACGCCCACCGCGTGGCCGACGCGGTGGGCGACCTGCCGTCGGCCGTCGATCGGGCCGCCGTCTGGCTGGACGAGACCGGGACACCCATCGACGCCTACCTTGATCAGCTAAAAACCGAGCCGGGAGAAGTTCGTTCACGTCAGGTCGCACAGGGAAAAACTGATGTCCGAGAGGTCCGAGGCGGGGCTGGGCGGCATCGCCTGTGACCGGGGCCGCTGGCAATGAATTGCGGGCGTGCGTACGGGGGTTGATGTGGGAGGCTGCTGTCAGCCGTGCGCGGGCCAGGGGCCGTGGCGGTGGTCGAGAGGAGCGCAGCATGAGTCAGGACGGCTTACGTGCCGATGAGATCGACACCAGCAGGCCGCACCCTGCGCGGATCTACCATTAGAGTTGAAGGTCGCCCCGATCCCGCGCCCACCAGCCGGGTCCGGCATGATGTATCGCGTCCCGCCAGCAAAGTTTCCAGAATTAACCGGGGACGTAGCGGTTCCCGGGTTGTTCAGAATGTCGTCCAGTAGATCCTGACCGGCCGATTTCAACTCCTTCCCTGGAACCACGGGCAGATCCCCGCGATTCATATGTTTCTGATACTCACGTGCCGCATGAGTCGTCTTCCCCTTGGCCGGACGTATCCCGCACCATGCCCCGAACGCTCGCTCCGCTGCGACGGGCACGAGCAGCGAGCAAGTCCGCTCGCCTCCCCCTCCGACCGGTAGTCACGCAGAGGAGACCGGCAGCACGTCCGGCGACAGCGTCCCCGCCCTCGACACGGCACTCGTCATCCGTCGACGGTGATGGCGTCGACACAGCACCTCGTACCCCACCTCGGCCGCCGACCGGGCCACATCCCCCACCACGACCTGCTCGCCCTCGACGACCATCTCCCCGCCCACGGTGCGGGCGTTGTGAGTCGCCCGCGCACCACACCAGCACATCGCCTCGACCTGTAGGGTCTCGACACGGTCGGCGAGCTCGATCAGGCGCTGGGAGCCGGGGAAGAGCTTGGTGCGGAAGTCAGTGGTGATACCGAAGGCGAAGACGTCCAGGTTCAGGTCGTCCACGATCCGGGCCAACTGGTCGATCTGCTCCGACAGCAGGAACTGGGCCTCGTCGACGATCACGTAGTCGACCTTGCCGCCCCGCGACAACTGCTCCACCACATACCCGTACAACTCCAGTCCCGGCCCCGCCTCCACCGCCTCGGTCACCAACCCCAGCCGTGACGACAGCTTCCCCTCCCCCGCGCGGTCGTCCCGCGTGAAGATCACACCCTGGAGCCCTCTGGCCGACCGGTTGTGGCCAATTTGCAGCGCCAAAGTACTCTTCCCGCAGTCCATCGTTCCCGAGAAAAACACCAATTCGGACATCAGGACCGCGGGACCTTCCGGATCGAACGAAGACGACACACACCACCAAGACGGACAACAACAGCAACAGACGACACAACCCCGCCCACAACACCACCGACACATGGCGAATGCCCCAGCAAATCGGTGGACTTCCCGCAGTCCATGGTTCCGGAGAAGAACACCAGCTCGGACATGGCGAGTTGAGCACCTTTCGGGAAGAGAGGGAGGGAGCGGAGGAGACGTCAGGAACGTACTTCCAGGAGCGGGACGTGTTGCTCCACCGACGTCATCGAGCCGTGGTTGCCGACCATCGCCGACTCCTTCGGCTCCCGCTCGGACGCGATGATCAGTACGTCGTCCCGAGCGGCCGCGACCACGTCACCGATCCGGGCGTACACCCGCTCGTCGATCCGCGGCCCGAACCAGCCCGCCGCGATCGCCTCGTCCCGTGAGGCCACCCAGAACTGCTCGCCGAGCACCTCGCGCCAGCAGGTCACGACGTCCGACTCGGCCCCCGGGACCGCGTAGACATGCCGGGCCCGGCCCTCGCCGCCGAGGAGGGCGACTCCGGCGCGCAGCTCCCAGTCCTCGTCGAAGTCGATGCGGTGCTGCTCGTCGAAGGGGATGTCGATCATGCCGTGGTCAGCGGTGACGTAGAGCGCTGTGCGCGGTGGCAGTTGTTCCGCCAGGCGCTGGACCAGCCGGTCCACGTACATGAGCTGGCCGCGCCAGGGGTCCGAGTCGACACCGAAGCGGTGACCCTTGCCGTCCACCTCGGCGTAGTACGTGTAGACCAAGGAGCGGTCCCCGGCGGCCAGTTGCTCAGCCGCGAAGTCCATGCGGTCCTCGCCGGACAGCCGCCCGTGAAACGTTCCGCCGCTGAGCGCGACCTTGGTCAGCGGGGTGTTCTGGAAGCCCGGCGACGAGACCTGGGCGGTGTGCACACCCGCCGCGTCGGCCAGCTTGAAGATCGTGGGGTACGGCTGCCACTTGCCCGGCGCCGTCCACGGGTTCCACCGGAGCTGGTTCATCAGCTCGCCGGTCTCCGGGTTGCGCACGGTGTAGCCGGGCAGACCGTGTGCGCCCGGCGGCAGTCCCGTACCCACCGAGGCCAGCGAGGTCGCGGTGGTCGCGGGATAGCCCGCCGTGATCGGCCGGCCGGTGCCGCCGCGCGAGCTGTTCAGCAGGGCGCTCATGAACGGGGCCTCGTCCGGATGCGCCTTCAGCTGCTCCCAGCCGAGGCCGTCGATCAGAAAGACGCAGTTCCGGTCGGCCGGGCTCAGTTCGGTGAGCGAAGCGGTCGTATCCGGTACGCCCATGCCCGCGGCGAGTGTGGGCAGCAGGTCGGCGAGCGAACCGGTGCCGTACTCGGGGACGGGGGCTGAGTCGAGAGCGAGCGGTTCCGGGTGGTCCCAGACAGACTGGGACATCAGCGCGTGACGTCCGCGGTCGCCTCGGACAGCGACTGCGCGAAGGCGAGCGTCTGCCGCACGGCGTCCGGACCGTCGCCGGCCTCGCTGACGCGCAGGCTCAGGTCGTCCGCCGTCGAACTGCCCGTGTACCCGTGGTCCGCCTCGCAGTTGGGGTCGCCGCAGGCGGCAGGCTCGAGGTCGATACGGGCGACCGCACCCCAGCCGATGGTGAGGACGACCTCGCGGGGCAGCGTCCCCACAACGTACTTCTCCGGATTGGCGACGACCCGGCTGAGAACGACCGACGAGATCCGGCCGAGCTTCACGGACTCGGTGGACGTGGTCGCGTACGGCGTCGGCGACGTGCTGTCCGCCGCCTGCTCGTCGGTGTGGCTCACGATGAAACGGTTGCCCGTGAGAACGAGCACCGTCACGTGCCGACGCACCTCGTTGGCGTCGAACGTCGTCTCCTGGTGGACCAGAAACGACCGGATGGGCTCACCGCCGACAGCGGCCTCCACCGCCTCGGCCACGAGGGCCGGGTAGTAGCCGCTGCGCTCGATCGCCGCTCGCAGCCCCTGGGTCGATGTACTGGTCTTGGCCATGACGTCCATCCTACGGGGACCCAGTGACTGCGAGGCACCGCTCAGTACACAGGAAGCGTGCGCGGACCGAGGTCGTCGCGGGCGGGCGGCGGTGCGAGCCGCACGGAGGCGCCGAGCACGCTCAGCCCGCGCGGGGCGACGACGACGGGCTCCAGGGCCGCGGAGACGACCTCGGGATGGTCGTCGACAAGGCGCGACAGGCGCAGCAGCAGTTCCTCCAGTGCCGCCGTGTCGGCCGGTGCCGAGCCACGCCAGCCGAAGAGGAGCGGCGCGGTCCGGATCGACCGGACCAGCGAGGCCGCGTCCCGGTCCGTGACCGGAATCAGCCGGTGGGCGGTGTCCCCGAGCAGCTCGGACGCTGCTCCGGCGAGCCCGAACGAGAGCACCGCTCCGGCCGCCGGGTCGATGACCGCGCGGACGACCGTGTCGACGCCTCGCGGCGCCATCCCCTGCACCACGGGACGCAGCTCCTCGGGCTTCCCGAAGAGGCTGGTCAACTCGGCGTAAGCCCGGCGCAGTTGCTCCTCGTCCGCCAGATCCAGCCGTACGCCGCCCAGGTCGGCGCGGTGCCGCAGGTGCGGAGCGGTGGTCTTGAGTGCCACGGGGTAGCCGAGGCGCTCCGCCGCGGCGACGGCCTCGTCGGGCGTGGGAGCCGGCAGGGCCCGGCGTACGTCGATGCCGTACCGCCCGAGCAGCGCGCAGGTGTCGTCGGGGCCGAGCGTGAGCCCGCCCAGGTCTCCGTTGCCGAGCAGTCCGTCGATCTGTTCGGCGGCTCCCTTCTCGTCGATGTCCTCGTATTCGGGGACCCGGCCCGGGTCGGCGGCTTCGCGTCGCCACTCGCCGTACCTGACGGCTTCGGCGAGGGCACGGACGGCACGTTCCGCAGCGGGGTAGGCCGGGATGAGGCGGGACTCGTCGACGGGTGCCAGCGCCGCCGGCGGTTCGGCGGGGCGGGGCATCTGGGCCTCGACGGTCTGAGGTGCCGTGCTGGTGGCCGCGGACAGCGCCTCCGCGAGCCCACCGAGCTCGACGTGGACCACGAGCACCGGCTTGGCGGGATCCGCGGCGGAGGCCGAGCGGAGCGCCTCCGCGAGGGCCGCGTCCGCCACGGACGTCTCCCCCAACGCCGGGATCGCGGTGACGACCACGGCGTCACAGGCCTCGTCGGCCAGCGCGTGCGCCAGCGCCGCGTGGAAGTCCTCCGCGGAGGCCGCCGTGGTCAGATCCGTGGGCGGCAGCGGTCGCAGCCCTTCGGCCAGACAGGCGTCGTACGTGAGCAGTCCCAGTGACTCGGAGTTCCCGAGAATCGCCACCCGAGGCCCTGGAGGCAACGGCTGGCGTGCCAGCAGCAGCCCCGCGTCGACCAGCTCCGTGATCGTGTCCACCCGGATGACTCCGGCTTGCCTCAGCAGCGCGGAAACGGTCGTGTGCGGCAGCCGCGTGGCCCGTACGGCGTGCCCCTGGGGCGCGGCGCCGCCGTGCCGTGCGCCCTGGACGACGACCAGTGGCTTCGCCGCCGCCGTGCGCCGGGCGAGGCGGGTGAACTTCCGGGGGTTCCCGATCGATTCGAGGTACATGAGCGCGACATCGGTGTCGGGGTCGTCGTACCAGTACTGCAGGACGTCGTTGCCCGACACGTCCGCGCGGTTGCCCGAGGAGACGAACGTGGACACGCCGGTCACGCCCGTGACCCCGCCGCCGCGCCGGTGCAGCCGGGACAGCAGGGCGATCCCGATGGCGCCGGACTGCGCGAACAGGCCGATCCGTCCGGCCCGTGGCATCTGCGGTGCGAGTGAGGCGTTGAGCCGCACCTCCGGGGAGGTGTTGATGACTCCGAAGGCGTTGGGTCCGATGATGCGCATCCCGTACGTACGCGCCTGGCGCACGAGCTCTCGCTGGCGCTCCCGGCCTTCGGGACCGCCCTCGGCGTACCCGGCGGAGACCACGACGAGTCCCTGCACCCCGTGCTCACCGCATTCGGCGACGACTTCGGGGACGCGCTCGGCCGGGACGGCGACGACGGCCAGGTCGATGGGGCCGGCGATGTCGCGGACGGAGCGGTGCGCCGGGACCCCGGCGAGCCCCTTCTCCTGGACCGCCCCGTTGACCGCGTACAGGCGTCCGGTGAAGCCGGCCTCACGGAGGTTCTCGAGGACGCTGCGCCCCACTCCCCCTTGTGTGCGACCCACCCCGATGACGGCGACCGAGCCGGGCGCCAGGAGCCGCGCCACGGACCGCCCCTCCGCCCGCTGTTCGCGTGCGCGCTGCACGGCGAGCGAGCGGTCGGTGGGCTCCAGGTCGAACTCCAGGCGTACGACGCCGTCTTCGAAGCTGCGCTTCTGCTGGTACCCGGCGTCCGTGAACACCTTGATCATCTTGGTGTTGGCGGGCAGTACCTCGGCGGCGAAGCGGCGGATGCCGCGCTCGCGGGCCACGGCCCCGACGTGTTCGAGGAGAGCGGAGGCGACACCGCGCCCCTGGTGGGCGTCCTGCACGAGGAAGGCGACCTCGGCCTCGTCGGCGGGCGCGGAGGCGGGCAGCCCATCGGCGTTGATGCGGTCGTAGCGTACGGTGGCGATGAACTCGCCGCCGACCGTGGCCGCGAGTCCCACCCGGTCCACAAAGTCGTGGTGGGTGAAGCGGTGGACGTCCTTGGCGGACAGGCGCGGGTACGGCGCGAAGAAGCGGTAGTACTTCGACTCGTCGGACACCTGCTCGTAGAAGCTGACCAGGCGGTCGGCGTCATCGGCCGTGATGGGCCGGATGCGCGCGGTGCCGCCGTCGCGCAGCACTACGTCGGCCTCCCAGTGAGCGGGGTACTCATGCCGGTCCGGCTCGGTCTGCATGGGCCCCAGAGTACGACTCAGGTCCGACAACGACGGGCTCGCGTGCGACAACGGCGCGAGGCAGTCTTGGGTCCGAAGCCCGTCCCCGGCGGGGATTTGCGCCCCGCTCAGGCCACCGCTTCACGCTATGGAACAATGGTCTAGACAACCGTGAGACACCTGAAGGGCAGCATCACATGGCTGAGCGCCGCGTCAACGTCGGCTGGGCCGAGGGCCTCCACGCCCGTCCCGCCTCCATCTTCGTCCGGGCGGCCACCGCCTCCGGCGTCCCCGTGACGATCGCCAAGGCCGACGGCACCCCCGTCAACGCGGCTTCCATGCTCGCGGTCCTCGGCCTGGGCGCCCAGGGCGGCGAGGAGATCGTGCTGTCCTCCGCCGCCGAGGGCGCGGACGTGGCGCTCGACCGCCTGGCGAAGCTGGTCGCCGACGGCCTCGATGAGCTTCCCGAGACGGTCTGAGCGCGCCTCTGCGCCTGAGCCGGCGCCGCTCTCGCGGAGGTGGTTGCGCACCTTCGGGGTTACTCAATTGATGGTGGCCGTGGCCTTCGTTTCAAGATGCCGCTCCACCCGCACACACTGAAGGGCTCGCCTCTAATACGAGGCGGGCCCTTTGCTTTTTCGGATTATAGGCAGCAGAAATAATCCCCCGCGAATTACTTCTCTTTGTATACGGCGGCACTGTTAATAACGCAGGCTCGCCGTGTTTACGGGATGTTGCGAAGTCCTCACGCGTTCCGCGCGCTCCCCGCCACCGGGAAAGCGCAGCCGGTGCGCGCCCGACGCCCGCTCCGCGTGCAGCGTCGTGATCGCCCGGGCCCGCTCGCTGTCGCCGCGCGCGACGGCGTCCACGATGGCGCCGTGCTCGCCCCAGGACTCGGTGGGATGGGCCGGCGACTCGACCGCGTACATCCACGCGATCTTGTGCCGCAGCTGGGCCAGCGTCGAGGTCAGCGCAGGACTGCCGGAGGCCTGTGCGAGCGTCTCGTGGAACCAGCCCCCCAGCGAGCGCAGATCCTCGCTGTTGCCTTTCCTGGCCCGCTCCTGCCCCAGCCTGACCAGGCCTCGCAGCACCTTGAGGTGCGCCTCGGTGCGGCGCTGAGCGGCCCGCGCTGCGCCCAGCGGCTCCAGCAGCATGCGCATCTCCAGCAGGTCGGCGGCCTCCTGCTCGGTGGGCTCCGCGACGCACGCGCCCGCGTGCCGGCGGGTCACGACGAAGCCCTCCGCCTCCAGGGTGCGCAGGGCCTCGCGCACCGGAACCCGGGAGACGCCATAACGGCGCGCGAGCAGTTCTTCGGTGAGCCGGCTGCCGCGCTCGTAGACACCCGCGACGATGTCGTCACGGATCGCCGTGCATACCGAGTGCGCGGGAATACGCATGACCGGACCTCCGCCTTAACCCCCGCGAAACGCGGTCGATTGACGCTTGTTCAGTGACTCTATTGCAGAGAGCCGGAAATTCCGATGTCAGGCCGGAATCCATGGCTATTTTTTGGACACACCGCGCCACTGAACAGGTAGTCGTCCGGTCAGGAAGCAGTCACGAAGAGGGCAGCAAGCGTCAGGACGCACGAAAGCCCCGGCTCGGTGAGCCAGGGCCTTCGGGAGAGATGCCGCGAGCCGGACGTCAGGTCTTCAGACGTTCACGCCGTGCGAGCGGAGGTAGGCGGTGGGGTCGATGTCCGAGCCGTACTCCGCGGATGTGCGCGCCTCGAAGTGGAGGTGCGCCCCGGTGACGTTGCCGGTCGCCCCGGAGAGGCCTATCCGCTGCCCCGGGGTGACCGTCTGGCCGACGGAGACGCCGATGGACGACAGGTGGCCGTACTGGGTGTACGTGCCGTCGTTCATCTTGATGACGACCTCGTTGCCGTACGCGCCACCCCAGCCTGCCTCGACGACGGTTCCGGAGCCCACGGCGCGCACGGCGGTGCCGCTTCCGGCGTGGAAGTCGATGCCGGTGTGGCTGCCGGAGGACCAGACGGCGCCGCCGGTCTTGTAGCCGGTGGAGACGTACGAGTCGGCGACGGGGGCGACGTACGTGCCGAGGAGGCGTTTGCGCTCGGCCTCGCGGGCGGCACGGGCCTCGGCCTCGCGCTCCTTCTTGGCCCTCTCCTCGGCCTTCTTCTCGGCCTCCTCGGCGCGCTTCTTCGCCTCCGCCTCGGCCTTCTCGCGGGCGGCGGCCACGTCGGCGGCGTGCTGCTGGGCGGCGGCCTGGGCGTCGATCTGGTCGGCGACCGTGTCACCGATGGTGACGGCCTGGGTGAGGCCCGTCTGCTCGACCGACCTCTCGGCCGCGAGCGCCGGGGCGGCCAGTGTGCCGACGACTCCGGTGGTGGCGAGTGCGGCGACGCCCACGGTCCTGCGGGTCGTGCGCTTCATGCGGCTGGGACGACGGTGCTTCCCGGTGGCGCGGGTGAACGCCATGAAGTGGCTGGTCCTTTCCTTCCTTCTCGCCTACCGGGTTAGCTGACGGGTTCGGAGTTAGGAAGGTCTCCTACGGGCTCACTCCACTGCGTGGAGGTCGCCCGATTCACCCCAGGGACTTGGTGTGGGTCCCCGGCTCCCCTGGCTCGCGCCGTACGGGGACTCGGCGATGACTGTCCGGTGCCGCGGGTGCGGCGCACTGCCTGACGAACAGCCGGACCGACGCTAAGCGCGGGAACTTTCAATCAACAAACGGATCAAGGCTTTTGTAGCGCATGCCACAGGGCAGACAGGCAACCTCCCTATCAATACGGACAACCCACGAACCAGGGATGAAGTCCGGGCAAAAGAAGGCCCGGACGACTCTTCAGTCGCCCGGGCCCCAGGAGTTGCCTGTGTCCACTCCCCTACTGCGCCTCTACTCCGCCGGTACGACGCTCACTTCACCGATTCCGAGGGCCCTGACCGGCTCCTCGATCTGCGCGGCGTCGCCGACGAGGACGGTCACCAGACGGTCCACCGGGAAGGCGCTCACGGCGGCCGCCGTGGCCTCCACGGTGCCGGTGGCGGCGAGTTGCTGGTACAGCGTCGCCTGGTAGTCGTCCGGCAGGTACTGCTCGACCTGGTCGGCGAGCGTGCTCGCCACCGCGGCCGCGGTCTCGAACTTGAGGGGTGCGACGCCCACCAGGTTCTGCACGGCGATGTCGCGCTCGGAGTCCGTCAGCCCCTCGGCCGCGAGGGTGCGCAGCACCTTCCACAGGTCGTCGAGCGCCGGGCCGGTGTTCGGGGTGTCCACGGAGCCGCTGATGGCGAGCATCGCGGCGCCCGTAGCCCCGCCGGAGGGAGACGGGGGCGCGGAGCGCAGCACCTGGCCGAACGCCCGCACACCGTAGGTGTAACCCTTTTCCTCGCGCAGGACGCGGTCCAGGCGGGAGGTGAGGGTGCCGCCGAGGCAGTACGTGCCGAGCACCTGGGCGGGCCACACGCGGTCGTGGCGGTCGGCGCCGACGCGGCCGATGAGCAGCTGCGTCTGGACGGCTCCGGGGCGGTCGACGATGACCACGCGTCCGGTGTCGTCGGCGGTCACCGGCGGCACGGGGCGGGCCTGTGCCTGCGAGCCGGTCCAGGAGCCGAGCGTGTCACCGAACAGCCCGTCGAGGTCGACGTCGGTGAGGTCACCGACGACGACCGCGGTGGCCGTGGCGGGGCGTACGTGCCTCTCGTAGAAGGCGCGTACGGCTGCCGAGTCGATCGCGGCGACCGTCTCCTCGGTGCCCTGGCGCGGGCGCGACATGCGCGAAGTGGCCGGGAAGAGCTCCTTGGAGAGCTCCTTGGCGGCGCGTCGGGACGGGTTGGCGGTCTCGTGCGGGATCTCGTCGAGCCGGTTGCGCACCAGCCGCTCGACCTCGCTGTCCTCGAAGGCGGGGGCCCTGAGGGCGTCGGCGAGCAGACCGAGCGCCTTGGGGAGCCGGGAGACGGGCACCTCGAGGCTGAGCCGTACGCCGGGATGGTCGGCGTGGGCGTCGAGGGTGGCGCCGCAGCGCTCCAGCTCGGCGGCGAACTCCTCGGCGGAGTGCTTGTCGGTGCCTTCGGAGAAGGCACGCGCCATGATCGTGGCGATGCCGTCCAGGCCCTGCGGTTCGGCCTCCAACGGGGCGGCCAGGAGGATTTCGACGGCGACGACCTGCTGGCCGGGCCGGTGGCAGCGCAGCACCGTCAGGCCGTTGTCGAGCGTGCCGCGCTCGGGTGCCGGGAAGGCCCAGGGCCTGGCCTCGCCGGCCTGCGGCTGGGGGTGGAAGTCCATCGTGGCGAGCTCGGTCACTTGGCCGCCTCCTCGTCGGTGTCTTCAGCGGCGTCGGTGTCTTCGGCAGCGTCGGCGTTTTCCGCGGCGACCGGCTCGTAGACCAGCACCGCGCGGTTGTCGGGGCGCAGGCGGGCCTTCGCGACCTCCTGCACCTCCTCGGCCGTGACGTCGAGCACGCGCTGGACGGCGCTCAGGGCGAGCTGCGGGTCGCCGAACAGCACGGCGTACCGGCACAGTTCGTCGGCGCGGCCCGCGACCGTGCTGAGCCGGTCCAGCCACTCACGCTCCAACTGGGCCTGGGCCCGCTCCATTTCCTCGGCCGTGGGGCCCTCCTCGGCGAACCGGGCGAGCTCCTCGTCGACGGCGGCCTCGATGACCGGCACCTTGACGTCGCCGGACGTCTTCACGTCGAGCCACCCCAGGGAGGGCGCTCCGGCGAGGCGCAGCAGGCCGAACCCGGCGGCCACCGCGGTGCGGTCACGGCGTACGAGCCGGTTGTAGAGGCGGGACGACTCGCCGCCGCCGAGGACGGTCAGGGCCAGGTCGGCCGCGTCGCACGCGCGCGTGCCGTCCTCCGGCAGCCGGTAGGCGGCCATCAGCGCGCGGGCCGGGACCTCCTCCTCGACGACCTCGCGCAGCTGCTCGCCGATGATCTCCGGCAGCGCGCCGTCACGCGGGGCGGGCTTGCCGTCGTGGCCCTGAATCGAGCCGAAGTACTTCTCGACCCAGGCGAGCGTCTGCTCCGGGTCGATGTCTCCGACGATCGACAGAACGGCGTTGTTGGGCGCGTAGTAGGTGCGGAAAAAGGCGCGCGCGTCTTCAAGAGTGGCCGCGTCCAGGTCCGCCATCGACCCGATCGGGGTGTGGTGGTAAGGATGGCCCTCCGGGTAGGCGAGCCCGGTCAGCTTCTCGAAAGCGGTGCCATAGGGAACGTTGTCGTACCGCTGCCGGCGCTCGTTCTTGACGACGTCCCGCTGGTTCTCCATCGACTCGTCGTCGAGCGCGGCGAGCAGCGAGCCCATGCGATCGGCTTCCAGCCAGAGGGCGAGCTCCAGCTGGTGCGTGGGCATGGTCTCGAAGTAGTTGGTCCGCTCGAAACTGGTCGTGCCGTTGAGCGAACCGCCCGCGCCCTGCACCAGTTCGAAGTGACCGTTGCCCTTCACCTGGCCCGAGCCCTGGAACATCAGGTGCTCGAAGAGGTGGGCAAGGCCGGTGCGGCCCTTGACCTCGTGCCGCGAGCCGACGTCGTACCAGAGGCACACCGCCGCGACCGGGGTCAGGTGGTCCTCGGAGAGCACCACGCGCAGGCCGTTCGCCAGGCGGTGCTCGGTCGCTGTCAGGCCGCCGGAGCCGGCCTCAGCTGTGGCCGTGTGACCCATGGGCATGTACGTCCCTTCGATCGCGGAAAACTGCTGAATTCCTGCTAGTCATGCCACTGTATGCAAGCGCGCCGACAGCTGGCGAAGTTCCCGCGTCGCGTACGCCGAGAGCGAGCACGCGGGCACCCTCGGGAGCCCGTACGGATGGGCCGTGGTCCACGTTGTCAGTGGGCCGGTCCACAATGGAGCCCGTCAGAACCCGTTCATGCCCCGGCAGAGACTGTGAAGGAGCCGCAGCAGCGATGGCCCGCCGCAGCACGAAGACCCCGCCGCCCGACGACTTTGAGGAGCGAATCCTCGACATCGACGTCGTCGACGAGATGCAGGGCTCCTTCCTCGAGTACGCGTACTCGGTCATCTACTCCCGAGCCCTGCCGGACGCCCGCGACGGCCTCAAGCCCGTGCACCGCCGCATCGTCTACCAGATGAACGAGATGGGCCTGCGCCCCGACCGCGGCTATGTGAAGTGCGCCCGCGTCGTCGGCGAGGTCATGGGTAAGCTCCACCCGCACGGCGACGCGTCGATCTACGACGCCCTGGTGCGCCTTGCCCAGCCCTTCTCCATGCGCCTGCCGCTGGTCGACGGCCACGGCAACTTCGGCTCGCTCGGCAACGACGACCCGCCGGCCGCCATGCGGTACACCGAGGCCCGGATGGCCGACGCGACCTCCCTGATGACGGAGTCGATCGACGAGAACACGGTCGACTTCACGCCGAACTACGACGGCCAGGAGCAGGAGCCGTCGGTCCTCCCGGCCGCTTACCCGAACCTGCTGGTCAACGGCTCGTCGGGCATCGCGGTCGGTATGGCGACGAACATGGCGCCGCACAACCTCGGCGAGGTGATCGCCGCCGCCCGGCACCTGATCCGTTACCCGGGCGCCGATCTCGAGACGCTCATGAGGCACGTGCCGGGCCCCGACCTGCCCACGGGCGGTCGGATCGTCGGCCTCTCGGGGATCCGGGACGCGTACGAGACGGGCCGCGGTACCTTCAAGATCCGCGCGACGGTCTCGGTGGACAACGTGACGCCGCGCCGCAAGGGCATCATCGTCACCGAGCTGCCCTTCACCGTCGGCCCGGAGAAGGTGATCGCCAAGATCAAGGACCTGGTCGGCGCGAAGAAGCTGCAGGGCATCGCGGACGTCAAGGACCTCACCGACCGGGCGCACGGCCTGCGCCTGGTCATCGAGATCAAGAACGGTTTCGTGCCGGAGGCGGTCCTGGAGCAGCTCTACAAGCTGACGCCGATGGAGGAGTCCTTCGGCATCAACAATGTGGCGCTGGTGGACGGCCAGCCGCTCACGCTGGGCCTCAAGGAACTCCTGGAGGTGTACCTCGACCATCGCTTCGAGGTCGTGCGCCGCCGCAGCGAGTTCCGCCGCGGCAAGAAGCGCGACCGGCTGCACCTGGTCGAGGGCCTTCTGGTGGCCCTGATCGACATCGACGAGGTCATCCGCCTCATCCGCTCCAGTGACAACTCCGCGCAGGCCAAGGAGCGCCTGATCGAGCGCTTCTCGCTGAGCGAGGTCCAGACGCAGTACATCCTGGACACGCCGCTGCGCCGCCTCACCAGGTTCGACCGCATCGAGCTCGAGACGGAGCGCGACCGGCTCAACGGCGAGATCGACGAGCTGACCGGCATCCTGGAATCGGACGCCGAGCTGCGCAAGCTGGTGTCGGGCGAACTGGCCGCCGTGGCCAAGAAGTTCGGCACCGAGCGGCGCACGGTGCTGCTGGAGTCCGCCGGTTCCTCCGCCGCGGCCGTGCCGCTGCAGGTGGCCGACGACCCGTGCCGGGTGCTCCTGTCGTCGACGGGGCTGCTCGCGCGTACGGCCAACGGTGACCCCTTCGGGGAGGGCGACGGCAAGCGCGCCAAGCACGACCTGATCGTCTCCGCCGTCCCGGCGACGGCGCAGGGGGCGATCGGCGCGGTCACGTCCACCGGACGGCTGTTGCGGATCAACGTCATCGACCTCCCTCAGCTGCCCGAGACCGCCGCGGCGCCGAACCTCTCGGGGGGCGCGCCGATTTCGGAGTTCCTGACCCTGGAGGGCGACGAGGAGGTCGTCTGCCTGATGACGCTCGACGAGTCGTCGCCGGGTCTGGCCCTCGGCACAGAGCAGGGCGTCGTCAAGCGGGTGGTTCCCGACTATCCCTCGAACAAGGAGGAGTTGGAGGTCATCACGCTCAAGGACGGCGACCGGATCGTCGGCGCGGCCGAGCTGCGTACGGGCGAGGAGGACCTGGTCTTCATCACGGACGACGCCCAACTGCTGCGCTTCCAGGCCTCCCAGGTCCGCCCGCAGGGCCGGCCCGCGGGCGGCGTGGCGGGCGTCAAGCTCACGGACGGTGCCAAGGTGATCTCCTTCACGGCGGTCGATCCGGCGGTGGACGCGGTGGTCTTCACGGTGGCGGGTTCGCGCGGCACGCTCGACGACTCGGTCCAGACGACCGCGAAGCTGACCCCGTTCGACCAGTACCCGCGCAAGGGCCGTGCCACCGGTGGCGTGCGCTGCCAGCGGTTCCTGAAGGGCGAGGACTGCCTCAGCCTGGCGTGGGCCGGCCCCGCTCCGGCCCGGGCCGCGCAGAAGAACGGGACGCCGGCGGACCTACCGGAGATGGATCCGCGGCGGGACGGCTCGGGGGTCTCGCTGGCGAAGACGGTCTCGGTGGTGGCGGGCCCGGCCTGAGCCTCCCGGCCTGGCCAGGCCTAAGCCTCCGGGCCCTGGCCCTGCCCGTCAGGGTCCTGCTCCTGTACGTACCGGAGAACGCCCCACATGCTGTGCTCGTCGGCGTGTGGGGCGTTCTCTTTGCACGCTTCCAGTTCCTTGGCGAGGGCACGGGCGTCAATGCCGGAGCCGATGAGGACGAGCTGGGTGAGGCGTTCGCCCGGAGTCCAGGGCTCCGGGTAGAAGCGCAGGAACCGGCCCACGGCATGCACGGCGTACCGGTTGCGGGGGTCGGCGGCGCCGAAGTCGACGTACCCCTTGATGCGGTAGAGGCCCTCGGGCCTGCTGTCGAGGAAGTCCATCAACCGCCGAGGACTGAGGGGCACTTCGGACACGAAGTCGAGGGACTCGTAGGCGGAGTGCAGATGGCCGCGGTGGCCGTCATGGCCGTTGTCGCCGCCCTCCTCGTGGCGGTGGAGGTCGTCGAAGGAGAGCTGCCCGATGCGCTCCTCGTCCGGCCTGCGGTCGAAGAGGAACTCGGGGTCGATCCGCCCGTACGAGGCGGGCACGACGGCGGCACGGTCGGTGAGCGTCCGCACGAGGCGGAGTACACGCTCGGGGTCCGGCGCCCGGTCCGCCTTGTTGACGACCACGAGATCGGCGATGGCGAGGTGCCGGTCGATCTCGGGATGCTTCTCGCGGGTGGCGTCGAACTCGGCGGCGTCGACGACCTCCACGAGCCCGCCGTAGACGATGCGCGGGTTCTCGCCGGCGAGGAGCATCTTCACGAGCTCCTGCGGCTCGGCGAGGCCGCTCGCCTCGATGACGATCACGTCGATACCCGCGGCGGGCTGGGCGAGCCGGTCCAAGTAGACGTCGAGCTCGCTCGCGTCCACGGCACAGCACAGGCACCCGTTCCCGAGGGAGACGGTGGAGTCGCCGAGCGCGCCGGCGACCGCCATCGCGTCGATCTCGATCGCCCCGAAGTCGTTGACGACGGCCCCGATGCGGCTGCCTCCGCTGCGGTGCAGGAGGTGGTTGAGCAGGGTGGTCTTGCCTGATCCCAGGAAACCGGCGAGGACGAGGACCGGGATCTGCGGGGGGCTCGCCTGACTCAACGCGCGACCTCTCTCACACCAATGCGTACACCGGCTCACGGACCGGCTCTTGTTACGGGGAATGAATGCCGACCAAGGATACGAGCCGGTGGAAAGTCCGCGAAGTGAACGATTGTTAGCGGCGCTCGCGGGGCACACGTCTGGCATGGCGCCGAGTTGCGCGACCCGCGCTTCCCTCCGTGCGCCTCCTCTCCGCCTCCCCGCCGATCAGAGCCGCTCGGCACCCTGGGAGACGGCAAGCGCGCCGCCCACCGCTCGCCGGTCTGCTCCCTGTCGACCCGCACCGACGACCGGCGGACGGTCGCCTGATTCGGGGGTTGACATGGTCACACAGAAACATGGGATACGAGGGGTGGGATCCGCCGCAACGGCGGGGCTCGCGTTCGCAGCCGGGGTTCTGGTCGCCTTGGCCTCACAGCAACGACAGCACGAGGAGTTGCGGTTGCGAGTCACGCGGATGGAGCACGCCAACAGCAGGCAAGCCATGCTCGCGGAGCAACAGCGCTTGCAGTTCTACCTGTTGAGCAAGGCCATGGACGACCCGGATCTGGCCGCCGTGTTCAGTAGCGCAGACGCCGATTCACCCACTCAGCGGCGACAGTTCCTCTTCGCCAATGCCATGTACACCAACCATCTGCTCGCCTATCGCCTTGGCGTCGTCAACTGGGATGAGCTTCACGGCCACCTTCGCGTGATCTGCCGCAACCAGGTCTTCCGCGAGTACTGGGAGACAACTCGCCCCCACCGCGCAAGCCTGAATGACTCCTCGGTCGAAGCCCGGGTGGGTCGAATGACGGACTCCCTCATCCACGACTTGGAGGACGCCGACTCTGAAGAGTGGTGGGTGGTCGGTGAACCGCCCGACGATGAGGGCCAGTTGGGCTAAATCACGGCCTCATCAGTAACAGAAGGCGGCTAATCTTGCCCCGCCCTTATCGCCTACTGTTGCAAGGACCGGGATCCACTTTGAAGATCGTGCGCCGGCTTGGTGCGAGCCCCCGCGAACGTGGCAGCCTCAACGGGGACACCTGCCCTGACATCTTCGAACTCAGCGACGGAAACTTCGCTGTCATCGGGACAGACAGGACAGACGCGCTCGACGGCGAGCTCCCTACCGATGCTGCACGTGCCGACTACGAGCGCATCGTCGTCATCAGTCGCGAGACCCTCGTTCGAGCCAAGAGAGACATCCCGGACGTCTGAACCGGCCGCAACCCGGCCTTGATGCCTGGATCACATCTCGTCGCTCCGCCTCGCTCCACCCCTCACAGCACCAGGAGACACAATTTGACCGCACACATCGGGCGCCTGAACGCCCGCAAGCTGTCCATAGCCCACCGTGTGGGGCTGCCCCCGTGTAAGCGGGGCTGCCTTTCCGGGCAGACGTGTCCAGACATCTTCAAGCTCACCGACGGCGACTTCGCCGTCATCGGCAGGGACGAGACCGATCGCCTCGAATCCCTGCTTCCGCCGGGCCGCATCCGAGCCGCCGACGAACGCATCGTCGTTGTTGATCGCCACACCGTGATCTGCGCCAAGGACGACATCCCCGACGACTAGCCCAGGGGACAGACCACGCGGGCTCGGGCCCACAAGGCACCGGGCCCGTTTCGCCGTGGGGGACGAGGGAAGGATCCCGCGGACTCCAGGGGAGGGATCCATGGCGCGTGCTCGTACGTGGCGGTCAGCGATCTCCGTCTGTACGTGGCTGGCCGCAACGGTCGCTGGGATAGCCGCGGTTGGCGCGGCATCGGTCGCTCTCAGCGGCTGGCTGATACGAGGCGTCGAAGCGGCCAACGGCAATCGGCGGACGGCCGCGGAGCGCAGTGCCATTGGAGACTACTTCGGCGGCGTGAGCGCCGTCTTCTCCGGCCTGGCGCTGCTTCTGCTCATCGTCACCCTCCTCTTTCAGCAGCGAGAACTGCGGCTACAGCGACACGAGCTGTCTTTGCAACGCGACGAGCTGGCTTCCTCCCGCGCTGAGCTACGCCGGAGCGCGGAGGCAGACATGCGCAGCCTCCACATGCAGCTGACTCAGATGGCGATGGACGATCCGCTGCTCGCCGAGGTTTGGGGCGACTTCCCGGCGGAGCCGAACTCCGCGCTCCGCCAGAACCTCTTCGCCAACCTGACCTTCAACCACTACGTGCTCGCCTACACGTGGGGCAGCTACTCCGACGACGAGATACTCGTGCACGCGCGAAACCTGGTCCGGAGCCCGGCGTTCAACCGCTACTGGGCGGCGTCCCGCCCGACGAAGGCCGCCCTGCCGACGGACAGCGATGAGGGCCGGTTGTTCAAGATCTTCGAGCAGGCGATCGCTGAGGTGAACAGCCCTCGGACTCCTGCGCCGGGGTCCGGAACATAGAAGCCGGGGTCCGGAACATAGAAGGTGAGGCCTTACGCCACCTCCGGCACCGGCCCCACATACCGCGCCGCCGGCCGAATGATCTTCGGATCCTCCGCCTGTTCCAGGATGTTGGCGCTCCAGCCGACCACGCGGGCCGCCGCGAACGTCGGAGTGAACATCTCGCGCGGGAGGCCGCACAGCTCCATGACGACGCCCGCGTAGAACTCGACGTTCGTGTGCAGCTCACGGCCGGGTTTGAGCTCCGCGAGGATCGCCTCCACGTGGCGTTCGACCTCGACCGCGAAGTCGACCAGAGGGCCGCCGAACCGCTGGGCGATGCCCCGGAGCATGCGCGAGCGGGGATCCTCGGTGCGGTAGACGGGGTGGCCGAAGCCCATGATGCGGTCGCCCTCGAGGACCCGTTCGCGGATCCAGGAGTCGATGCGGTCCGGTGTTCCGATCGCGTCGAGGGTGTCCAGGGCCCGACTCGGGGCACCACCGTGGAGCGGGCCGGAAAGGGCTCCCACCGCGCCGACGAGGCAGGCCGCGACGTCCGCGCCGGTCGACGTGATCACCCGGGCGGTGAATGTTGACGCGTTGAATCCATGATCAATGGTTGCGATCAGGTATTGCTCGATCGCCCGTGCCCGCTCCGGATCCGGTTCCGAACCGGTCAGCATGTAGAGGTAGTTGGCGGCATAGGGCAGATCGTCACGCGGCTCGATCGGATCCAAACCCAGCCCAAGCCGGTGGAGCGCGGTCAACAGCGTCGGTACGGCCGCCGACGCAGCGAGCGTGTCCGCACGACGTTGATCGGCGTCAATGTCGTACACCGGCCGGAACCCCCGGGCCGCACCGAGCAGCGACAACGCGGTCCGCATCCCGGTGAGCGCCCCGGACCGCCCGCCGGCCGCGGCGATCGCGGGCAGCGCGGCCCGCACCTCCCCCGGCAGCCGCCGCAGGTCCGCAGTCCGCGCCATGAAGGCGGAACGCCGCCCCGCGTCCGGCAGTTCGCCGTGGACCAGCAGATGCCATACGTCCTCGAACCCGCGGGTCTGCGCGAGTTCGACGGCCGAGTACTGGCGATAGTGATAAAACCCCTCGAGCCCTCTGACATCACCGAGCACGGTGTCGGTGACGACGACGCCCGCGAGTCCTCGCGGCACATCTGCGGAGGCGATAGGGGCCTGGTTGATCGACATGCGTTCCTCCCTGTAATTGATTCGACTGTCCATGCTTGACTCAATCTCTGTCAATATTGATTGAATCAATATTCGGTCATACAGATATGGTGACGCTCATGAGGGATCAAGAACCGGCCTCCGCGCATGCAGGGCGGCGGATCAGCACCAAGGAGGCCGCGGAACTACTCGGCGTGAAGCCCGAAACGGTGTACGCGTACGTGAGCCGCGGCCAGCTCGGCAGCCGACGCAGTCCAGCCGGCCGGGGCAGCACGTTCGACGCCAAGGAGGTGGAGGCGCTCGCGCGGCGCAACAGGCGTGAGCCGGCCGAGAGTTCACCGGCCGCGGGCAAGCTCTCCGTCCGCACCCGGATCACCTTGATCGACAAGGATCGCTACTACTTCCGGGGCGTCGACGCGACCGAGCTGGCCGCGCGCCATTCCTACGAAGAGGTCGCCGAGTGGCTCTGGACGGGCGTTCTGCGCCCCGGCGTAATCTTCACCGCCCCGGACGCGTCCGTCGCCGTGGCCCGCCGCGCCGTCGACGCGCTGCCCGAGCACACGGGCCCCACTGACCGGCTCCGCGTGGCGGCCATCGCCGCGGCGACCGCGGACCCGCTGCGCTTCGACCTCTCCGAGGAAGCCGTGCTCGGCACGGCCCGCACCCTGATCCCCACGCTCGTCGCCGCCCTGCCGCCCAAGCGGCACGGCCACCGGGACGAGGGCCCGTTGGCGCACCGCCTGTGGGCCCGGCTCAGCGGCCGGGAGGCCGACGAGGCGTCCCTGCGCGCCCTGGACACGGCACTCGGGCTGCTCGTCGACCATGACCTGGCCGCCTCGACGCTCGCGGTCCGGGTCGCCGCCTCGGCCCACGCCCACGCGTACGCCGCCGTCTCAGCGGGCCTCGGCGTCCTTGAAGGCCCCCTGCACGGAGCGGCCAGCGGCCTCGCGCACAGG
>NZ_JBQQCG010000065.1:0-68409 GCF_052245575.1 Streptomyces sp. 2A115 | reverse complement strand
ATGATGACGCAGGTGCTGACCCGGCTGCCCGACTACCAGGTGATCGAAGACGGGCTCGTCGCCTACCCGACGCGCGGCAACCAGTCCGGCTGGGACGCGATCCCGGCGCTCTTCACGCCCGGTCCCCGGGCGACGGGAGCGGCAGGCTCGGTCCGCGCACTGACCACGCCCACCCCGCTGCGGGTCACCGCGGTACGCACCGCAGCCGAGGACGTCGTCGCCGTCGACCTCGGACTGCCGGGCGGAGGCGAACTCCCCGCGTGGCGGCCCGGCGCGCACGTCGAACTGCGGCTGCCCTCGGGCAGGCTCCGTCAGTACTCGCTGTGCGGCGACCCCGCCGACGCCACGACGTGGCGCATCGGCGTCCTGCGCGAGCCCCAGGGCCGGGGCGGCTCGGCCGAACTGCACGAACTCGCCCGCCCGGGAGCCACGTTCGCGGTCCGCGGGCCGCGCAACCACTTCCCGCTCACGTCGGCGCCGTCCTACCTGTTCCTCGCCGGTGGCATCGGCGTCACACCGATCCTCGCCATGGTCCGCGAGGCCGCCGGACGCGGCACGCCGTTCACCGTCGTGTACGGCGGGCGCACCCGCTCGACGATGGCGTTCACCGACGAGCTCTCCGCCGTCGCCGGCGACGCGCTCACCCTGCTCCCGCAGGACGAGGCCGGGATGCCGGACCTTCCCCGGGTGCTGGGCGGGCTGGACGCGGACACCGCGGTCTACGCGTGCGGGCCGGCGCCGATGCTGGCGGCCGTCGAGCGCGAGTGCGCCGTCCTCGGCCTCACCGAACGGCTGCACCTGGAGCGCTTCACCGCCGGCGACGGCCTCGAAACAGCCTTCGACGCGGCCGAGAACCAGCCCTTCGAGGTCCAGCTCGCGCGCACGGGAGTCACCCTCGCCGTGCCGGCCGGCCGCCGCCTCATCGAGGTCCTGCGCGACGCCGTGAGCGGCCTGTCCTACGACTGCGAGAAGGGATACTGCGGCGCCTGCGAGACCCGTGTGCTCGCCGGGACGCCGGAGCACCGGGACTCCGTGCTCAGCGACGAGGAACGCCTTGCCGGGCGCACGATGATGATCTGTGTCGGCCGGTGTCAGGGCGACCGACTCGTCCTCGACCTCTGAGCCGTCCTCGGCCTGCGGACGGCGTTCGGACACCGATCGCCCGGCACCAGCCGGCTGCCGCACGGGCCCAACAGCGGACGCGGTGTTCGCCGTTGGACCCGCGCGGTGGCCGGGCCTGCACGGCCTGACGATCCACCGACCCTCCCCGTAGCGGCGGGGGTCAGCCGAAGGCGCGGATACCCAGCCAGACGCCGGCAAGCACGCCGAAGCCGACCACGGCGGCACGCAGCACCGGCTCGCTCAGCCTCGTCGCCAGCCGGCCGCCGAGCACTCCCCCGGCGAGGGACGCCGGCGCGACCACGAGCGCGATCATCCAGTGCACGGGGCCGAACAACGCGAACACGACGAGCGACACGGTGGCCACCACCAGCTGCAACGTTCCCTTGAGGACACTCACCTCGGCCAGCGGAGCGGACAGCGTGAGGCCGAGCAGGGCCATCAGGATGACTCCCAGCCCACCGCCGAAGTAACCGCCGTACACCGCGCCGGCGAGTGTCCCGGCGTAAAGCCTGACGCGGTGGTCATCGTCGGCGGCACCGAGCAGTGCCCGCAGCTTGGGCTGGAAGGCGAGGAGGGCACTGGCGCCGAGAACGAGGAACGGCACCGCGACCGAGAAGACCCGCGACGGAGTGAGCAGCAGCAGCGCACATCCGGCGGCGGCACCCACCGCGGACACGACCGCCAGCGACGTCACGGAAGACGGGCGGGAGGACCCCCGCAGTGCGGCGACATTGCCCAGGTAACCCGGCCAGAGCGCCACGGAGTTGGTGACGTTGGCGGCCACCGTACCCAGCCCGCCGGCGACCAGGGCGGGGAAGAGGAGCAGTGACCCACCGCCGGCAATGGAATTGACGAATCCACCGACAAGGCCGGCACCGCCGATGAGAACCACGTCGCCGACGTCCATCCAGCACCCCTCCAAAGCAACTTATGCGAGATGCCATGTTGACATACGAGACAGCGTTACCGCGTGGACCCCCACCGGAAACACCAGGGCAACGGGACGTTCCTAGCGTCGGGCCAGCCCTTCCCCTCCACGAAAGGTGGGCCATGACAACGACCGACTCGCCCCTCCTCGACGTCGCCGCGACCGGATTCCCGATCCTCCAGCCCGGCCACGGAGCGATCACGTCGACGACCTACGTCCCGGCCACGCCCGGGAACACTCTGTGGGGTCGCCTTCCGTGCGAGGCGGACGCACCGTGCGCGGTCGTGCAACCGGGCGCCGTCGTCACGGTCGACACGCTCAGCCACGAGGGAGTTCTCGAGGACCAGGGCCGCAACCCCGCCCAGTTCTTCGGCCGTTACGGCGTCAGCGGCGCCCACGTGCTCGACGACGCCCAGCAGGTGGCGGACTCCGGTATGCCGCACGACTTCGACGATGACGGGCCGCACCTCGTCACCGGACCGATCGCCGTGACCGGCGCCCGGCCCGGCGATCTGCTCGCCATCACCGTCCTCGGCCTCACCCCGCGCGTTCCGTACGGCATGGTCTCCGCCCGCCACGGCTTCGGCGCACTCCCCGGCGAGATGCCGTCACTGCCCGGCCCGGTGTTCACCTTCGCCACGGCACACGCGGATCGCCACGGCGCGTGGGGCCGGATGGCGGTGGAACCGACGGACCCCTCCCGCGGCTCACTGCGCTTCCCCCTGCGGCCGTTCCTCGGCGTGATGGGCGTGGCGGTGCCCGGGGACGAGCGGCCGCACTCGGTGCCGCCGGGGCGCCACGGGGGCAACATCGACATCTCCCTGCTCGGCGAGGGCGCCACGCTGTTCCTCCCGGTGCAGGTCGACGACGCGCTCGTCTACTTCGGGGACCCCCACTTCGCCCAGGGCGACGGCGAGGTCGCCCTCACCGCGTTCGAGGCGTCGTTGCGCGCCACCGTGAAGCTCGAGGTGGTGCCGGGCGGCGCGGCACTGCGCCCCGGCCACGGCCGCGTCGCCCCGTTCGCCGAGACGGACGACTACCTGGTGCCGATCGGCCTGGACAAGGACCTGAACGAGGCGATGCGCGACTGCGTGCGCTGCGCGCTGGACCTGCTCGCCACCGACTACGGCATCGACCGCCATCTGGCGATGGCGTACCTCAGCGCGGCAGGCGACTTCGCGGTCTCCCAGGTCGTAGACGACGTGAAGGGCGTCCACGCAAGGATCCGCAAGTCGGACTTCCGCGAGATCGGCCGACCGCACTGACCGACGGACGCACCGATTCCCGCCGCGGCACGGCGACACGGACCAGACGGCGGGTTCAGGTCCAGGAAGAGAGCGCTGCGAGCCGCACACAGGCGGCGACCGCAGTCAGGATCGGGGCGCAGGCCGGGCTCATGGACCGCAGCATCGCCTCGGACTCGCTCCGCTCCCGACCGCCCGACGCGGCCCTGCACACACTCGCCAGTGCGGCCGGCGCGACCAAGCGTTCGGAGGCATCGGCCGCACCACCAAGAGACCGGACCAGGGCATCCCGCCTCTCGCCCCGCAGGACGTCGTAGCGACAAGCCCACCCGGTCGGCTACGACCACCATCTCGGCGTGCGAACGAGGACACCCTCAGCGATCAAGCCGGCCGACAGACGCCTGTGCGCACCGACGCTCAGAGCTCCGACCTGTAAGAACGAACCTGTCGGCGTCGAACCATTCCCACGAGGGCCACCGCCTGGGGCCAGAGAAGTGGCGCGTCAGACGCGCTGCCCGGCGTCCGGCATGGCCAGGGCGTTGTTTATCCCTTGATCGAGGAGCTCATGGGCGAGTTGACGGTCGGTCAGGGCGCGGGAAAGCTGCAGCGTGCCGGCCATCAGGCCGAGGAGGCTGAGCGCCTTCACACGCGCGGAGGACGGATCCTCGGGCGCCATGCGGGCGGCAATGCCGTCGATGAGGACCAGCACACCGTCGGTGTACGCCTGCCTGGTTGTGTCGGTGGTGCGCCCGATCTCGTCGAGCAGAGCGGCGTTGGGGCAGCCGTCAACAAGGCTGCCGCGGTGCTGGGGCGACAGATACCCCCGCACAATCTGCTCGAGTCCGGCACGGCCAGGCGCAGCCCGCGCGACGACGCTCTCGGCCTGCGCCTTCAACTGGTCGGCGATTGCCGTGGTGACGAGGTCATCCTTGGATTCGAAGTGAGTGTAGAAGGCCCCATTGGTCAGTCCCGCGTCCTTCATGAGCGTCGAGACCCCGGAGCCGTCGATACCGTCCTGCTTGAACCGGCGGCCCGCCATCTCCACGATCCGCCGCCTTGTCTCTTGTTTGTGCTCTGTTCCGTACCGCACCGCACACGCTCCTTAGCCGGCCGGAAGACCCGGTGGCCTTCACTGGCTCTCCCAGTCTATGGTATTGCGAACGTAATCCAATGGGCCGGCAGCGGCGAATGTTGGCCGCCTCACCGCCGGTTGACCTCCGCGGCAAGGACGGCGGGTGAGAGTCGGGTCTTCATCAACGAGGGCAACGACGGCCCCAGCGCCTGCACGTGACCTCCGCCCGGTTCTTCGCCGCGGTCGGCAACACCTCGCCCGGGAGCGTCTGCGAGTCACCCAGGACCACTGTTTGTGATGCTGCGCGGCCCAGCCCACGGCCGGCCGCTCTCCGCCGACGGTCCGGACACGCGTCGGACGTTGGCCTGGGCATGGGCGGGGGGGACGTCGGGCTGAATGGTGCGACACCGGTGTACACCGCCATGGGCAGCTCCCCGACGGATACGGTGACGGATCCACTTCCATCCCTTCATCCGTAGCGTCGGAACGTGAATTGCACTCGCGCCCCCCACAGGAGATTCAGACCTTGTTCGGAACGGATCAGCCGAGCAGCGACCTGTCCTGAGCGGGCAGCCAGTCCAGGCCCGGGGGTACCGCTCCGACTCATGAGCGGGCACCGGAGGGCCTCTGACACGGGGCGACAGGCTCGCTTGAGGCTTATGGCGCACACGGATAGTCCGTTTCTCCGCGCGCACACGGGTCTTGTCCCCGACTTGCGCAGGCCGGCCCTGACGTCACCCGCAGTGCACACGTAACACCCCATAGCTGGGGCCGTATCCGAAGCGGAGGAGGACGGCCCCGCCACGTGCCGACCCGTGGGGACGGGGACAGGTGCGTGAGACAGGCCCGGCGGCCGATGCCGTATCACGGTAGCGACCGCCGGGCCCTGTCGAAGCACGTCACTTCCATGAAAAGAAAATGTGTCGGCAGGTGGTCCGGACGACGGGGGCGGGGCGGTCAGCCACGCCCGATCCCGTCCGCCGGTCCACTCGCCGATGCACCGACTTGCGAGGCCTGATGGATCAGCACATTGACTTCCCCCCCTCCTTCACTTCACGAGGGGGGAGGAAGCCAAGATCCGGTTAGGCAGCACCTGTGTGAACGTCGGGCAGGGTCAGGTGGTCGGACAGGGAGGTCATAGGCGGTTGTCTTTCGGTGGGGATGAGTGCCTGGCACGGCACATCGGTATCGGAGAGGTGTTCGGTCGCCTCAGGCGCGAGGGCGTCCAGCGTGCTCAGGCGAGTTCGCGTTTGAGGATCTTTCCGGTGGGGGTCAAGGGCAGTTCGGCGACGAACTGGACGACGCGCGGGTACTTGTACGCGGCAAGCCGCTCCTTCGCCCAGGCGGCGAGCTCCTCCTCACTCGTGCCGCTCCCGGCCTTCGTCACCACGACGGCCTTGACCTCCTGACCGTGGGAGTCGTGCGGTACGCCGATGACGGCGACCAGTGAGACGGCCGGGTGCTCCATGAGCACTTCCTCGATCTCGCGCGGATAGACGTTGAAGCCGCCGCGGATGATCATGTCTTTGGACCGGTCGACGATGTAGTAGAAACCGTCCTCGTCCTTGCGGGCGAGGTCGCCGGAGCGGAACCAGCCCTCCCTGATCGCCTCGGCCGTCGCCTCGGGCCGTTTGTAGTAGCCCTTCATGACGTTGTGCCCCTTGATCGCGATCTCCCCGATCTCGTCGGCGCCGCCCTCGACGTCGGACCAGTCGTCGCGGATCAGCTTCATCTCCACGCCCCGGATCGGCACGCCGATCGACCCGACGCGGGGCTCCTCCCCGAACCGCGAGAAGGAGGCGACCGGGGAGGTCTCGGACAGTCCGTATCCCTCGAGGATCGTGACGCCGAAGCGGTCCTTGAACTGCTTGTGGATCTCGCCGGGCAGCGCCGAGCCACCGGCCACCGCCACGCGCAGATTCGCGGCCAGGCGGGCGACGTCGACCGTGTCGTCGAGTGCGGTGAGAAGACCCCAGTACATCGTCGGGACGCCGGCGAAGAACGTCACGTCGTGGGCGAGCATGAGACGCAGGGTTGCCCGCGCCTCGAACCTCGGCTGCATCACGATCGTGCCGCCGAAGGCGAGGGCACCGTTCTGGATCACGGTCTGGCCGAAGGCATGGAACAGCGGCAACGCGCACAGGTACGTATCGGGGCGCTCGGGGTCGGAGGCGAACAGGTCGACGCCGGCGAGCGCGTTGTCGTACACGTTGCGGTGACGCAACTCCGCGCCCTTGGGCCGGCCGGTCGTGCCGGAGGTGTAGAGGACCACCGCGGTGTCGTCCTCGTCGTGCTCGACCGTCTGGAACGTCACCGGCTGCTCGGCGACGACCGCTGCGTACGACTCCGGCGTCCCGTCGCCGGCCCACGGCGCGCCGGCGCCCTCGATCAGGAAGAACTCGCCGCAGCCGTCGGTGGCCTGGAAGCCCTCCCATGCGGTCTGCCCGATCGGCAGCTCCGCCGTGCCTTCGAACGCGAAGTAGGCCTTCGCTTCGGAGTCGGTGAGGTGGTAGGCGACCTCGCGAGCCTTCAACAGCACGTTCAGCGGCACGACCGCTGCCCCGGCCTTGAGGATGCCGAAGTAGATGCTGGTGAAGTGGGGCAGGTTGGGGCAGGACAGTGCGACCTTGTCCCCCGGCTGGATGCCGCGCGAGACGAGCAGGTTCGCGACCCGGTTGGCCGCGGCATCGAGGGCTCTGTACGTGATGCGGTCGTCACCGAAGACGATCGCGGTGCGCTCCGGGTACTGGGACGCGGAATCCGTCAGTATGCGTGACACGTTGCGGCTCGGGCTGTGCATTGTCGTTCTCCTGGTTCTCGGGTTGGTAGGTCGCGTCTAGGCGAAGGCCGGGGGCGGCACGAAGCCGTCCACTTCGCGCCCCAGCAGCGCGGCGAACTCGATGGTGGTGAGGTCACCTCCGCTCGGGCCCATGGCCTGCAGACCGATGGGCAGTCCGCTCTTGCCTCTGCTCTTGCCTCTGCGCACCGGGATGGTCGTCACCGGACCGCCGGAGACGTTGGCGAGGGCGTTCCACTTGACCTGGTCCCAGTAAGGACGTCGCACACCGTCCACATCGAAGGGCCGCCCGAACCGGTCGATCAGCTTGTTGTGGTGGGCGGGGGCGGCCGTCGAGGTGACCGGCATGAGCACGATGTCGAAGTCCTGGAAGAACTCGAACCATCGCTGCCGGATCTCGTTGCGCACCGTGTGGGCCTGCAGCCAGCGGTAGTGGGACTGGAAGGTTCCGAGCAGGGCGGGACCTGCGTCGCCGCGCGGGTGCCGGATGAGCCGGGCCAGCAGAGCGGCGTTGGCGGCAGGCACCGGCCGAACGCAGCCGCTTGACCGCCTCCGCGTCCTGGTCGGGCACGTAGTCCTTGAGGTCCGTGCGCCCGCAGACGGTGCGCATCCCGGCTGTCTCGAAGCTGTCCTTGACCGTGATCGGCACGCCATGCAGCGGACCGAGGTCCTGCCCTGCCGCCCGCGCGGCGTCCGCCTCCCTGGCCTCGCGGCGGGCACGCTCGGGGTCGAGGGTCACCAGCGCGTTCAGCGCGGTGTTGTGGACGGCGATCCGCCCGAGGTGGAGCTCGACGAGCTCCTGGCTCGAGACCTCACCCGAGGCCAGCGCACGCGAGTGTTCCACGGCGGATCGGAAGGGGACGTCGCTCACGGCAAGCCTCACCCCTGACGGTGACAGATCGATCAGAAATTGCCTGCCGATCATAATATTACGTGCGTCAGACCATAGACGAGGGCGGGATGCCACGCAATGGCCCCACAGAACCGAAATGGAGAGGAGCCCTGTGCCGCGGTACGCCAAGGAGTACACACAGGTCACGCGGCAGCGGATCATCGAGCGGGCCGACCGACGGCTCAAGCAGGACGGGACAGACGGCTCCGGCACCTCCACGCTGAGGTCGGATGCCGGGCTCACCAACGGCGCGTTCTACGCCCACTTCGCATCCACGGACGACCTCGCCTCGGCCGCCAGCACCGAGGAACCGCGCAAGCAGGCGGCGAGGTACGGCACGCTGAGCATTTCGGAGGCCGGGGGTGATCTCCTCGGCCAGGGCAACGACGTGCACCTACGTCAGGCGGGCCTTCTGCCTGCCTCCCTGCGGGAGCTTGATTCCGATGATCTGATTGCCCGGCATCAGGTGCCCGAAGACCGGATCGTCGAGCGCTGCGGACAGCATCGCGGACAGCGCCTTCTTCACCTGTGAGCGGTGGGGTCCGCCATGCCTGCGGCCTCCAGATCAGCGAAGAACCGTTTGTACTCGGGCCGTCGGGGTTCGGTGATCAGCTGATCTCCGAGGGCCGGGACGACGTGTCCACGCAGTCGGTAGCCATACGTCTCCACGGTTCCGTCCCGTGCCTCGTGCTCCGCCAGAAACTTCTCCACGTAATGGGCGATGGTCGGTACACCGACCGGTCGTCGAATGCGCGACGACCGCTGCCTTCATGGTTGTTTCTCCTTCTCGGAAGTGATGTCTCTTGGGGATGCCTCAGTCGTGGGCGACGACGGCCACCGGTGCGGTGGCGTGGTGCAGGACGGCATGCGTGACGGGTCCGATGTGCGTGCCGAACGGGTTGCGGCGGATCCGACGGCCCACGACGATCAGGGAAGACCTGCTGGAGACGTCGACCAGGAAGGTGGCGGCGCTGCCCGAGCGGGACTCCTCGACGACCTGGACGTTCGGGTACCTCTGGCGCCATGGACGCAGGGCCTCGGCCAGGGCGGCGGCCTGCTGCCGGGCGATCTCGTCGTGCAACTCCGGGTCGACGGAGAGGCCGTAGACGTAGTACGGCGGCAGGTTCCAGCCGTTGATGACCCGCAGGACGGCAGAGCGTCGGGCGGCCGCGTCGAACGCGAACTCGATCACCGAGTCGTCAGGGCCGGTGGGGTCCAGGCCCAGGACGACGGGCCGGTACGGCGTGGCCGCCGACGGGATCCCCACGGGGTCGGCCTCGTGCTCGTCGGCGGCCTGCTCGCCGGCCCGGACCAGGACGACGGGCCGTTCGGCGTGCGCGACGACGGAGAGGCCGACGGAGCCGACCATGAACCCGCCGATCCCGCTCAGCCCGCGGGAGCCGAGGGCGAGCAGCTCGGCGTCCTCGGCCACCTTGGTCAGGGCTTCGGCCGGCCCGCCGGTCAGCTGCTCCTCGCTCACTTCGAGGCCGGGGTGGCGCAGCCTGAGCCCCTCGGCGGCCTCGCGGGAAACGCTCCCCCAGCCTTCGACCGGGGGGACCCCCATCTCGCTTCGCTCGCTCCAGAGCTGCTGGGTCTCGGCGCCGACGAGCGGAGCCCGGGCCATGGGCTCGGACAGCGGCTCCCAGACGTGGACGATCTTCAGCGGCAGGCCGCCCAGCTTCGCCTCGCGGGCTGCCCACTCTGCGGCGGCACGGCTCTCGGGCGAGCCGTCGATGCCAGCGACAACGGTGCGGACCATGGTTCTGCCTCCTGATCTGGGGTTCTGATTCCAGCGTCGTGCGGAGGGGCCGCGTGGTGCAGGGGCCGCAGGTCCCCGGCCCGGGCCGACCGGCCCCCGGAGGCCGGGGTGGGCGGCGAGCCCGGTGGACGGAGCGCGGCGGACCCGTGGCGGGGGCCCGCCGTGCCTGCGGCTGTCAGCGGAGCCAGCGGTTGTCGCGGACGATCGGGAGTCGGGCCCAGTGCCTTCCGATGCCGAGGGTGTCGCCGGCCGAGACCGCGGCCAGGGTGATCAGGAGGACGGCGTAGAGGAGGTGGCGGTCGGCGAACGAGTTCGTCGACATGCTCGCCACACCGTCGGGCAGGTGCTGGGCAGGCGGCCACTCGGCGATCCACATCAGCGCCATCATCGCGGTGCCGGCGACGGCGGCGAGCCGCAGCGCGAAGCCGCCGATCAGCGCGAGTCCGATGCCGAGTAGACCAAGCATGAACAGCCAGTCGGCCCAGGCGTGACCGGCCCAGGAATGGAACGTGGACTCCATCGGGCCGGCGGCGACGCCGCGGAGGAAGCCCTCGGTGGGCGAGACGCCGTCGATCCAGCCGTTGCCGGACTGGGTCGCGTAGCCGAAGCCGACGGTCTTGTCGAGGAACGCGGACAGGACGACGAACCCGCTCAGCAGGCGGAGGGACGCGAAGGCGTAGTCCCGCACGGATGCCGTGGCGACGCTCATCGACGTGTAAGGCCCGGTGGCGGACCCGGCCAGGTTCCTGCGGAACGACGGCAGGTGGAACCCGGAGCTCCGGTGAGGCGGCTCGTGCACGGCCATGATCATGATCCCTTCGGGACATCGTAGATATCGGTCGTCGCGTTGCACGCGCCGTCCACTCTGGTCACGGCCGGCGGCCGTCACCGAGTGCCGAAGGTCGTCCTCTGTCGGGCCGAACGGCCCCTTCCGCAGGCCGTGTTGGGCCGCCGAGGCTGGGCACGTCGACGCGGCCCTCGCGGGTACGGGCGCTGCGGCGGATCCTTGAGGCAGGCGGCGGAAGGAGCTCCATGGACCACGGCTCGGGCGGGCACGCCTCGCGGTGGCGCCGTCTGACGCCCGGGCTCGCCACGCCGGCCGGCTACCGCCGCTCCTGGCTGCGCGGCGACCTGCTGGCCGGCGTCACGGTGGCCGCGTATCTCGTCCCGCAGGTCATGGCCTACGCGGGCGTGGCCGGCCTGCCGCCGGTCGCCGGACTGTGGGCGATCCTGCCCGCCCTCGGCCTGTACGCGCTCCTCGGCTCGTCCCGGCTGCTCTCGGTCGGCCCCGAGTCCACGACGGCGCTGATGACGGCGACCGTGGTGGCCCCGCTCGTCGGCGCGGACCCGGACCGCTACGCCACGCTGGCCGCCACCCTCGCCGTGACGGTCGGCCTGCTGTGCCTGGCCGCCTGGGCACTGCGCCTGGGTTTCGTCGCCGATCTACTGTCCCGGCCGGTCCTGATCGGCTATCTGGCGGGCGTGGCACTGATCATGATCGTGGACCAGCTCCCCAAGCTGACCGGCGTGCCCAGGACGAGTTCGGCCTTCTTCCCTCAGTTGTGGTCCTTCGTACGGCATCTCGGGCAGGCGCATGCGGCCACGGTGCTGATCGCCGCCGTCACGCTCGCGTTCCTGTTCACGGTGGCTCCGCACGGTGCCCGGTCCCCTGCTGGTGGTGGTGCTGGGCACCGCGGCCGTGGCCGCCTTCGGCCTCGACGACCGCTACGGCATCAAGGTGATCGGCGAGGTCCCGGCGGGCCTGCCCGCCGTGGCGCTGCCGGACCTGACCGAGCTGCCGCACCTGGTCCTGCCCGCCCTGGGCGTCCTGCTCGTCGCCTACACCGACTTCATCCTCACTGCCCGGGCCTTCGCCGACCGCGACGTGGACGCAGGTCCCCCGCTCGACGCCGATCAGGAGTTCCTGGCGCTGGGCGCGAGCAATCTCGGGGCCGGCCTTCTGCACGGATTCCCGGTCAGCAGCAGCGCCAGCCGCACCGCCCTGGCCTCCTCGGCAGGCGCCCGCAGCCAGGCGTACTCCCTGGTGGCGGGCATGGCCGTACTCGCCGTCCTACTGTTTCTGAGCCCGCTGCTGACCCGCACGCCGTGGGCGGTGCTGGGCGCGCTGGTCGTCTACGCCGCAGTCCGCATGATCGACCTGGCGGGCTTCGGACGGCTGGCGGCCTTCCGCCGCCGGGAGCTGTTGCTGGCGCTCGGCTGCCTCGCCGGGGTCCTTGCCCTCGACATCCTGTACGGCGTACTGGTCGCCGTCGGCCTGTCCGTGGCCGAGTTGCTGAGCCGGGTGGCCCGCCCGCACGACGCCGTCGAAGGCCTGGTCCCCGGCGTGGCCGGTATGCACGACGTCGACGACTATCCGCAGGCCCGCACCATCCCCGGGCTGCTGGTCTACCGCTACGACTCCCCACTCTTCTTCGCCAACGCGCAGGACTTCCACCGCCGCGCCCTGACCGCCGTCGACGAACAGACCGGCCCGGTCCGCTGGTTCGTCCTCAACACCGAGGCGAACGTGGAGGTGGACATCACCGCCCTGGACGCGGTCGACGACCTGCGCCGCGAACTGACCCGCCGTGGAATCGTCTTCGCCCTCGCCCGGGTGAAACAGGACCTGCTGGACGACCTGGAGGCTTACGGGCTCGCGGAAGCGATGGGAAGGGACCTGATCTTTCCCACGCTGCCGACCGCGGTGACCGCGTACCGGAAGTGGTGCCGCGGCCGATAGATCGGGCTACGCGCGTGGCTGACCTCAGCCGATACGCGGGCTTCAGCCCTTCAAGCCTCACCTTTCGGGTCTCGGTCTTCGCCCCCGCCGCCCGCCGCCGGCACAGGGCCGTACGGGCCCCGAGCCGGCACCAACCGGCCCTCGCCCCGGCGGTCGCCGGCCCGCGACCACGGACTGGGCCTGTGTGCGCGGCGGCGGAGCCCTCGGCTGTCGCGGCGGCTACCGGGGGTGCGCCATGACCGGACCTGTCGTCGTCGGACTCGATGGTTCCTCCGCGAGCGGGACGGCCGCGTGGTCGGCCGCCCGCGAAGCCGCGGACCGGCACCTGCCCGTCGTGCCGCCGCACTCCTGGACCACCCAGCCACTCGGCCTACCGATCGCCCAAAACGCCCACAGCAAGAATCAGTACGGGCGAGAGGTACCGCAGCGGACCGCGGCCGAACTGCTGCACCGCCACGGCGATCTGGCCCCGACCACGGAACTGGTGTCGGCCCCGGCCACACAGGCCCTCCTGGACCACTGCGAGAACGCGGCCATGCCGCCGCCGACCGCCTCTCGGACAACCCCGGACCGGAATCCCTCGCGGCAGTGCGCGAAGCGCATCGCCTGGTTACCGAACAGCTCCTGCCGCACGAGCACGCCGAGGAGCACCAGCTCTACCCGGCGCTCGCCACCGCACTCGGCGGTCCCAAGGCCACCGCCACCATGAGCCGCGCCCACACCGAGATCGAACGGCTCGCCCGGCGCATCGCCGTGCACCTCACGCTCACCGAAGCCAACGGCGACGGCGAGCCGACGCCGGAGCGGCTCGACGACCTGCGCGCCTGTCTCTACGGGCTGTACACCGTCCTGCGTCCGCACTTCACGCAGGAGGAGGAGAACTACTCCCGCCTCGCACCGTGAACCGGACTACGCACCGCGGGCGCCCCCGGTCCCCGGTCGCTCATGGGGCACCGCTCACTGGTGGGATATGACGGCCACGGGGCAACCGACGTGATGGATGGCGGCGTGGGTGACCGGGCCGGTGCGCGGGCTCAGCGCTCCCTCGGCGATCCGGTGTCCCACGACGAGCAGACTCGCTCCCGTGGCGGCCCGGACGAGCACGGACTGGGCCCTGCCTTCCGCAACGGTCTCCACGACCTCGATCTCGGGATACTTGTCGCGCCACACCTGCAGCACGGCGGACAGGAAGCCCTGCCACTCCTCAGCACGCTGCGGATCATTCATCAGCCCGATCTCCCCCGGGCCGAGGCCGAGCGGCAACGGCGCCTGCCAGGCGTGCACCACCCGCAACCGCGCCCTGCGCAGCCGGGCCGCCTCGAAGGCGAACTCGATCACCTCGTCGCACGCCTCATCGACGTCGATGCCCAGCACCACGTCCCGGTATCCGGTCCGGGTCGAGGCGCTCCCGCCTTCCGCCGGCAGGTGTTCGTCCGCCGCCTCCTCGTCGGCCCGCACGAGCACGACCGGTCGCGTGGCCCGCGCCACCACCCCGAGCGCCACCGACCCCACCAGGAAGCCGGTGAGTCCACTCAGCCCGCGCGAGCCCAGGACCAGTACGTCGGCCCGGTCGGCGGCACGCAGCAGCGCCTGCGTCGCCGGTCCCTCCGAGTGCTCGTCGAGGACTCGCACGCCCGGGCACGCCTCGCGGACGTGCTCCTCCGCCTGGCGCAGCACCCGCCGGGCCAGATAGCGCTGAACCGCGTCCGCGCTCTCCCCCTCGGCGGAACGAGGGCTCCAGTTCCTGACGTGCACCAGCCGCAGCGACCGGTCACGGCGCTCGGCCTCCCGGGCCGCCCACGCGGCGGCGGCGAGGCTTTCCGCGGATCCATCCACTCCGGCGGTCACGGGCGTAAGCATGATGTATACCTCCAACGCTTGGACTGCTCCTTCACGGCCAGCCTCACGCTGCGCACGACCAGCGGGTATGGGTATGGGCCGCCAAGTCTTGGCCGGGGACCATCCGGCCCATGCCGGGCCGGAGTTGGCCGACTCCCACTCGAATGGTCTGTCCGCAATCCGGGCCGATCGAGTGTGACCGTCACTCCGAGAGCACCAGTCGCCCCGTCTCCCCCGGCTGCAGGCACACCGTGCGGTCCGGCAGCCGTACGTCGATCGGCGAGGCGTCGGACGAGGGCACCTCGATCCGCAGCAGCTCGCGCTCCAACCGCAGCCGCACACCCCAGTGGCCCTGGTAGCGCAGGGCGAACCCGTACGAGGACAGCTCCGGAAGCGGCACCGGGTCCAGCCACAGTGCCCCGCCCCGGGTCTCCAGGCCGGTCAGTCCGCGCTGGACGAAGTCCAGGGTGCCTGCCATGGCGCCCAGGTGGATGCCCTCGCCGGTGGTACCGCCCTGCAGGTCGGCGATGTCGCCCTGGAGGGCCTCCTGGCAGAACTTCCAGGCCTCCGCCCGACGGGCCCGGGCCAGCACCCAGCCATGGACGAGGCCGCTGAGGGTGGAGCCGTGGCTGGTGCGGTGCAGGTAGTAGTCGACGGTGCGTTGCCAGGTGTCCTCGTCGAGCGGTACGCCCAACCTTCGGAACAGGCCTCGCAGTTCGACTGGTGAGAAGAGATAGCCGAGCATCAGGACGTCGGCCTGCTTGGAGGCCTGGTAGCGGTTGACGGTGTCGCCCTCGGCCTCCAGGATCCGGTCCAGGCGCCGGATGTCGCCGTACCGCTCGCGGTAGCCGTCCCAGTCGAGCTCCTCCAGCCGGCCGTAGCCGTCGAACTGGCTGATGACATCGTCGTGGAAGGGCACGTGGAGCGTGCGGGACACGTCCTCCCACAGTTCGAGTTCGCCCCCGTCCAGTCCCGTGCGCTCGACGAGTTCACGGCGGCGCGGCTCGGGGAGGGTCTCCAACAGCTCGAGTGTGCGGGCGAGCACCCAGGCGGCGGTGAGGTTCGTGTACGCGTTGTCGTCGAGGCCCGGCACGCGCGCGCCGGGGTATGCCTCGTGGTACTCGTCGGGGCCGACCACACCCCTGATGCGGTGCCGTCCGAGGGACTCGTCGTAGACGGCGGCGTCCGCCCAGAAGCGGGATATCTGCAGCAGCATCTCGGCGCCCTTGGTGTGCAGGAACTCCGAGTCGCCGCTCGCCTCGCAGTACTGCCACACGTTGTACGCGATCGCCGAGCCGACGTGGTGCTGGAGCCGTGAGTGGTCGGGCAGCCAGCGTCCGGAGCGCGGGTTGAGGTGGAGCTGCTGGGTCTCCTCGCGTCCGTCGCTGCCGCTCTGCCAGGGGTACATCGCGCCCCTGCGGCCCGCGTCCCGGGCTGCCGTGCGGGCCTGTTCGAGGCGGCGGTGGCGGTAGTCGAGCAGGGCTCGGGAGACCTCGGGGAAGTGCAGGTTGAGGTAGGGCAGGACGAACAGTTCGTCCCAGAAGACGTGCCCGCGGTAGGCCTCGCCGTGCAGTCCCCGGGCGGGTACGCCGACGTCGAGGTCGGCGGTGTGCGGGGAGAGCGTCTGCAGGACGTGGAAGAGGTGCAGCCGCAGGATGCTGCCCGCCTCCCCGGCCACGTCCAGGTCGGCCCGGCGCCAGAGCTGGTCCCAGGCGGTCAGGTGCGACTCGACCAGTTCGTCGAAGCCGGGCGCCTGGCGGACCCGGTCGACGGCGGCGTACAGCGGGTCGCTGATGGCCGGGTCGCGGGAGGTGTGCAGGGCGACGGTCTTGTCCACGGTGGTGGTGCTGCCCGGGACCAGGTCGAGAGTCAACTGCTGGACAGCGCAAGACATTTCGTGGCGGATGGTGACGGGCACCTCGGCGGTGACGCGGGCCGCCATGCCGATGCGGATGTCGGAGGTCCGGGTGCGGCAGCGCAGCCACACCGTGTCCGGGGTGGCGCTGCCCGTGTGCACGTGGGTCAGGTGGTGGCCGTCCAGGTCTCGGTAGCGCGGCACGCCGGAGTTGGTGACGCCGCCGTCGAGGGCCGCCTCGACCTCGAGTGCGCCCGAGAAGCCCTCGGCCGTGAACTCGGTGCGTAGCGCGGCCAGATGGGGGTCAGCCATGTGCACGAGCCGCTGCTGGCGCACCGCCAGCACCCGCTCCTGGCCGAGGTCGTAGCGCGTGCGACGCTCCAGCAGTCCCGCTGACAGGTGCAGGGTCTCGCGGTGTTCGAGCACCGTCGCGGTGTCGGGGGTGAGCCACGGCCCGTCGGGGAGGCGGAAGCGCAGGGGCAGCCAGTTCGGGACGTTGACCATGTCCTCGTTCTCGACCTGGCGGCCCGCGACCTCGGAGGTGAGCCGGTTGTAGCAGCCGGCCACGTACGTGCCCGGATAGTGCACCTCGTCGGCCACGCACTCCGGCAGCGCACCACGCGTGGCGAAGTAGCCGTTGCCCAGGGTGCACAGCGACTCCCGCAGGCGCTCGTCGGCGGGCTCGTAGCCCTCGTACTCCCAGCTCCAGCCCGTCACTTCGGCGCTCCTCCCGCGACCAGCTCTCCGAGGTCGTGTACGACGATGTCGGCGCCGTGCCGCAGCAGTCGCGCCCGGGTGTCCGTACCCGCGGTGCGGTCCACGCCGACCACCAGGGCGAAGCCGCCGCGTCGGCCCGCCTCCACGCCCGCCAGGGCGTCCTCGACGACGGCCGCGCCGTCGGCGGGCACACCGAGCCGGCGGACGGCTTCCAGGAACAGGTCGGGCTGCGGCTTGCCCGCCAGACCCAGCCGGGCCGCCTCACCGCCGTCCATGAGGACGTCGAACAGGTCGAGCACCCCAGCGCGGGCCAGCAGTTCACCGGCGTGGCGGGAAGCGGAGGCCGCCGCGCAGGGCACCCCCGCCCGGCGCAGGGCACGCACCAGCCGTATGGTCCCCGGATACGCGTCGGCGCCGTGCTCGCGCAGCCGCTGTACGAACAGCCGCTCCTTGTCCGCGGCGACGGCACGCACCGTCTCATCCGACAGCTCGATGCCGCGTGCGGCGAGGAAGTCGGCTGCTCCGTCGAGGCGGGACTTGCCGTCCACGTAGCGCAGGTAGTCGTCCCGTACGTCGAACGGACGACACCGGGCGGGGTCCTCGGACGGATGGGCACTCAGGAAGGCGTCGAACGCCGTCTTCCACGCCGCGGCGTGCACCCGGGCCGAGTCGGTGATCACTCCGTCGGTGTCGAAGACGACGGCCCGCACGTCCCGCAGCACCGGTGCCGGCGCATCGCGGGACGTCACAGGGGTGTAAGGGGATTCCATGGTCACACCCGCTGCGGCACGATCGCCACCGGGCAGTCCGCGTGGTGCAGCAGCGTGTGCGCCACCCGGCCGAGCTGGAGGCCGAAGGTACCGTGGCGGCGCTGCGCTCCGATGACCAGGAGGTCGGCGGCCGCCGACCGGCTCAGAAGTACCTTGCGGGCCGGTCCCTCCACGGTGTGACGGCGGACCCGGACCTCGGGGTGGTCGGCCATCGGGTCATGGAGCAGAGCATCGAGCGCGGCGGATGCCTGCTCCTCGTGGTGGTGCGCCGGGTCCCCGGCGAGCAGCGGGTGCTCGGCGGTCTCGTGCGCGGGGCAGCGCCAGGCGCGTACGACTTCGAGCGTGCACCCGCGCGCCTCGGCCTCGCGGAAGGCGAACCGCACCGCCTCACCGCCGGTCGCGGACTCGCCCGCGCCGAGCAGGATCCGCTCATGGGTGCCTGCCAGGCCGGCCTTGTCGCCGCGGACCACGATCACCGGGCAGTGGGCGCGGGCCGCCACGGCCAGGGAGACCGAGCCGAGGAGCAGGCCCGTCAGCTCACCGCGGCCTCGGGATCCCGTAACCAGGGCGGAGGCGTTGTGGCCCTCGCGCAGGAGGGCGGGCTCCGCTTCCTCGGGGACCACCTCCGCGGAGACCTTCACGTCGGGATTGCGCCGTCGGGCACGCTCCGCCGCGGAACCGACGATGTCGTCGGCCAGCACCTGCTCGGACGGGCGTTCGGCGCCGCCGGACGGAGCGACGCCTTCGTAGCGTTCCCACAGGGAGGCGTACAGCAGTCGCAACGGCAGACCGCGTCGGGCCGCCTCGTCGACCGCCCAGTCGACCGCAACGAGGCTCGAATCCGATCCGTCGACACCCACGACCAGGGGTAGCTCCATCTCTCCCACCGCCTTTCGTCGGGCTGCGCAGACGTGCGGCAGCACAGGGTTTCACCTCACCGTCGCACCCACGGCGGGGCGGCGCGAGGGTCGGTTCGGCCACGGCTTGGGCCATTCGGCCCCTGTCGGGAATCGCGCCGGCGTTGTGTGCCGCTCGGCCTCTGAGCCGCTCGGTGCCTCGACCGGACGCCGAGAGATGAGCCCGCAGCAGGTTCGTCACAACCGGTGACCACCTGCCCAACGAGCGCCGGTGCGCGAACCGTTGACGGACATGACCGGCATTCGGGCAGGGCCGACGGCTCCCGGCACCACAACGGTGAACCGGCGTCGGCGGTTTATGGGCATCGGCTCGTCCGGCGCTCTGAGCGAACGAGCGGAGGAAGGCGACGCCGTACCGAGCCGGTCCGCCACGACGGTTGACAAGGGACCGTTGGGCACCCGTGGGGAACCCCTCGGCCCACGCCCCGCCCTACCGGATCGGGGCACGCTGGGTCGAGAGGCCATCCAGGGAGGCTGCACATGACCCAACTCGCCGACGGCAACAGCATCGTGGTGGGCGTCGACGGATCGGAGGCGTCCAAAGCCGCACTGCGCTGGGCCAGGGATCAGGCCCGCGCCCTGCGGGCGGAGGTCGTGGCCGTACACGCCTGGGAACCGACCACATCCGGATTCGCGCCGTATGCTCCGGCATCGGCACGTCCCACGGCCGAGCAGCAGCGCGAACAGGCTGCCGAGCTGCTCGCCTCGACAGTGCGAGAGGTCTTCGGCCCACAGATCGGTGGCGCCGTGCGTGCCGTTCTCGTGGAGGGGCCGCCCGCGCGGGCACTGCTCCACCACGCGCCCGGCGCACTGCTCCTCGCCCTGGGCCGCAGGGCCCATGGAAAGTTTGAGCTGCCCGCGATCGGGACGGTGGGCCGTGAGTGTCTGAGGCACGCGACGGTTCCCGTGGTCGCGGTGCCCGCCGCCCAGCGGCCCGCGTCGACGCTCGGGGCCGTGGAAAGGCCTCCTCTCGCCAGGAGTGGTGCCGCATAGGGGGCGGAGTGCCAACGCCTGGTGGGATACGCGACCGCCCGCAGCTCCACCCGCGAGATCGTCGAGCCAAGCGGATCCGGCACAGCCCGGCTACCGCATCACCGGCGCCACGGCGCTCAGCGGTGCAAGACGCTCTTGTGATCGACGCGGGCTCCGTCTCGCGCGGGCACCCTCCTGCCCGGCCGGCCTGCCGGTCCACGCCGGATCCAGGGCGGCCACCCGTGGTCCTTCTCGTCCCATCGGGACGGAGGCCGAGGCCGGATACGCTGGTGGGGTGATCGAGAATCTTCCCCCGTGTCCGAAGTGCTCGTGTGAGTACACCTACGAGATGAACGCCCTGGTGGTCTGCCCGGAGTGCGGCCACGAATGGGTGCCCGCCGAGAGCGGCACGGATTCCGGCGCCCCCTCGGAGCAGGTCGTCAAGGACTCCGTCGGCAATGTGTTGCAGGACGGCGACACCGTGGTCGTCGTGAAGGCGCTCAAGGTCAAGGGGAGCCCGTCGGGCATCAAGGCCGGCACCAAGGTGCGCAACATCCGGCTGGTCGACGCAGTCGACGGCCACGACATCGACTGCAAGATCGACGGTTTCGGTGCGATGCAGCTCAAGTCGAGCGTAGTCAAGAAGGGCTGATCCCCCGCCCCACCCGCCCCGTCCGCCGGGGCGGCCAGGCAGTAGTCGAATGCTGAATTGCAAAATTTCGCAATTGGTTAGATGCTGTGTTAGCTGTTCTCGCAGGTAGCCGCGGGCACAGCCTTCGCTTGCCCCGGGGTGGGGCGCTGTCCGGGAAGCCGAGGATCCGTGTCCGTTCCGCTGTATCAGGCCAAGGCCGAGTTCTTCCGGATGCTGGGGCATCCCGTGCGGATACGGGTTCTGGAGCTGCTGCAGGACGGGCCGATGCCGGTACGTGATCTGCTGGCCGCGATCGAGGTGGAGCCCTCCAGCCTGTCGCAGCAGCTGGCGGTGTTGCGCCGCTCGGGCATCGTCAGCTCCAGGCGCGAGGGCTCGACCGTGGTGTACGCGCTCGCCAGTGGGGACGTCGCCGATCTGATGAAGGCCGCGCGCCGAATCCTGACCGAGATGCTGTCCGGGCGGAACGGCCTGCTGGCCGAGCTGCGGGATGCCGAGGTCGCCCCGCGATGAGGATCTCGTTCGGCCGGGCCGGGGCCCGGCTCGCCGCGCTGCTGCCCGGCCGTACCGATCTGGCGGAGATACGCCGCGACCCGCGCCGGGACCTGCTGGCCGGCCTGACCGTGGCGGTCGTCGCCCTGCCGCTCGCGCTCGGCTTCGGCGTCTCCTCCGGCCTCGGCGCCGAGGCTGGGCTGGCGACCGCGGTCATCGCCGGCGCGCTGGCCGCGGTGTTCGGTGGTTCCAATCTGCAGGTGTCCGGGCCGACGGGCGCGATGACCGTGGTGCTCGTGCCGATCGTCGCGGAGTACGGGCCGTCCGGGGTGCTGACCGTCGGGCTGATGGCGGGCCTGATGCTCGTCGCGCTCGCCCTGCTCAGGGCCGGGAAGTACATGCAGTACGTGCCCGCGCCCGTTGTGGAGGGCTTCACGCTCGGCATCGCCTGCGTGATCGGCCTACAGCAGGTCCCGAACGCCCTGGGGGTGCCCAAGCCGGAGGGCGACCGCGTCCTCGTGGTGACCTGGCGCGCCCTGGAGGAGTTCGCGAAGCACCCGAACTGGACCGCTGTCGCCTTCGCCCTGGCCGTCGCCGCCGTCATGCTGATCGGCGCCCGCCGGCGGCCCGCAATCCCCTTCTCCATCCTCGCGGTGATCTCGGCGACCCTCGTTGCCCAGGTGGCCGACCTGGACGCGGCGCAGCCGATCGGTGACCTGCCGTCCGGACTGCCCGCACCGGCCCTCTCCTTCCTGGACCCGGGCGCGCTCGGCCCGCTGCTCGCCCCGGCGGTCGCGGTTGCGGCGCTGGCCGCCCTGGAGTCACTCCTGTCGGCCTCCGTCGCCGACGGCATGACGGTCGGCCAGAAGCACGACCCGGACCGCGAGTTGTTCGGCCAGGGCCTGGCCAACCTCGCCGCACCGCTGTTCGGCGGTGTGCCCGCGACCGGCGCGATCGCCCGCACCGCGGTCAACGTCCGCACTGGCGCCGGCTCCCGGCTGGCCTCCCTCACCCACGCCGCGGTCCTCGCGGTGATCGTCTTCGCGGCCGCGCCCCTCGTCTCCAAGATCCCGCTCGCCGCGCTCGCGGGCGTGCTCTTGGCCACCGCGATCCGCATGGTCGAGGTTGGCTCGCTGCGGGCGATGGCGAAGGCCACCCGCTCGGACGCCCTGATCCTGCTCCTGACCGCCGTCGCGACCCTCGCTCTCGACCTCGTGTACGCCGTGATCATCGGCCTGGCTGTGGCGGGCGCGCTCGCCCTGCGCGCGGTGGCCAAACAGGCCCGCCTCGAAGAGGTCCCGCTGGACCGGGGCGACCACAGCGCCGAGGAGCACGCACTGCTTGCCGAGCACATCGTGGCGTACCGCATCGACGGGCCGTTGTTCTTCGCTGCCGCCCATCGCTTCCTTCTCGAGCTGGCCGAGGTCGCCGACGTACGCGTCGTCATCCTGCGCATGTCCCGCGTGAGCACCATCGACGCCACCGGCGCCCTCGTTCTGAAGGACGCGGTGGAGAAGCTGAAGCGGCGCGGCATCGTCGTCATGACCTCCGGGATCCGCCTCGGCCAACGCCAGGTCCTGGATTCCGTCGGCGCGTTGGACCTGCTGCGGCTCGAAGGCCGCGAGTACGCCACCACGCCGGAGGCGATCCAGGGCGCCCGCACCTACCTGGAGTGCACCGGCGTCATGCCGCCGCTCCCCGCCCAGACGTCCCGGCCCATCAGTGAGAAAACAGAGGAAACCGTCGGATGAGCACTCCGCCCGCATCGCTGCGCATGGTCGAGGTCTCCGGTGCCGAGGCCTTGTGGCTGCTGGAGGGCAGTTCGCTGGGGCGGCTGGTGTACCCGCAGCGGGACCTGACCGTCATCCGGCCCGGCCGACACACGTGGGAGTTCGGTCGGCTGGTGGTGCGCACGCCCGCGTCGGCCGCCGCGGTCCCCGCCACGGCGACGTATCACGTGGACGAGATCCGCGCGGTGGCCGGCACCGGCTGGACCGTCACCGTCTCCGGACCGGTCGACGTGATCACCGATCGCGACGAGGCCGCCCACTACCAGCGCACCCTCACCGGCTGGACGCACGGCCCGCATGACACGCTGCTGCGCCTACACCCCAAGACGATGAGCGGATTCCGCCTCGTCCGCGCAGAGGCGTGATGGGTACCCGGCTCGAAGCCCTGCCCTATCGGCATGTGCTCACGCTGCCCAGCGAGCCGTCCGCCGTCCGGACAGCCCGTCAGACCGCCGAGCAGGCCATGGCCGAGTGGGGCATAAGCCTGCGCCACCCAACGGTCGGCCCGGCTCTGCTGATCCTCAGCGAGCTGGTCACCAACAGCGTCCGGCATGCGGCGGTGCTCTCCCCGCAGGTGACCGTCATCTACGCGGCGGGCGAGGACTGTCTGGCCTTCGCCGTGCACGACCGCCACCCCCACCAGCCCTCGCTGAACGCGTCGGTCACCGACACCGGCACGAGGGCGGGCGGTCTGGCCACCGTCATGGAGCTCACCCTCGGCCTGGGCGGCACCGCGGTCGTCCGGGCCGACGCCGACGGCAAGGGCAAGAGCATCTGGATCACCCTCCCCCTGTGACCGAACAGGCCGACTGTGCAAGGAAGTTGACGACCATGACCATCGAGTGGCGCTACACCGTCGAACAGGATCTCGGCGTCCTGTCCGTCTCCGGATACCTGGGTCCGGACGCCGTGCGCCGCTTCGCCGGCGCCGTCGGCTGGGTGGTGGGACGGGGGACCGGCCCAGTCATCGTCGACCTGACCGAACTGCGCGGCTGGTCGGCCGAGGGACAGCTGGCGATCACCGAGGCCGCCCGCCGCCTTGCCGAAGCAGGCCGCAGCCTGGAACTGACCGCGATCCCCGCTGACGGGTCCCTCGTCCCCGACGGAGACTGCCCGCCCATTCCCGTGCACGCCGACCTGGCTGGCGCGCTCACCTCACACAGCACCCGGCACGGCGAGCAGCTGGAGGGCCGCCACGAGTGGCGGACGACAGGGTGGCCGAGCAATGGAGACGACGCGGGCGAGTAAGCGCGGCGGGTTCAGCCGGGGACGAAGGCGCCGTCGAGATCCCGGCCGGGTACGACAGTGCAGGGGTGTCCCTTCCGTGGCGACGGCCACGTCCTCGGCGAAGCCTGTCGCGGCGAGCTCCCGGCCGGAGACGCCGACGGCGACCGCGTGAGTGCGATCAGCGGTGCTCTCGTAGGCCGCCTTGGCGGCGGCCGCCGCGGCAGACAGCGGTCCCGCGCCTGGGGGTGCGGGTCGGAGATGAGGGCACTGGCGCCCAGCAGGTCCTCAAGTGCGGGGCGCAGGCTGCCGTCCGGCCATCGCCCGCCCGCGGCGATCACGGCCACCGGATGCTCGGGCGTGCCATAACCGCGGGCCGTGAGCCAGCTTCCGACCGCGGTGATGTTCCGTGGACACGCGGCGACCACCCGCACGTCAGGTGCCCGCGGCGGCCGCGATCGCCGCACCGTTCGGGGACGGCGGCACCAGGCGCGCGGCACAGGTGGGCCGGGGAGAGGGACCAGGGGCTGTCGGGCGTGACGGAGCAGCGGGCGACGGCCGGCCGCGCACCGGACTGCTGTGCGTAGACGGCGGCGGCCCTCTCTGCTGCGCCTGCTCGGCCGTGGTGGCGGGGCCGTCCGGCAGCCAGAACGGGAGGACCCGGATGCCCGTCTCGACGGCGACGCTCACCGCCGTGGTGAAGGACAGCACGTCGACGATGACAAGACAGGCGGCCTCCGCGGCGAGGCCGCTCGCACCGGCGGGCCCCACTCGAAGCGGATCCCGCTGCCGCACTGGACGGCCCAGTCACCCATGACCCACTCCCCTGCGGGTCAGCTTCGGTCGCCGTCCGCGGCTGAGGTGGTGGCCCGGCCGCCGAAGGACAGCTTGAGCATGCGGGCCTCGCCGCACCGCGGGCACCGGCCTTCCGCACCGACGGCGGTGGGGCGGCACTTGAGGCGGCAGGCCGGGCACTTGAACCAGGTGACGCCCGCGCCACGCAGCGGAATGATTCTCACGCAAGCCTCCCTCACATCACGTATGAAGTTGCTAATCTTAGCAATTGCCGAGGTCGTCACCGATGGTTTCCTGCGTTTCGGTTCTCGTGCGCGGATTCGGCGTGGCCGCTGCCGCACGCGAGGATGGGCCGCATGTGTTTGACGAGTGGGTGGATGCGATGCACCGAGGACCGGCCAATACGGCCGTACTGCTCCGCCGGGGAGGGGACGGCACGATGAGCACGCCGCTGTACCAACTGAAGGCCGAGTTCTTCAAGACGATCGGCCACCCGGCGCGCATCCGGGTCCTGGAGCTGCTGAGCGAGCGCGAGCACGCGGTGGCGGAGATGCTGCCCGAGGTCGGGATCGAGCCGGCCCACCTGTCTCAGCAACTCGCGGTGCTGCGCCGGGCGAACCTGGTGGTGACCCGCAAAGAAGGCTCCACCGTGTACTACTCGCTGACCAGCCCGCACATCGCCGAGCTGCTCAGGGTCGCCCGCACCATACTCTCCGGCGTGCTCGCCGGACAGGCCGAACTCCTCGCCGACCTGCAGGCCGCCCAGACGCAGGCGAAACCGCCTGCGTAGCGACGGCCCTCAATCAGCGGCCCCTCCCGGGAGTTGACAGCGCTCCGTGGTGTGGGAGGCGGCCGCTTCACACCGACTGCCGTAACTCCGGTCGCGGGCGGCCTGTTGGGCTCCTGTCGACAAGTCCTCACCGCCAGGGAGGGTTCATGGGCCTGTTGCGCAAGATCCGGGACACCGGGCGGGTGGCCGAACCCGCGCCGCCGCGCCCGGAGGGCGACGTCCCACCGCAGGCTCAGGAGTTCGGCGGCTCGGTGCAGGTGCGGTGCGTGGATGCCGGTTCCTGCAACGGCTGCGAGATCGAGATCGGGGCGGCCTTCAACCCGGTCTACGACGCCGAGCGCTACGGCGCCCGGCTGGTGGCCTCGCCCCGGCACGCGGACGTGGCGCTGGTGACCGGGCCGGTGACCCGGAACATGGCCGAGCCACTGCGCCGCACGGTCGCCGCGATGCCCGAACCGAAGCTGGTGGTCGCAGTCGGCGACTGTGCGATCAACTGCGGGGAGTTCGCGGGCGGGTACGGGGTCGAGGGCGCCGTCTCCGACGTCGTAGCGGTGGATCTTGCGGTCCCCGGGTGCCCGCCGCGGCCGGACGAGATCGTGGCGGCGCTGAGGAGAGTGACCGGACGGTGAGCCTGATTCCGGCCGCCCTCGCGACGGCCACTGCCTTGGGCTTGGCGGGCGCGTCGACCGCGCTGGTCCTGCCGCAGCGGGTGCGCGGCTGGGTGGTGGGGGTCTTCACGGCGGGTGTGGGGGTGGCTGGTAGTGCGTCGGGGGTGGCTGCGTTGGGAGGCGACGGCTGGTCGGCCGAGATCTCCGGCCTGCTGCCGCTGGCCGGGGCGCATCTGGCGGTGGACGCACTGTCGGGCTTGTTCATGGCGGTGGCCGGCACCGTGGTGGCGGCGGTGGCGGTCTACGCCGTCGGCTATGTGGCCGGGCACGGATCGCATGGGGCGTACGGCCTCGGCTCGCGGGGAGCGCAGGCAATGCTCCCGCTGTTCGCGCTGAGCCTGCTGCTGGTGCCCGCGGCTGCCTCGGTCTCGACGTTCCTGCTGCTGTGGGAGCTGATGGCGCTCACCTCGCTGCTCCTGGTCCTGGCCGAGCACCGCGCCCGGTCCGCCGTACGGGAAGCGGCCGTCTGGTACGCGGTGATGACCCACCTGGGGCTCGTCCTGCTGCTCGCGGGGCTGTCCCTGTACGCCGCGCAGGCCGGCGGGGAGACCTTCGCCGCCCTGCGTGCGGGTACGGCGGGGATCTCGCCGACCGTGCGCGGACTGGTGTTCGCGCTGACGGCGGTGGCGTTCACGTCCAAGGCGGGGCTGGTGCCTCTGCACGCCTGGCTGCCGCGCGCGCATCCCGAGGCGCCCAGCGCTGTGTCGGCGTTGATGAGCGCGGCCATGGTCAACCTCGGCGTCTACGGGCTGGTGCGGGTCGGAATCGACCTGCTCGGCGGAGGACCGGCCTGGTGGTGGCTGCTCGTGATGGCCATGGGCGGGCTGTCGGCGGTGTACGGGATCCTGCAAGCGGCGATGGCCTCGGACCTGAAGCGGCTGCTGGCCTACTCGACCAGCGAGAACATGGGGCTCGCCGTCCTCGGCGTAGGCGCGGCAGGGCTGTTCGCCCACGCCGGGAACGAGGCGCTGGCCGGGCTCGCGCTCGCGGCAGCGCTGCTGCACGTCGTCAATCACGCCGCGTTCAAGGCCCTGCTGTTCGGCGCTGCGGGCTCGGTACTGCGGGCCACCGGGGAGCGGAACCTGGATCTGCTGGGCGGCCTGCGGGCCCGGATGCCGGTCACGGCCGGGCTGTTCGCGGTCGGCGCGCTGGGCGCGGTGGCGCTGCCGCCCGGCAACGGGTTCATCAGCGAGTGGCTGCTGCTGCAGTCGATGATCCACGGACTGGCCGTGCCCGGGGTGACCACGGCGATCGTGCTGCCGCTCGCGGTGGCGGTGATCGCCCTGTCCGCAGGGCTCGCGGCGGCAGTGTTCGTCAAGGCGCTCGGTGTGGGCTTCTTCGCCCGGCCGCGCAGCGAACAGGCCGCGGCGGCCAAGGAGTCACCGCCGCTCATGCTGGCCGGTATGGGACTGCTCGCGGCCCTGTGCGCCGGGCTCTCCCTGGTGCCAGGGCTGCTGGGCGACGGCCTGGACCGCGCGGTGGAGTCAGTTGGGTACGACGGGACGCGGGCCGTGTCCGGTGGCGGGCTGGAGGTACGGCTCGACGAGGTGTCTGCCGCGCTGTCCCCGTTGTGGGTCGTGGCGGCGCTGACGGTGGCCCTGGGCCTGGTGACCGGGGTGCCGCGATGGGCTGCACGCCGCCGGGAGCGGCGTACGCAGGCGAGGCTGTGGGACTGCGGGGGCGGGGCGCCGACTCCGCGGATGGCGTATACGGCAACGTCGTTCGCCGAGCCGCTCCAGCGGATCTTCGACGACGTGCTCGCCCCTGAGCAGGACGTGGACGTCACGCCGGTGCGCGAGTCGGCGTATTTGGTGGAGCGGGTGCGCTTTCGCAACCGGGTGCCCGATCGAATCGAGCACCGCCTGTACCGGCCGGTCCTCGGCTTCCTGGCCGCGACCGGGCAGTCGGCACGGCAGCTCGCGGGCGGCAGCGTGCACACCTATCTCGGCTACGGCTTCTTCGGCCTGGTCACTCTGCTCGTGGTGTTGGTGGTGGGCTGGTGAACACGGTCGGATACACGGCGATCGCCCTCCAGGTGGGCGCGGTCGCGGCCGGGGCGCCGCTGCTGACCGGGCTGATGCGGCAGACCCGGGCCCGTCTGGAGGGCCGGGCCGGCGCCGGGGTGCTCCAGCCCTGGCGCGACGTACGCAAGCTGCTGCGCAAGGAACCGATCACCCCGGTCGGCACGGGACCCGCCTTCCGCTGGGCACCGTCGCTGCTGGTCGCCACCTCGCTGGTGCTGGCCGTGCTCGTGCCGCTGGTGTCCACGGACACTCCTGTACGGGGCCGGGCGGACCTGATCCTGGTCGTGGCACTGCTCGCGCTCGGTACCCTCGCGCTGGCGCTCGCGGGCCTGGACACCGGCACCGCGTTCGGCGGCATGGGCGCCTCCCGGGAGATGACCATCGCCGCGCTCGTGGAGCCGACCATCCTGATGTCGGTGTTCGCGTTGTCGATACCGGCCGGGTCGACGAACCTACCCGTGATCGTCGCCGGAGCAGCGGACCAGCCGGCCAGGCTGACCTCCCCGGCGGGGCTGCTGGCGATCGCCGCGCTCGCGGTGGCGGTGCTGGCCGAAAGCGGCCGACTGCCGGTGGACAACCCCTCCACCCACCTGGAGCTGACCATGGTCCACGAGGCCATGGTCCTCGAGTACGCCGGACCGGACCTGGCCCAGGTCGAGTTCGGCGCGCAACTGCGGCTGACCGTACTGCTGGGGCTGCTCGCCTCGCTGTTCGCGCCGTGGGGCATCGCCACCAGCGACTCGCTCACGGCCGTGCTGCTCGCCCTGCTGCTGGTGGTACTCAAGGTGGCGGTGCTGGGCATGGCGCTGGCGGCGGCCGAGGTGTTCTGGGCAAAGCTGCGACTCTTCCGGGTGCCCGAACTCCTCGCCGGGTCCTTTCTGTTGGCGCTGCTCGCGGTGGCGGCCTCGTACTTCCTGGGTGGTGAGTGATGAGCGACAGCCTGTTCACCCAGCTGCTCGATCTGGCCTGCGGGGCGTTCCTGCTAGCAGCCGTGGTGGTGCTGTGGCGGCGCGAACTCGCCGCGATCGTACGGCTCTTCGCCCTGCAGGGCCTCGCGCTCGGCGCCATCGCCCTGCTGCTCGGGTTGCATGAGGACCGCTGGGACCTGATCGTGGTGGCCGCCGGGATCGGGGCACTGCGGGCCGGCCTGCTGCCCTACCTGATCCGCCGCGCCCTGGCCGCGCTCGTCGCCGACCGGGAACAGGGGCAGGCACGGCCGTACGCGCACAGCGAGGAGGTGCGCGAGACGCAGCCGCTGGTGAACGTCGCCGCGTCCCTGCTGACCGCCGCCGCTCTCACCCTGCTCGCCTACGCGGTCGCCCGCCCCCTGGTCGAACTCGATCCGACGCCCGCCACCCGCGCGCTGCCGGTCGGCCTGGCCGTGGTCCTGATCGGCTTCTTCGTCCTGGTGACCCGACGCCGGGCGCTCGCCCAGGTGGTCGGATTCCTGCTGCTGGACAACGGCATCACCGCAACCGCCTTCCTGGCCGCCTCCGGCGTGCCGCTCATCGTCGAACTCGGCGTCTCCTTCGACGTACTGCTCGCCGTCCTGGTCCTGCAACTGCTCACCGTGCGGGTGCGGGAGGCGTTCGGCACCACCGACATCGACGACCTGCGGGAGCTGCACGACTGATGAACGCCGCACTGACCGCGCTCCTGCTGACCGCGCCCTCCGCCGGACCGCTTGCCGTGGCGGCGGGGTACGCCCTCACCGGCCTCGCCGCACGCGGAACTCCTCCTGCGGTGCCGGGGGCCCGACAGGAGGAGACCCGTCGTCCACAGCTGGTGGGGAAGAGCGTCGCTGCTCCCTCGCGCGAGACCGCGAGCGTGACAGACAACAGCGGGGAAGCAGATGACTCCGCGCCTGGTGAGACGGTTGTCGCTCGCGGGGCGCGCGGACGCCATCCGGCCGACTGGGCCGGACTGACCTCTCCGGCGGTGATCCTCACCTGCGGTGCGCTGCTGGCCGCCGATGTCGGCGGTGGGGGAGGATCCGTGCCCGCGTACTCCGGCCTGCTGCGGGCCGACGCGCTGACCGTATGGATGCTCCTCGTGGTCGGCGCTGTCGCGTTCCTCGCCTGCGCCGCGTCACCCTCGTACCTGGCGGGAGAGCGGGCCGCCGGGCAGGCGACGTACCGGACCGTGTGGCGCTACCACTCCCTCGTACATGCCTTCCTCGCCGCGATGTGCCTGGCCGTGGTGACCGCGAACCTCGGCGTGCTGTGGGTGGCGATCGAGGCCACCACCATCGTCACCGCGTTCCTGGTGGGCCACCGACGCACCCGCACGTCCGTGGAGGCGGCCTGGAAGTACGTGGTGATCTGCTCGGCCGGGATCGCGCTGGCCTTCCTCGGCACCGTGCTGATCTACTACGCCGCCCGACAGGCCGGCATCGCCGAGGCATGGGCCCTGGACTGGCCGACCCTGCTCGCCCGCGCCGATCGCCTCGACCCGGCGGTCACCCGGCTCGGTATCACCCTCGTCGTCCTCGGCTACGGCGCCAAGGCGGGGCTGATCCCCCTGCACGCGTGGCTGCCCGACGCCCACAGCCAGGCACCGGCCCCGGTCTCCGCGCTGATGTCCGGGGTGCTGCTGTCCGTCGCCTTCGCTGCGATCCTGCGCTACCGGGTCATCGCCGACGCGGCGCTCGGCGTGGACTTCACCCGGGTCCTGCTGGCCGGCATCGCGCTGCTCACCCTCGCGCTAGCGGCCGGGCTGTTGCTGGCCCAGCGTGACTACAAGCGGATGCTGGCCTATTCGAGCATGGAGCACATGAGCCTGATCGCCCTGGCCGCCGCCGTGGGCAGCCCACTCGCCCTGTCGGCCGGACTGTTGCACATCGCCGGGCACGGGCTGGCCAAAGCGACGGCGTTCTGCGCCTCAGGACAGATCCTGCTCCTGCGGGGCACGTCGAAGATCGGGGGGGTGCGCGGACTGCTCGCCCAATCACCGTGGCTGGGCGCGCTGTTCGGGCTGTCGGTCGTGGCGCTGCTGGGCTTCCCGCCATTCAGCCTCTTCGCCTCCGAACTCGCCATCGCCCGCGCCGGATTCGCCGCCGGCCCGGGACTGGGCTGGGCCACGGCCACCGCCCTTCTGCTGGTGCTGATCGCCTTCGCCACGCTGGCCACCCGCACCGCGCGGATGCTGCTCGGCCCCGGTGACCCGACCGGCGAAAGCCCCTCCGCTCTATGGCCCCTCGCGCTGGGCCTGGCGGCTTGCGCCGTTCTCGGTATCGCCGCCGGCCCGCTGGGCGACCTGCTCGCCCAGGCCGCCGCCGTCCTCGAAAGGCAGTGACCGATGCGCACCGTGCACGACGTCCACACCGCCGAACTCCCCAAGCGGGCTGAGGCACTGCTGCGCGAGGGACACCGTCTGGCTTTGATCGTCGCCCACCACGACGCAGACGCGGTACGCCTCGTGTATCTCTTCGTCTCCGGGCCGCCCGACATCCGCATCGAACTGCACGTGCGTCTGGATCCCGCTCGGCCCGAGGTGCCCAGCCTGGCCCAACTGTCCTTCCCCGCAGGCCGGTTCGAGCGGGAGATGCACGACCTGCACGGCATCGTGCCCCTCGACCATCCGCTGCCCCGCCGCCTGGTACGCCACTTCCACTGGCCCAAGGGCTGGTACCCGATGCACCCCGACGCCGGGGACCCGCCCGCCTTCGGCGAACTGGAAGGGCCGTACCCGTTCCTCGAAGTCACCGGCGACGGCGTCTACGAGATCCCCGTCGGCCCCGTCCACGCCGGGCTCATCGAACCCGGCCACTTCCGCTTCTCCGTCGTCGGCGAGACCATCCTCAAGCTCAAGGCCCGCCTCTGGTTCGTACACAAGGGCATCGAGAAGCTCTTCCAGGGCCGCTCGGTAGCGGCCGGGCTGCCTCTGGCCGAGCGCATCAGCGGCGACACCGCCGTGGGGCACGCCCTCGCGTACTGCCTGGCCGTCGAGGAGGCCACCGGCACGGCCGTCCCCGAACCGGCCCAGTGCGCCCGCGCGATGCTGCTCGAACTCGAGCGCCTCCACAACCACGTCGCCGACCTCGGCATGCTCTGCAACGACGTCGGACACGGCATCCTCAACGCCCACGCCCAGCGCGTCCGCGAACAACTCCTGCGCCTCAACGACACGGTGACCGGACACCGCCTCCTGCGCGGCGGCGTCGTCCCCGGCGGCAGCACCCTGCGCACCCTGCCCAGCCCCGCCCAACTGGACGCCATCGGCGACGACATCCGCGAGATCGTACGGCTGGCGCTCGGTCACTCCACCATCCACGACCGCTTCACCGGCACCGCGATCCTGCCCACCGAGGCCGCCCGCGACATCGGCTGCCTCGGCTACGTCGCCCGCGCCAGCGGCCTCGCCCAGGACGCCCGGATCTCCCACCCCTTCACCCCGCACGGACAACCCGCCGACATCCCCGTGCACACCAGCGGCGACGTCCTGGCCCGCTTCCTGGTCCGTGTCGAGGAGATCGACGCCTCCCTGGCACTGATCCGGGAACTGCGCGACCGCGTCACCACCGGCGCGGTCCTCGGGCCCACGCCCACACCCGGGACGGGCCCGCGCAGCGGCGTCGGCCTCGTCGAAGGCTGGCGCGGCACCATCGCCACCCGCATCGAGCTCGCCGCCGACGGCACCCTCACCCGGGTCAAGCCCGGCGACCCGTCCTTCTTCAACTGGCCCGCCCTGCCGGTCGCCCTGAACGACACGATCGTCCCGGACTTCCCACTGACCAACAAGAGCTTCAACCTCTCCTACGCCGGCAACGACCTCTGACCGATCAGGACCCCGACTCGCCGCCGCCCACCAGCCGGTGCCCGGTCATGGTGTCGGCCGGATCCGCACCACGTGCTCCATCTCCGTGTCGACCCAGGGTGTGAGCACGTTGGGCGGGCAAGTTCGACGGGGTCCGATACAGGGCTGGCGGAGCCCGTGACGACCACGCTCCCGCCATCCCGGCGGCCGCGCGGGAGAGAAGGACGGCCCCTGGCTCCTTCGATCCACAGCTTCACTGCTGCACCGGTGCTCCTATAGGGCGTTCGGCCCCAGGACGAGGCCGGTCGGCCCTCATCCGTCGATGACGTGACCCCTCTGCATCCCGGTTACTTGTGCACTTGCTCGCCCAGGTAGAAGAGCAGCCACACGAACCCGGCGATCAGATGGGTGCCCAAGACGTAGATGCCCGCCCGGATGGCGATACCACGCTCGATCAAGCTGTCCCGATCCTTGGGTCTCCCTTCGCGGCGCTTGCTTTCCGGCTACTCGTCCGCCTCGGCTCCGTCGCTCACGCTGCTGTCTCCCTGTTTCCCGTGATGTCCACGGTCCTCCGGTCTACGACGGCATCCGGAACCGCACGAGGACCACCTTCCCGGCATGCTCGACGGCCCGTTCCACGCTGACGTCACCGTCGTACTCGGCCGCCAGCTCGGCCACCATCTGCAGTCCCGCCCCCATCGCAGCCGGTTCGAGATCGGGCAGGCGCGGCTCGGTGTCCGCGACGCCGACGACCAGATGGCCCGCCCCGACCGTTATGCCCACGTCGGCGACCGGGGACCGTGCCGCATGCCGCAGCACGTTCACGACAAGCTCGCTGACCACCAGCTGCACCGCGTCGGCGAACGCGGAGCCCGGCGCGACGCCGACCTCACCGAAGCGTCCGGCCACCGCCTCACGGGCCAGCCGCACCGCCTCCGGCCCGATCGGTACCGAGACGATGCGGCCCCGCACCGGCGCCGGCACATGCTCAAGCGCTGCCGCGGGCCGGCCTCTGCGCCACGGCCGGAACGGGCGCCCGCCCGTCACCGCGCCGACTCCGTGGCACGCAGCTCGTCCAACAGCTCCTGACGGCCCGCCATCAGAACGGACAGGATCCGGCGCGCCGCGGCCAGCAGCTCGGCCACGTCCCCGCCCGCCAGCTCGTACACCACGGTGGAGCCGGTACGCGTGGCGGTGACGATGCCGGAGCGGCGCAGCACCGCCAGCTGCTGCGACAGGTTCGACGGCTCGACCTCGATCGCGGCCAGCAGGTCACGCACCGGCGTCGGCCCGTCCTGCAGCAGCTCCAGCACCCTTATCCGCACCGGATGCCCGAGCATCCGGAAGAACTCCGCCTTCGCCTCGTACAGCGGAACCGGCATGCCGATCACTCCTTGTCCGCCCCTGCCGCCTCGACGTCAAGCCCGTACCCGCGGGCCAGCCGTACGGCGTCGTCCAGCTCGTCCTGCGCCACCGCCACGGAGTACACGTCGTCGGCTGCCACGGCGGTCGCCAGCTCGGCCCTGGCCTCCTGCACCCGCGCCAGCAGCGCCTCGGTGACTGTCCCCACCCTGACCTCCGCACTTTGAGTCATATATCAACCAACGCAACTAACCAATTGAAGAACTCTTCAATTGTAGGCTGCGCTATGACGGCGCAGCCAGTCGATGAACTGCGCGGCGTCGGCGTGGGCAGAGAAGTGCGGTAGGTCGGCGACCTGGGCGCGTACGGGGACGTACTCGCCGAACATCTTCAGCGCCCTGGCGCCGTCGACGAGGTCGCGTGCCTGGGTGCCCTGGGCCGCGAAGCCCACCACGACGACGGCTTCGCGCGGATCGGGCAGCAGCCGCCGCGGGTAGTGCAGGACGCGGCCGCCGGTGACCATGCCGGACGCCGAGACGATGACGGCCGGTCCGTCGGCGCGGCTGATCTCGACGCACTCCTGGATGGAACCTGCCGCGAGGAACGGCTCGGGGCTCAGCTCGGCCGTACCAGCGGCCGTGACCCCTGGGCGCAGTTCGAGGCCCGGGTGAGGACGACGTCCCGGTAGACGTCCAGGGCGGCCAGGGCCGTGGGGCTGTCGGCGTACACGCGGACTGTGGCCGGCCGGCGGCCCTGGCGGCGGAGTTCGGCGAGCTCGTGCAGGACGACCTCGGTGCCGGTCGAGGGCGAACGCCGGGATGACCACGGTGCCGCCTCGGGACCTGCCTCGGCCGGGCTTCGGGGCCGTTCGGCCCTGGCGTGTCTGGTGTCCACGTGGTGTGCTTGAAGTGACGGGAAGGACCCCAGCAGACGCGGAGAAGCGGCTGACGGCCGTGCACCGCGCAATCAGGATCCGCGAGAAGCGGGTAGGGGCCCTTCCCGCCCTTTCATGCCGGTCCTCCGCCGGCCAGGCCACAACCCACGCCGCTGCGCGGTCCGGTCCGACGATCTCCGGCTGGAGACGTTCGTTGTTCCGTCCTGCACCACGTACATCTCCAGCCTCGGCGGAGCTGGCAGTCGCGTCACTGGGCCGAAGGGCACCGGGCAGGCCTGGGCGGCCTCTCATCCCATACGGACCGGACAAACAGTGCGGCCGGAAACGCACACCCGGCCGCGCACACGTGATGCGGCACCGCCTCGCGACCCTCGCTCAGCTGTGCCACCCATGGGGAGGGGATGGTCGTGGTGACCGTCTTCCTCCCGGGCACTGGAACGCGATGGTCAGGACACGGTCCTCGTACGCGGCGGTGGCGTCGTCGCCCTTCGCCCCGGCCGGCGGCCGAACGCCCAGCTCGCATCTGCCGGTTGAGGCACCGCCTCATGCGATGTCGCGGGCTCCCGATGGCTGTGAGGTCATGCCGTCGTCCGGAAGATCCGGGTCGAGGTCCGGACGGCGGGGCGGCCCTGAGAGCGCGCAGTCCACGTCCACGACGCCCTCGACGGCCCGTACCAGTCGCGCGGCGATGGGCACGAGGGCGGTGTCCGCGATCCTGCCGGTAAGCTTCACGACTCCGTCGTGCACCTCCACTCGGATCGGTTCGAGGGGCTCGGGGAACAGGTGGGCGACGATCTCACGCCGGATCTCCTCGGCGATGTCCTCGTCGTCGCGCAGGAAGACCTTGAGCAGGTCGGACCGACTGACGATGCCCTGCAGCGTGCCTGCGTCGTCGACCACTGGCAGCCGTTTCACCCTGCTGCACGCCATGATCCGCGCGGCCTGCGCGAGCGACGCGTACGCCGGGATGGTGATCGCCGGTGCGGTCATCAGCTCCTCCGCGGTCACCCCGCGGGCCTTGACCAGGTCGGACAGACGCCGCGGTTGGGTGTACCGGTCCGGGGCGCCGTCGCGGAACTCCTCCTTGGGCAGCAGGTCGGCCTCGGAGACGACCCCGACGACCAGGTGCTCGCCCTCCAGCACGGGCAGGGCGCTGACCTTCCACTGCCGCATGGTCTTCACGATGTCCTTGAACGTCGCTCCGCGTCCGAGGGCGACGACGGTGCGGGTCATCACTTCGCTCACGATGTGCGGAGTGCCGTACATGGCGTCCTCCAGAGTGTTCATATCGCGCGACACCTTCAGGGTCGGCCATGGACCCGCCGGGGACATGGGCCGAGTGGCCCTGTGCCGGGTTCCGATGGGCTCTCGTCGCCTGTGCCGGACGACACCCACCTGGGCCAAGGCTCCCCGCCAAGTGCGCCGAACACGATTCGAGCATGAACAAAGTGCCGTTCGACCCGGACGCGAGGCCACGCGGCCCCTGCCCCGTCGGCACCCTCGCGGGGACGCTTGAAGTGCAGAGGTCCGCACAAGGTGTGCGGGCCTGATCCGGGGAGGTGTTGGCCGTGCTTCGTCCCGTTGTCGTAGGCCTGGACGGTTCACTCGAGAGCCTCGCCGCCGCCGACTGGGCGGCCAGGGAAGCCCTGCGGCGCAGCCTGCCGCTGCGCCTGGTGCACGCGTGGGAGGGTCTCCCGCCCGAGGAGTCGGAGCTGCCCGAGCTCGAAGCGCCGCGCTCGTGGGCGCGGCGTATCCTGCGTGGCGCCATGGACCGGCTCAACGAGCGCTATCCGCAGGTGAACCTCAGCGCCGAGCAGCTCGCCCGGCCCGCGGCCGACGCCCTCGTGGCTGAGGGCGCCGAGGCTGATCTGCTGGTCCTGGGCAGCCGTGCGTTCAGCGGATTCGGCGGGTTCATGGCCGGTTCAGTGGCGTCGGCGACGGTGGCCCGTGTGACGCGGCCCGCCGTCCTCGTGCGGGCCGACCAGACCCTCGAAGACGAACACATACCGGACACGGAGGGCCGCCCCTCGCCACGCACCCCGTACCGCGACGTCGTGGTGGGCGTGGACACCGCGCATCCGTGCGAGGAGGTGCTCGCGTTCGCCTTCGAGAGCGCGGCACTGCGTTCCGCGCCCCTGCGGGTCGTGCACACGTGGCGTCTGCCGTACACCCCCGGTGCGGTGGAAGCGAAGGCGGGCGCCGCCGCGCAGCAGACCGCCGAGCGGGCGCTGGCCACCGTGCTCCTGCCGTGGCGGGAGAAGCACCCCACGGTGGAGGTTCGGGAGCAGGTGGAGAGCGGGCGTGCGGCGCAACAGTTGCTGCACTCCGCACAGGACGCCGGCCTGCTGGTTGTCGGCCGCAGGATCCGTCCGGCCAGGCTCGGCACGCACACCGGGCCGGTCGCGCACGCGGTGATGCACCACGTCCGCTGCCCGGTCGCGGTTGTCCCGCACCAGTGATTCACCGATCCCGGCACGCCGGAACGGGCCGGGATCACCGTCGCACCCCCGCGCTGTTTGCTCGCACCGGACCCAACTGAACCGGACATCACTTGAGCCCTCGCGCCTTCCGCGAGGGCTCAAGTAGTCGTGTGGTCCAAGTAGTCGTGTGGTCGGTGGTTGTACTTCAGCCGACGAACTCCCGCACCGCTGCCTTCAGTTCACTCAGTCCCTTCTTCGCGTCGGTGAAGAACATCCCGGTCTTCGAGTCGGTGTAGAGCTCGTTGTCGATGCCCGCGTAGCCGTGGCCCATCGACCGCTTGATCACTACGACGCTCTTGGCCTTGTCGACGTCGAGGATCGGCATGCCGGAGATCGCGTTGCCGGGGCGGCGGGCGATCGGGTTGGTCACGTCGTTGGCACCGATGACCAGGGCGACGTCGGCCTGCGGGAACTCGGGGTTGACGTCATCCATCTCCTTCAACTGGGTGTAGGGCACGTTGGCCTCCGCCAGAAGCACGTTCATGTGTCCCGGCATGCGGCCCGCGACCGGGTGGACGGCGTAGCTGACGTCGACACCGTGGTCCGTCAGGGTCTTCGCCAGGTCGCCGAGTTCGTGCTGGGCCTGGGCGGCGGCCAGGCCGTACCCGGGGACGATGATGACCTTGCTCGCGTACGCCAGTTGGATCGCTACGTCGTCCACGGAGACCGGGCGCACTTGGGCGGGCGCTCCGCCCTCGCCGGCCGCCGCCGGAGCGCCGTCGCCGGTGCCGAAGCCGCCGATGACGATGTTGGCGATGGAGCGGTTCATGGCGTCGGCCATCAGCTTGGTGAGGATTCCGCCCGAGGCGCTGACGAGCATGCCCGCGATGATGAGCGCCGTCTCGTCGAGCACGAAGCCCGCCATCGCGACCGCCGACCCGGTGAAGGCGTTCAGCAGGGCGATGACCACCGGCATGTCGGCTCCGCCGATCGGCAGCACCATCGTCACGCCGAAGAGCAGTGCCACCACCACGAGTCCGTACAAGGCGACCTGGCTGTCGGGTGCCAGCACCAGCCAGACCGTGCCGGCGACGAAGGAGGTCGGCAGCAGCACGTTGAGCAACCGCGCGCCCGGGAAGACCACCGGTGCCCCGGAGACGATGCCCTGCAGCTTGCCCGCCGCGATCAGCGATCCGGAGAAGGTGACCGCGCCGATGACGATGTCCAGGGCGCCGGGCAGTGATACCCGTGCCCCCAGGGCGGCCGCGTGGTCGGCCGAGAGCAGGTCGCCCACCGCGATGAGTGCGGCAGCACCGCCGCCGACGGCGTTGAAGAGACTGACCAGTTGCGGCATGGAGGTCATCTGGACCTCGCGCGCGGCCCACAGGCCGAGCGCTGCGCCAAGGACGCCTCCGGAGATCAGCACAAGCCAGCCGGTCTGGCTGATCACGTTCTCGTCCGTGACCAGCCAGACAGTGGCGGCGATCGCCAGGGCCATGGCCCCGGCCGAGAGGGTGTTGCCGCGGCGGGCCGTGCGCGGGTGGTTCATCAGGTGCAGGCCCATCACGAAGCAGGCGGCCGCGGCCAGGAAGACGTAGTGGACGGCGTTGGAGACGGTGTCCATGGCACTCACACCTCCGCCTTCTCGTGTGTGTCGATGGCAGGCTGCTCGGCGGCCGGCTTCCGGTCGGCGGGCCTGGCCCTGAACATCTCCAGCATCCGGTCCGTGACGACGTATCCGCCGACGACGTTCATGGCGCCGAACACCATGGCCACAAAGGCCAGGGTGTAGCCGAGCCAGGTGTGCGCCTCGGCCGCGATCAGCATCGCGCCGATGACGACGATGCCGTGCACGGAGTTGGAGCCGGACATCAATGGTGTGTGCAGGGTCGCCGGGACCTTGCTGATGACCTCGATGCCGACCAGGACGCTCAGCACGAAGATCGTGATCGCGGTGAGGAGATCGAGGTTGTTCATGATGACGCTCCTCCCATGAGCGCGGCCGTGATCTCGTCGGCCGGGTCGAGGACCAGTTCGCCGTCGCGCACGAGGTGGCGGAGCAGTGCGACGAGGTTGCGTGCGTACGCCGTGGACGCGGCGGTCGCCATGGCGGAGGGCAGACGTCCGGCGCCGATGAGGGTGACGCCGTTGTCCAGGACGTCTGTCTTGTCGGGCTCGGTGCCCTCGACGTTGCCGCCGAGTTCGCTCGCCGCCAGGTCGACGACGACCGAGCCGGGCTTCATCTGCTCGACAGCGGTCGCGGTCACCAGCAACGGCGGCTTTCGTCCCGGCACTTGGGCCGTGGTGATGACGATGTCGGAGCGGGCGATGTGCGCGTCGAGCGCCTCCCGCTGGTCCCGCTGTTCCTGTTCCGTCAACTCTCGTGCGTAGCCGCCCTGTCCAGCGTCCGGTGCCCCGTTCGGCGGGCTCTGGATGTCGAGGAACCGGGCTCCGAGCGACTCCACCTCCCCACGCGATGCGGGGCGTACGTCGTACGCCGAGACGACGGCGCCGAGGCGGCGGGCGGTGGCGATCGCCTGCAGCCCGGCCACTCCGGCGCCCAGGACGAGGACCTGCGCCGGGCGCATGGTGCCCGCCGCGGTGGTCAGCATCGGGAAGAAGCGGTCGTACGAGTCGGCCGCCAGCAGTGCCGCCTTGTAGCCGGCGACGCTGGCCTGGGACGTCAGCGCGTCCATGGACTGGGCGCGGCTGAGGGTGCGGGGCAGCAGGTCGAGGCTTACCGTGCGCACACCGCGTCCGGTCAGTTCCTCGGCCAGGGCCGGGTGGCGCAGTGGTTCGAGCAGGCCGACCAGGGTCTGCCCGGCGCGCAGGGACTGAGCCGTCTCCGCATCGGGCGCGCCGACGCACAGAACGGCGTCCGCGCGTGCGTACAGCTCGTCCGCCGGTACGACGGTCGCGCCGACATCGGTGTACTCGGCGTCGGTGAACCAGGCACCGGAGCCGGCACCGGTCTCGATCAGGACGTCAAGTCCGGCCCGGCGCAGGAGGGTTACGGCCTCGGGGACGAGGGCGACACGGCGTTCACCGGGCGCCCGCTCCCGGACGGCACCGATGATGAGGGTTCCCATGATCTGCTGCCTCTCCCTGCGGCCCGGTGGTGCCGGGCCACAGAACTCTCAGAACTCGAAGACGAGCCGCGCTTCGGCCCGTCCGCCGAGGACCTCGTCGAAGGACTCGTTGACCTGGTCCAGGCGCCGCGGTTCGGCGATGACCTGGGTGCGTCCGGCGGCGTGCAGCGCGAACACCTCGGCCAGGTCCTGGCGGGTGCCGACGATGGAGCCGATGACGGAGATCCCGCTGAGCACGGTCTCGAAGATCGGGACGTTGATCGCCGCGTTGTCGGCGGGCAGCCCGACCATGACCAGACGGCCGCCCCGGTTGAGGGACCGGTAGGCCTGCTCGAACGCCTTGGGCGAGGCGGCCAGCACGACAGCCACGTCCGCGCCGCCGGCCGCCTTGATCTCCTCGACCGGGTCGTGCGTACGGGCGTTGACGATCTGGTCGGCGCCGAGCTTGTGGGCCAGGCCCAGCTTGTCGGGTTCGAGGTCGACGGCGGTCACGAAGGCACCCACGAGCCGCGCGTACTGGACTGCCAGGTGGCCGAGGCCGCCGACGCCGAAGACCGCGACCCGCTCGGCGGGCACCACGCGCGCGACCTTGATCGCCTTGTACGTGGTGACGCCGGCACAGGTCAGCGGGGCCGCGTCGAAGGACGACACGCCCTCGGGCACCGGGACCACCGCGCCCGCGTCGGCGACGGCGTACTCGGCGTAGCAACCATCCACGGAGTAGCCGGAGTTGACCTGGCTCTGGCAGAGGGTTTCCCAGCCGGAGACGCAGTAGCGGCACGTGCCGCAGGACGAGCCGAGCCACGGGATGGCGACCCGCTTGCCGACGAGGTCGGCGCTGACGCCCTCGCCGACAGCCTGCACGGGGCCGACGCCCTCGTGGCCGGGGATGAACGGCGGCTGCGGCTTGACCGGCCAGTCGCCGTGGGCCGCGTGGATGTCGGTGTGGCAGAGGCCGGAGGCCTCCATGCGGACGAGCACCTGGCCGGGGCCGGGCTCGGGGACGGGGAGTTCCTGGATCTCCAGGGGCTTCCCCAGGTCGGTGACGACTGCTGCCTTCATGATCTGCTCCTCGACTGGGCTCTGAGCCGGAAATCGGTTCTGTGCCGGGACCCGGCCCTGTGCCGGGTCCTCGATCCGTGTGACGAAACGCAGCCCGTCCCCTGCTGCGAGGGAGAAGCCGCCCGGTACTCCCTCCTCCACATCCAGGACGAGGCGCGGGCGGCCGAGCGCCTCGTACAGGTCGGCGTCGATGTGGAAGGTGCCGCCGTCCAGGACGCCGAGCATCATGTCGCCCTCGCCGAGGGCGAATTCGCCGCCCGGGAAGCACATCGGGTCGCTGCCGTCACAGCAGCCGCCGGACTGGACGAACATCACCGGCCGACCGTGGGCGGCGCGCAGGGCCCTGATGGCCCGGTGCGCCGCCCGGGTGGCGGTGACGCGCCCGGCGTTACCGTTCACTAGCGTCGTGGGCATGTCGGTGCACCCTTCGGATCCGCTGGGATCGCTGGAATCGGCGGCTCGGCTAGAACAGCCCGAGCGGCTTGGTGCCGTAGCTGACCAGGAGGTTCTTGGTCTGGCTGTAGTGGTCGAGCATCATCTTGTGCGTCTCGCGGCCGATGCCGGAGACCTTGTAGCCACCGAAGGCGGCACCCGCGGGGTACTGGTGGTAGCAGTTGGTCCAGACGCGGCCGGCCTGGATGGCGCGGCCCATCCGGTAGTTGCGGTTGCCGTCGCGGCCCCACACTCCGGCCCCGAGGCCGTACAGCGTGTCGTTGGCGATCTCGAGCGCCTCCGCCTCGTCCTTGAAGGTGGTGACCGCGAGGACCGGGCCGAAGATCTCCTCCTGGAAGACCCGCATCTTGTTGTGGCCCTTGAGGACGGTCGGCTCGAAGAAGTAGCCGTCCGCGAACTCCCCGCCGAGGGTGGGCCGGTGGCCGCCGACCAGCAGTTCGGCGCCCTCCTTCTGCCCGATCTCGACGTAGGAGGCGATCTTCTCGACCTGTTGCCGGGAGACCTGGGGGCCGATCATGGTGGCGGTGTCGAGCGGGTCGCCCTGCTTGATGGCGCGGATGCGCTCCAGGCAGCGGCCCATGAACTCCTCGTAGATGTCCTCCTGGATGAGTGCGCGCGAGGGAGCGGTGCAGACCTCGCCCTTGTTGAACGCGTACAGGACGAGCCCCTCGACGGCCTTGTTCAGGAAGTCGTCGTCGTGGGCGGCCACGTCGTTGAAGAAGATGTTCGGCGACTTGCCGCCCAGTTCCAGGGTGACCGGGATGATGTTCTGCGCCGCGTACTGCATGATCAGGCGGCCGGTGGTGGTCTCGCCGGTGAAGGCGACCTTGGCGATGCGCTTGTTGGTGGCGAGAGCCTTGCCGATCTCGGCGCCGGGGCCGTTGACGACGTTGAGGACGCCCGGCGGGACGATGTCGCCGATGGCCTCCATCAGCTTCAGGATCGACCACGGGGTCGGCGACGCGGGCTTGATCACCGTGGCGTTGCCCGCGGCGAGCGCCGGGGCCAGCTTCCATGCGGCCATCAGCAGCGGGAAGTTGAACGGGATGATCTGCCCGACCACGCCCAGCGGCTCCTGGAAGTGGTAGGCGATGGTCTCCTTGTCGATCTCGGTGATCGAGCTCTCCTCGGCGCGGATCGCGGCCGCGAAGTAGCGGAAGTGATCGGCGGCGAGGGGGATGTCGGCGGCGAGGGTCTCGCGGACCGGCTTGCCGTTGTCCCAGCTCTCGGCGACGGCGAGTTCCTCGCGGTGAGCGTCGATGGCGTCGGCGACTGCGTTCAGGACCGCGGCCCGCTGCGTGGTGGATGCCTCGCCCCACTTGTCCTTCGCGGAGTGGGCTGCGTCCAGGGCGAGTTCGATGTCCTCGGGTCCCGACTTCGGGACCTCGCAGATCGGCTTGGCGGTGGCGGGGCACAGGTTGGTGGAGTACTCACCCGTGGTGGGTGCCTGCCACTTGCCGCCGATGAAGTTCTCGTACCGGGGCGCGACGTCGACTGGGCTGCCCGGCCCGCCCGGAGGCTCGTACCTCATGATCGTCACCTTTCGCGAGGGTTGTGGTGATGCTCAGCACGCTAGGAGGAGGAACGCTGCAGCAACGCTGCATGCCTTCCGACCTGCGGCAGTCGGGGCAGGAGAGACGACTCGCCGTCAAGTGCGCGGGCCCGCGCCGCCGCCGCGGCGCGTTGCGGCGAACCGGCCGGGAGCGCGCGAGCGAGCGCCTGCCACGCGGGAGCGTCGTCGGCTCCCCAGATCGCGTCCACCCAGCGGCGCAGCAGCCGGGCGTCGCCGCTGCCGAGGACGGCACCGCGCAACTGCTGTTCCAGGGCCCGCCGTTGCTCCACGACGACCGGCGCCTCGGAGCGCGGCAGCAGCGGACCGGGGTAGCCGGCCAGCGCTTCGCGCACGCGCCCCTCGGCGAGCAGCGCGGTCACGTCGGCGAAGTCGGTCCGCACCGGGCTCAGCAGTGCGTACGGCCGTGACCCGAGCAGCGCGGGGCCGAGTACCGAGCGCAGCCGGGTCAGCTCGGCCCGCAGCGTCGAAGGGGACAGCTCCCGCTCCGACAGGTCCACCGCGAGCCGGTCACCGGTTACACCACGGCCCTCCAGAGCCAGCGCGACCACGATCTCGCTGTGCCGCGGGCTCAGGCGGTGGACACGCCCGTCGCACTCCAGCAGTGCGCTGTCCCGGCCCAGCGCCATCAGCTGTACGGCGCCGTCCCGTCCCGGGCGGGGCGCGTCCTGCGTACGCACCACGCGCCCGTCGGGACCGAGCAGTACCGCCGGCGCGGTCAGCTTGCGGGCGAGCTCCGCCTCGGCCGCCAGCGCGGCACCCCGCACCGCGGCCAGAGCGGGAGGCGTGGCGATGGTGCCGCCGCCCGAGAGGTCGACGACACCGAGCACCCGGCCGGTGCCCGGGTCGCGGACCGGGGCGGCGGCGCACGACCAGGCGTGCGCGGCGGTGCTGTAGTGCTCGCCGGCCACGATCTGGACGGGCTGCCCCAACTCCAGTACCAATCCGGGTGCGTTGGTCCCGGCCTGCGCCTCGGACCACACGGCGCCCTCGGCGAAGTGCATCCGCTCGGCGCGCTCCACAGCCGCGGTGTCACCCTCGACCCACAGCAGAGTGCCGTCGGTGTCACCGACCGCGAAGACATGTCCGTCGTCCGCGGCACCGGCCCCAAGCAGCTCCCGGAACAAGGGGAGCACCGCGACCAGCGGATGGGTGCGCCGGTAAGCCGCCAGTTGTTCGGCCGTCCCGCGCAGCGGCGGCAGACGGCTTCCATCGGGGCGTACGCCACCCGCCGCGCAGCGCCGCCACGAGTCGGCCACCAGGCGCCGCACGCCCTCCGACGCTCCGAGCGAGGTCATGAACCGCTCGTGCGCGAAGCGCAGAGCGGATGCCGAGGTGGCGGTGGAAGCATCCATGCGGCCAGCACCTCCCACGTGCCTTCCTCCAGTCCGGTCGCACCAGCCTCACCCGCACTCCGGGGAAGGGGGCAGAGGCCGAACGGCCCCTGTGCCAGGGACGCTTGGACCCACGGCCATGGCGCACGGCCGCCCCGCCGGGCGCAGGTGTGGTGCGGGCTCGGATGCGGCGGGCACTTCACACAGGACTCGGGTGTGGGCGCCGACGACGGTGCCATGGCCGGCGTTCACCGGGCCGAGCACGGCGACGCCGACACCGCGACGCCCCGGTCGCCGATGGCGGGGTGCCGCTCGGCAGCCTGGGCGTCGGTCCACCAGTCGATGCGGCCAGGGACGGCGACAGCAGCCCCCACCCCGGAGATCGAACTGCGCGACGGTACAGGGCCGCCGACCGGCTTCGGTGTCCGGTCCGGCGGGCCCCATGCCGCCTGTCGGTTCTCGGTCTGTCAGCTCTGCGGGAGCCGGGCGGCGACGTACTCGGTGAGGTCGAGCAGCCGGTTGGTGTAGCCCCACTCGTTGTCGTACCAGCCGAAGACCTTGACCAGCTCGCCGTGCGCCTGGGTGAGCGGAGCGTCGAAGACGCACGAGGCGGGGTCGCCGACCACGTCGCGGGAGACGATCGGGGCGTCGGACACGCGCAGGATTCCCTTCAGCGGCCCGTCGGAGGCCTCCCGGAACGCGGCGTTGACCTCGTCCGCAGTCACCGCACGGCCGAGCACAAGGGTCAGGTCGGTCAGGGAGCCGTCCTCGACCGGCACGCGTACGGCGATGCCATCCAGGGTGCCGGCCAGCTCCGGCAGGACGAGGCCGACGGCACGGGCGGCGCCGGTGCTGGTGGGGATGATGTTGACGGCGGCGGTGCGGCCGCGGCGCAGGTCCTTGTGCGGGCCGTCGAGAACCACCTGGTCGTTGGTGTAGCCGTGGATGGTCGTCATCAGGCCCTTGTCGATGCCGAAGTGCTCGTCCAGCACCTTCACCATGGGGGCGACGCAGTTGGTGGTGCAGGAGGCGTTGGAGACCACGTGGTCCCGGTCCGGGTCGTAGGTGCCCTCGTTGACGCCCATGACGATCGTGGCGTCGACGTCCTTGCCCGGCACGGACAGCAGCACCTTGCGTGCGCCCGCCTTCAGATGCCGGCCGGCGTCCTCACGGGTGCGGAAACGGCCGGTGGACTCGATGACGACGTCCACGCAGAACTCGCCCCAGGCCAAGGCTGCGGGGTCGCGTTCGGCGGTCACCGCGATGCGATGCCCGTCCACGGTGATCGAGTCGTCGTCGTGTTCGACGGTGCGGCCGAGACGGCCGTACGTCGAGTCGTATGTCAGGAGGTGGGCCAGGGCCGCCGGCGAGGTGATGTCGTTGATGGCCACCACCTCGACGGGCGTGCCCGCCCCGGCTTCCGCGCGCTCCAGCACGCAGCGCAGGTAGTTGCGTCCGATGCGGCCGAAGCCGTTGATGCCTACGCGCACGCTCATGTCCGTTGTCCTCCCGGTCGATCCGCTTCTGGTGTGCGCTGCCAGCCTGCTGGCTGGGGATCGGTTCGGGCTTGGGCCGTCCGGGGCCAGGTGAGGGACGTTCGGCCCGGCGGACCTCGATGCCGTACGGACTGTCAGGCCCCGTCGTGCTTGAGCCGCTCCTGGACCTGGGTGGCGATGACCGCGGCCTGGATGCGCCGCTCCACACCGAGCTTGGCCAGTAGCCGCGAGATGTGGTTCTTGACGGTCTTCTCGGCGAGGTAGAGCCGCTGGCCGATCTGGCGGTTGGTGAGCCCTTCGCCGATCAGGGCGAGGATCTCCTGCTCCCGGCTGGTCAGGCCGGGCAGCGCGTCAGGTTCCTCTTCCTTCTGTTGGTCGTTGCGCAGGCGGGCCATCAGCTTCGTGGTGGCGCTCGCATCGAGCAGAGACTGGCCCGCTGCGACCGTGCGGACGGCGGAGACCAGGTCCGATCCCTGGATCTGCTTGAGCACGTAGCCGGAGGCTCCGGCCATGATCGAGTCCAGCAGTGCCTCCTCGTCATCGAACGAGGTCAGCATCAGACAAGCCAGATCCGGCATACGCGAGCGCAGTTCCCGGCACACGGTGATGCCGTCGCCGTCGGGCAGGCGTACGTCGAGCACGGCGACATCCGGGCGCAGGGCAGGGACGCGCACCAGAGCCTGTTCGACATTGGCGGCCTCGCCGACCACGGTGATGTCCGGCTGGTCGTCCAGCAGGTCGTGCACCCCACGCCGTACGACCTCGTGGTCGTCCAGTAGGAAGACCCGAATCGGGGTCTTGGGGGTGGGCTGCTCGCTGTCCGTCATCGACGGCTCCTGTCCTGCGTCGTCTGTCTCCCGCGCCGGAATCCGCCTGGTGGGCGGGACCGGTCCTTCCCTGTGAAAGATCCTGCGTGATTCCGGGCCGAAGGGCCAGGGCCGATCGGCCCTTTCCCCTCCGGCGGTGCCGCACGCTGTGTGGGACGGGCAGGCCCTGGCTGACAAGGCCAGGCAGTCCGGATCGGGACCATCGGCCCCTGGGGTCGCGGCGGAAGCACTGGGCCCTGCGCCTCCTGTGGGAGGCCGAGGAGGAGCTGCGCGGGCGGCATCCGGAACTGACCGTCAGCACCGAGCAGATCTCCGACACTGCCGCCGAGGTGCTGCTGAGCCAGACGGAGAAGGCGGAGATGCTGATGCTGGGCTCCAACGGTCACAGCACCGTCGCCGGGTTCCTGCTCGGTTCCGTCGGACAGCGGGTGCTCGCCCGGGCGAACGGCCCGGTGGTCATGGTGCGGGCGAACGCCCGCTCGGCCGCCAAGCATGACGGCGGGGAGGTCGTGGTCGGGCTCGACGACTTGAGCGACCCGGCCACGTCGCTGTTGGTTTTCGCCTGCGCCGCGGCCGCCACCCGCAGGACCGCAGTGCACGCCGTGCACGCCGTGCACGCGCCGAGCCTGCCGCCGCTGTACGGGTACGGCCCCGCGGTCGGGCAGCAGGCCGGCCAAGAGGGCGGGATCACTGGGCAGGCTGAGAAGGCACTGTCCAACGTGCTCAAGCCGCGCGACAAGTACCCATCTCAGGTCCCAGTCGCTCACACGGTCGATCTCGCCCGCGCGTCCCGCGTCGTTGTGCAGGCCGCCTGGACTCGTGGTGGTCGGCCGCAGGGTGCACCGGGCCGCTCTCGGTATGCGCATCGGGCCGGTCGCTCATGCCCTCCTGCACCGCGCCGCCGCCCCGGACGCCGTCGTCCCGCACGACTGAGGGCCGGTTTCCGCACGGTCTGAGGGCCGAGCGGCCCCACAGGCGAGGACGTCCAGGACCTGCCCACCACGTCAGGGCCCGTTCGACGCTGGAACCGCACTGACCAGACAGACCCGAGGAGCATCAAAATGAAGGCAGCAGTCGTCCGGTCCTTCGGCCAGCCGCTGGTGATCGAGGAGCGCCCGGACCCGGAGCCCGGCCCCGGCCAGGTCCGGATCCGTGTCGAGGCGTCCGGGCTGTGCCACACCGACATCCACGCCGCGCACGGCGACTGGCCGGTCAAGCCCACCCCGCCGTTCATCCCCGGTCACGAGGGCGTCGGCATCGTCGAGGCGCTCGGCGACGGGGTGACGCACCTGGCGGTCGGGCAGCGGGTGGCGGTGCCCTGGCTGGGCTGGGCCTGCGGGCGGTGCGAGCACTGCCTGTCCGGCTGGGAGACACTGTGCGAGCAGCAGATCAATACCGGGTACGGCTGTGACGGCGGTTACGCCGAGAAGATGCTCGCCCCGGCCGACTTCGCCGCCGTCGTCCCCGACGGCATCGACCCGCGCGACGCCGCCCCGCTGACCTGCGCCGGCGTCACCACGTACAAGGCTCTGAAGGTCGCCGGTGTCCGGCCGACCCAGCTGGTGGCGATCTCCGGCGTCGGGGGCCTCGGCCACCTCGCCGTGCAGTACGCGAAGATCGCCGGAGCCACCGTCGCCGCGATCGACGTCACCGACGACAAGCTCGAACTCGCCCGGGAACTGGGCGCCGACATCCTCATCGACGCCCGCAAGGAAGACCCGGCGAAGGTGCTGAAGCAGCACGGCGGCGCCCACGCCGCGATCGCGCTGGCCGTCAACGAGCAGGCGTTCGCCTCCGTCTACGGCGGACTGCGGCGCGGCGGCAAGCTGGTCATGGTCGCCCTGCCCGCCGGCGGCACCATCCAGGTCCCGATCTTCGACACCGTCCTGAACGGCACCTCTGTCATCGGCTCGATCGTCGGCACCCGCCAGGACCTGGACGAGGTGTTCCAGCTCCACGCCGCCGGACGCACCAAGGTGATCTACGAGACCCGGCCGCTGGACAGCGTCAATGAGTCCATCACCCAGGTTCTGAACGGTCAGATCAAGGCACGCATCGTCTTCGAGATGTGAAACACCCCGCGCCTGTCCGCCACACGTCGTAGCCCGACGGGGACCACGGGCGCCGGGGGGCCGCGTACGGCAAGTCCACCCGGATGTCGAGTACCGGGGGTCGGATATCGGAAGGAGAACACAAGTCATGGTCCGCTACGTGTACGAGTTCACCGAGGGCGGCCGTGACATGGCCGACCTGCTCGGCGGCAAGGGCGCCAACCTGGCCGAGATGACCCGGATGGAACTGCCGGTGCCGCCCGGCTTCACCGTCTCGACAGAAGCGTGCCGTGCCTTCCTCGCCACGGGCGCCGAGCCGGACGGCCTGGCCCGTGAGGTCTCCGACCACCTGACCACCCTGGAGAAGGCTGCCGGACGGCGGCTGGGACAGCCGGACGATCCGCTGCTGCTGTCCGTCCGCTCCGGGGCCCGCTTCTCCATGCCCGGCATGATGGAGACGATCCTCGACATCGGCCTCAACGACGAGTCCGTGCTCGGCCTCGCGAAGTCTTCCGGCAACGAACGCTTCGCCTGGGATTCCTACCGCCGCCTTGTGCAGATGTTCGGCAGCACCGTGATGGGCGTCGACAGCGCGCTGTTCGAACAGGCAATGACGCTGCTCAGGGACCTGCGCGGCGCCCCGGACGATCTGCACCTGGACACCGGCGACCTGGCCCAGCTCGTGGAGACGTACAAGAATCTGATCAAGTACGAGACGCGGGAGGACTTCCCGCAGTCCCCGGCGGAGCAGCTGCGCCGGGCGGTTCTGGCGGTCTTCGAGTCATGGAACGGCGAGCGCGCCCGCCTCTACCGACGTCGCGAGCACATCCCCGACGACCTGGGCACCGCGGTCAACGTGCAGACCATGGTCTTCGGCAACCTCGGCCCCGAGTCCGGCAGCGGCGTCGCCTTCACCCGCGACCCGGCCACCGGCGCCCTGGGCGTGTACGGCGACTACCTGCCCAACGCGCAGGGCGAGGACGTCGTCGCCGGCATCCGCAACACCGTCCCGCTGGACGAACTGGGCCGCCTGAACCCGGAGGCGTTCGCCCGACTCCGCGACCACATGGGGACGTTGGAGACCCACTACCGGGACCTGTGCGACATCGAGTTCACCATCGAGCGCGGCAGGCTGTGGATGCTGCAGACCCGAGTCGGCAAGCGCACCGCCGAGGCCGCGTTCGCCATCGCCGCCGAGCTGGTCGACGAGGGTCTCATCAGCGCGGACGAGGGGCTGGCGCGCGTCAGCGGTGACGGGCTCGCCCGGCTGATGTTCCCCCGCTTCGACACCGCGGCCGTCGGCGAGGCGCTCGCCCACGGCATCCCGGCCTCACCGGGCGCCGCCGTCGGTGCGGCGGTGTTCGACTCCGCCGAGGCGGTCCGGCGCGCCGCCGCCGGCGAGAAGGTCGTCCTCGTACGGCAGGAGACCACCCCCGACGACCTGCCCGGCATGATCGCCGCCCAGGCCGTGCTGACCAGCCGCGGCGGCAAGACCAGCCACGCCGCCGTCGTCGCCCGCGGCATGGGCAAGGTGTGTGTCTGCGGTGCCGAGGAGATCACCGTGGATCCGCAGGGCCGCCGCTTCACCGCGGGCAACACCACCGTCGAGGAGGGCACGGTCCTCTCCGTCGACGGCTCCGAAGGCGCCATCTACCCGGGCGCTGCTCCTCTGGTCGACTCCTCGGTGATGCGGTACTTCGAGACCGGCGGGCAGGGTGAGCGGTCGCCCGGGCTGGTCGACGCCGTGGCCCGTGCCATGCGACAGGCCGACGGTGTACGGCGTCTGGGCGTGCGGGCGAACGCCGACACGCCGGAGGACGCCGCCCGGGCCCGCCGGTTCGGCGCCGAGGGCATCGGTCTGTGCCGCACCGAGCACATGTTCCTCGGCGACCGCCGGCAGCTGGTCGAGACGATGATCCTCGCCCGCACCGACACCGAACGCGAACGGGCGCTGGACGCGCTGCTGCCGCTCCAGCGGCAGGACTTCGTCGGCATCCTGGAGGCGATGGACGGCCTGCCGGTCACCATCCGCCTCCTGGACCCGCCGCTGCACGAGTTCCTGCCCGACCGCACCGAACTCGCCGTACGCCTCGCCGCCGCCGAGGCCCACGGCAACCCGCCCAGCGCGCACGACGCCGAGCTGCTGGAGGCCGTGAACCGCATGCACGAGGAGAACCCGATGCTCGGCCTGCGCGGCGTACGCCTGGGCCTGGTCGCGCCCGGCCTGGTCGCCATGCAGGTGCGGGCGATCGCCGAGGCGGTCGTCGAACGCAAACGAGCGGGCGGGGACCCCCGGGCCGAGATCATGGTGCCGCTCATCGACACGGTCGAGGAGCTGCGGCTCGTACGCGAGGAGGTGGAGCAAGTCCTGGCCGAGGTCAGCAAGTCCACCGGCGTCCTCGTCGAATGCCCGGTCGGCACGATGATCGAGCTGCCCAGGGCCGCCCTCACCGCGGGCCGTATCGCCGAGGAGGCTCAGTTCTTCTCCTTCGGCACGAATGACCTGACCCAGACCACCTGGGGTTTCTCCCGTGACGACGTCGAGGCGGCGTTCTTCTCCGCCTACCTCGACAAGGGCATCTTCAAGGTGTCCCCGTTCGAGACGATCGACCGCGAAGGCGTCGGCCGCCTGGTCGAGATCGCGGTCGCCGAGGGCCGCGCCGCCCGCCCCGACCTGAAGATCGGCGTCTGCGGCGAGCACGGCGGTGACCCCGAATCGGTGCACTTCTTCCACGGCGCGGGCCTCGACTACGTCTCCTGCTCACCGTTCCGGGTCCCGGTCGCCCGCCTGGAGGCGGGTCGGGCCGCGCTTACCGAGACGGAGGCCAGCGACAGCAGGTGACGCACCCCAGGAGGGCCGGAGCTGAAGGCCCGGCTCCGACCCTCCTGGCGGGCTGCTCGGTGCAGCGCGAGATGACGATGTGCGGTGGTGTGGCGCCGCACCGACCGCCCACGAGGCGGCGGCGCTGTCCGCTGTTTCCGGTCCCGGGGCCACCACGGACGGACACCGGGTGCCGCATCTGGCGAACATCGGCGGCCCGGCGGACGTGGCGGGCACGGTCAGAGGCGGACGCCAAGGGCGTCGGCCTCTTCCGCACCGAGTTCCTTTTCCTCGACGACAGCAGGCAGGCGCCGTCCGAGGAACGTCAGGCGGCGGCGTATCGCCAGGTGTTCGAGGCGCGCCCTGGCACCCCGCCCTGCTCGACCTGATCGCCGCAGCCGACGCCGCGAATGCCGAGGGCAAGAGCTGCGGGGTGCGCGGCGAGGCCGCCACCGACCCCCTGCTCGCCTGCGTGCTCACCGGACCCGGTGTCACCAGCCTGTCCATGGGCACCGCAGCACTACCGCACGTACGCGCCGAACCGGCCCGGCACACCCTCGCCCAGTGCCGACAGCAGCCGCCTCGGCCCGCACCGCGGACACCGCCGAGGAGGCACGCGCCGCGGCCCGCACCGCCCTTTTCCGGCACGGACGAACCGGCAAGTGCGGCTGTCGCACGCCATTGACCTCCCCTCGCGCCCTGCTCGTCGGCAACCGAACCACAACCCCTCTCGCCGCGTCGGGTCCCCACGACAGGCGCATCACCGGCATCGCCGTCACGCGCGCCCCGATGCACCCCGTCCGCCACCGGGCGGAGCTTCGGTCCGTCCCGTTGCGGAATGGGGTCCGGGGTGCCAGACCTCATGGACGGGTCGTCTCCGTTTCCGGTGCGAGCCCGCTCCATCAGCAGGGCCGACCGTGATCACGACGGGACCCACGGCCCGTCCGCCGGGGCCGACCGGCCCTGGGGCCACGGTCAGCCTTGGCGAAAGGCTGGAGCCGACACAGAACCAGAACAAGAAGGAGTGGTCGGCATGACTGACAGGGACGCTGGAGCCCGCGACACCACCGCTGTTGTCCATGTACGGGCCGAAGGCGAGGTCGGTGAAGAGGCCCTCGCGTACGCCCGTTCCAAGATCGACGCTGTCGTGAACCGGCCGGGGCTGCCGGCGGTCACCGGCGAGGTGAGGATCACCAGGGCGGCGGCCCATCACGCCGATCACCCGTGGTCGGCCGTGGCCGACCTTCAGGTGGGCCGCAACGGCGTGGTCGTTCACGCGCAGGAGGCCACCAGCCAGGAAGTCACCGACCGGCTGCAGGACCGGCTGCGCCGTCAGGTGGAGCGAGCAGGCCACGGGGGCAACGCCGCCCACAGGCCGGTCACCCCGCCTTGGCGCAGCGGGCAACCGGCCGAAGCCCCCTCGGGCCGCGACGCGGGACAGCAGGACACCCGCTCGGCGTGACCCGCCCGGGCAAGGGTCCGGGCCTGAACCGCGGCACCGCTCAGGACGACCCACCGCGTACTGGGCTGCGCAGACCAAAGAGCCCACGACGGCCCCTTCGACCTCAACCACGCCGACGGCGCTCGGCGCCAGAGCGTACAGAACCGGCCGGGTCCAGCCGGGCCGAGCCGTCACGGACCTCTGCCCCGGTGACGTTCCGCATCGCCGCCGCGCTCTGAGCGGTTACCGCCACCGTCGTGACAAGACGTTCGGCAACTGTCGGACCCCGCTTGATGGCTGAACCTGTCGTCGCCCACACCGCGGCGGGCCGGCCTTCCTGTGTGGCGGTTCCGTGACCGGACCGAGTGCGGGCCGAGAAGAGGGCGGTTCGGCCCGGGGACTCGGGACCGGTTGGCCCCTGCGCCATCAAGCCGGTGCGCGGGAGGCTGAAGAGGCATCGGGGGCCGGCTACCCGGGACAGTCCAACAGGACAGCAGCGACCGGACCGGCCGCCCTCACCCGAGAGTTCCGGCCCCCGATGCCCACCGCAGGAGCACGACGCCCTCCAGGGATCCGTCGGCCCGCAGGGGGCCGTACGCAAGGACACCGGTTGCGCTCCGCACGCTCCAGAGGAGAAGGGAACTGCCGTGAAGGCCTCCAAGGTCGGCGAGGTGATGACCTCCGAGGTCATCGATGTGCGCCGACAGACGCCGTTCAAGGACGTGGCACAGCTGCTGGCCCGGCACCGGATCAGCGGCCTGCCGGTGGTGGACGCCGACGACAAGGTCCTCGGCGTGATCTCCGAGACCGACCTGATACGCCGCCAGGCGGCTCAGGCCGAACAGGACCGCCGGGGACGCCACCTCCGGCTGCCGGCGCTGCGCCGGAAGGTGCGTATCGCGGCAGCCAAGGCCCGCGCCATGACCGCCGGGCAGCTGATGTCGACACCCGCGATCACCGTGCACCCGGAACAGCCTGTCGCGGACGCCGCACGAGTAATGGAGCGCCACCACATCGAACGGCTGCCCGTGGTGGACGAGGAGGACCGTCTGATCGGCATCGCCACCCGTCGCGACCTGCTACGGGTCTTCCTGCGCACCGACGAGGAGATCCGTCAGGAGATCATCGACGAGGTCCTGACCCGCGCCATGTGCCTGCCGCCCCACACCGTCATCGTCTCGGTCCACGACGGCACGGCCACGCTGGAGGGACGCCTGGAACGCCGCGGCGACATCCCGCTGGTGGTCCAGCTGACCTGGCGGGTGGACGGCGTGGTGGGCGTGATGAACAGCCTCACCTTCCGCATGGACGACACCCGGCCGCCCGAGAAGCACCCCTCGCGCCGGATCGCCCACCACTGGCTCCCCGAGCGGTAGTCCCTGGCGGCGTACGTACAGGGGGTACGGCACCCACGGCCGCCCACGACGTCCCCTCGCCCGGCGATGCCCGCATCATCGCCGACCTCCCAAAACCCCGCCCAATCAGCCCAGCCCAGCCCGCGAGGAGCGGAGCGCATGACCGACTCCGCTGTCCCCTCATCAATCCCCAACTGATCGGCCTCGGCCTGACGGCGGAGAGCAAGGACGCAGCCGTCCGCGCGCTCGCCGAGCGTCTTGCCGACTTGCCGGTCGGGCGACGCCCGCGGTCGCGTTGACCACCACCTCGCCGAGTGCCGCGGCATAGGCGAAGGCCTCCAGCCGGACCTTCGGATGCCCACCCCAGTCCTCGATCCGGCATACCTCGCCGTCAGGTGCCGACCGGCCCCAGCGATCCCGGGCCGATCGGGCCCCAGCCGGGACCTCCGGCGCCTGGGTGGCGGCTCCCGCCTGCGAGACGGTGGCACTGGGAGCGGCACTGATCCCCCGCGACGCCGCTTCCGACACAGCAAGTTGCCGGTCTTCCGACCCATGACCTCGACGACGGAGGCGCAATCCCCATGACCCGACAGGACGCCCGAACCGCAGCCGCCACCCCGGGCGGCGCGCCGTCCGAGACCGCCATCGCGGTGGACCGACTGGTCACGAACGGGCTCAAGTCGCTCTCCGACTACGAGACGCTGACGCAGGAGCAGGTCGACCACATCGTGAAGAAGGCGTCGGTCGCCGCCCTCGACCAGCACACCGCGCTGGCCCTGCTCGCGGTGGAGGAGACCGGCCGTGGCCTCTTCGAGGACAAGGCCGCCAAGAACATGTTCGCGTGCGAGCACGTCACGCACAGCATGGGGCCCATGAAGACCGTCGGCGTCATAGCCCGCGACGACATCGACGACATGATCGAGATCGCCGAACCGGTCGGCGTGGTGTGCGCGGTCACGCCCGTCACCAACCCGACCTCCACCACGATGTTCAAGGCGCTCATGGCACTGAAGACCCGCAACCCCGTCATCTTCGCCTTCCACCCCTCCGCGCAGCGCTGCAGCACGGCGGCGGCCCGCATCGTGCGGGACGCGGCCATCGCCGCGGGAGCGCCGAAGCACTGCGTGCAGTGGATCGAGACGCCGTCGATCGAGGCGACCGGCGCGCTCATGCACCACCCGGGGGTGTCGCTGATCCTCGCGACCGGCGGCAACGCGATGGTGAAGGCCGCGTACTCGGCGGGGAAGCCCGCGCTCGGTGTGGGCGCCGGCAACGTCCCGGCGTACGTGCACAAGAGCGCCAAGCTGCGTCGGGCCGTCAACGACCTGGTGCTGTCCAAGTCGTTCGACAACGGCATGATCTGCGCCTCCGAGCAGGCCGTCATCCTGGACAGCGAGATCTACGACGCCGCCCTGGCCGAGTTCCACGCCCTGCACGCCCACCTGGCCACCGCCGAGGAGAAGGCGAAGCTGGAGGCGTTCCTCTTCCCGACCGACAAGGCCGCGGGCGGTGGCTGCGAGCCCAAGGTCAACGCGGCGGCCGTCGGGCAGAGCCCCGCATGGATCGCCGAGCACGCCGGCTTCAGCGTGCCCGAAGGCACTTCCCTCATCCTGGTCGAGGCCGAACGGGTCGGCCCGGACGAGCCGTTGACCCGCGAGAAGCTCTGCCCGGTACTCGCCGTGCTGCGGGCCGGCTCCCAGCAGCAGGGCTTCGACCTGGCCGCCGACATGGTCGCCTTCCACGGCCAGGGCCACACCGCCGTCGTGCACACCGAGGACCCCGCGGTGGCCGAGGCGTACGGCATGCGGATGAAGACCGTACGAGTCATCGTCAACGCACCCTCCTCGCAGGGCGCCATTGGCGGCATCTACAACAGCCTGCTGCCCTCGCTCACTCTGGGCTGCGGCTCCTGGGGCAGCACCTCGGTGTCCAACAACGTGTCCGCCGCCCAGTTGCTGAACGTCAAGCGGGTCACCATCCGGCACAACAACCTGCAGTGGTTCAAGGTCCCACCGAAGATCTACTTCGAGCCGGGGTCCATCCGCTACCTGGCGTCCATGCCGGACGTCCACCGCGTCACGATCGTCACCGACGCGACGATGACCAGGCTCGGCTTCACCGACCGGGTGAGCCGCGTCCTGCAGCGCCGCCCCGAGCCCGTGACGCTGCAGATCATCGACAACGTCGAACCCGAACCGAGCATCGATTCCGTCCAGCGCGGCGCGCGCCTGATGCGCGACTTCCGCCCGGACACAATCATCGCGCTCGGCGGTGGCTCACCGATGGACGCGGCGAAGGTGATGTGGCTGCTGTACGAACAGCAGGTCGCCGGCAAGGATCTGGACTTCGCCGACATGCGGCAGAAGTTCTCCGACATCCGCAAGCGCGCCTTCCGCTTCCCCGTCCTCGGCAGCCTCGCCCGCCTGGTGTGCATCCCCACCACCTCCGGCACCGGCGCCGAAGTCACTCCGTTCGCCGTCATCTCCGACCCCGCCACCGGCAAGAAGTACCCCCTCGCGGACTACGCGCTCACCCCCAGCGTGGCCATCATCGACCCGCTGCTCACCGCAGACCTGCCCCCGGCCCTCGCAGCCGACAGCGGCTTCGACGCCCTCACCCACGCCATCGAGGCGTACGTGTCCGTCTACGCCAACGACTTCACCGACGGCCCTGCCCTGCACGCCATCCGGCTCATCTTCGACCATCTCGACGCCGCGGTGAACAACCGTGCGGGCAGCGCCGAGGCACGGGAGAAGATGCACAACGCCGGCACCATCGCCGGTATGGCCTTCGGCAACGCCTTCCTCGGCATCGTCCACGCCATGTCGCACACCCTCGGCGCCACCTTCCACATCGCCCACGGCCGCACGAACGCCGTGCTGCTGCCGCACGTCATCCGCTACAACGGCACCGTCCCCACCAAGCTCACCGGCTGGCCCAAGTACGAGAACTACCGTGCCCCCGAACGCTTCCAGGACATCGCCCGCACCCTCGGCCTGCCCGCCGCCACCCCCGCCGAGGGCGTCGAATCCCTCGCCACCGCGGTGGAACGGCTGCGGGCCGGCGTCGGCATCGAGCCGTCCTTCCAGGCCCTCGGCGTCGACGAGTCCGCCTTCCTCGACGCCCTGCCCCGACAGTCACTCAACGCCTACGAGGACCAGTGCGCGCCGGCCAACCCCCGCATGCCGATGCTCGACGACATGCAGCAGCTCATGCGAGCGGCCTATTACGGACCGGTCGAGATACCTGGCGATTGAAGTGCTCTCCCCGCTTCAGGACTCCGTTGGCCCCAACGGAGTCCTGAAGCGGGGAGATTCCTGCCTGCCTTGCGGTGGCGGGCTTGACGCGGCGAGCGCGCCTGGCGACTGCCCTTCCGGCAGCCGGGACGAGCGTGTGGCCCGTCCGGTACAGGTGCAAGACGTTCCGGGCCGCGTTGTGGTCGGCGTTGGCCGTCCATCCGCAGTCGGGGTTCTTGCATACGAACAGGGCCTGGGTCTCCCGGCTGCCGGGTGTGGTGAAGCCGCACGTGGAGCAGCGCCGGGAGGTGTTCGGGGCGGGGACTTGTCCAGGGTGCCGCCGCGTCGGGCGAGCTTGTACGTCAGCAGCGTGACCGTGCGGCCCCATGCCTCCCCGCTGATCGAGCGGTTCAGTCCGGATTTCCGGGCGACGTTCTTGCCTGTTGGTCCACGGTTCCCCTGGCGGACTTGACCATGTTCGTGATCTGGAGTGCTTCCACCACCACGGTGCCGTACGTGTCGGCGATCCTGGTGGTGGTCTTGTGCTGCCAGTCCGCGGCCCGGCGCTTGGCTTTCGCGTGGAGCCCTGCGATCTGGTCGTAGGTGCGGTGCAGTCGGCGGGAGGTGCGCTCTCCCGGCTTGCGGTGCTTCTCGCGGCGGGCGGCGCGCTGCTCCAGGTCCAGGAGCCTGGCCTGTTCCCTGCCGGTCAGCCATGCGCCGTGCCCGTACGTCTGGCCGTCAGAGAGTGCGAGGGGCACGGTGATGCCGACGTCGATGCCGGCCTGCGGCCCCTGGTGGGCTTCGGGGACGGGTTCGAGGCTCTGGACACGGAAGGCGATGCGAAGCGGCGAGGCGTCTGCCCGGAAGCCGCGAGCCCCGCGCGCCATTAGGCCCAGAGAAAAGCCGGGAATGTGGTCCGTTCGGCCCCACTGTCAGGACCGTACGGCGCTGTCCTGGCGGTACGCCCGCCCGCGAGGGTGTCGTCCACGGGCCGCCGCCTTCCGTGGCCGGTCCGGCCATTTCCCTGCCGACCCCCGGACCCGGGGTGCGTGCGACCCCGTACACGAGGAGGCCCGCCGTGGAGCTGGCGCTGGCTCAGGAGACCGTGGCCCGATGGCAGTTCGGCATCACCACCGTCTACCACTTCCTGTTCGTCCCGCTCACCATCAGCCTGGCCTTCCTTGTCGCGGGGCTTCAGACCGCCTGGGTGCGCACGGGCAAGGACAAGTACTTCAAGGCCACCCGCTTCTGGGGCAAGCTCTTCCTGATCAACGTCGCGATGGGCGTGGCCACCGGCATCGTGCAGGAGTTCCAGTTCGGCATGAACTGGTCGGCCTACTCGAAGTTCGTCGGTGACGTCTTCGGCGCCCCGCTCGCCATGGAGGCGCTGCTCGCGTTCTTCTTCGAGTCCACCTTCATCGGGCTGTGGATCTTCGGCTGGGACAGGCTGCCCCGGAGGATCCACCTGGCCTGCATCTGGCTGGTGGCGATCGGCACGTTCCTGTCGGCGTATTTCATCCTGGCCGCCAACTCCTGGATGCAGCACCCGGTCGGTTATGAGGTCAACGAGGTCACCGGCCGCGCCGAGCTCAACGACATCGCGGCCGTGCTGTTCCAGAAGACCACCCTGGTCGTCGTCTTCCACACCCTCACCGCGACCTTCCTCACGGGCGGCGCATTCATGATCGGCATCGCCGCGTACCAGCTGCGCCGCGCCGGGAAGGCCGCGAAGCCGGACACTCCCGGCCGGATCGCCGCCATGCGAACGTCGCTGCGCCTCGGCCTGGTCACGGTCGTCATCGCCGGTCTCGGCACGGCGGTCAGCGGCGACGCGCTCGCCAAGGTGATGTATGAGCAGCAGCCCATGAAGATGGCGGCCGCCGAAGCGCTCTGGGAGACGGAGGAGTCGGCTCCCTTCTCCCTCTTCGCCTACGGAGATGTCGACGAGGGCCGCAACACGGTCGAGGTCGAGATACCCGGGGTGCTGTCCTATCTCGCCAAGGGCGACTTCACCTCGGCGGTGCCCGGCATCAGCACCGTCGAGGCGCTGGAGAAGGCCAAGTACGGCGATCTCGCCGACGACTACAAGCCCAGCATCCCCACCGCCTACTGGTCGTTCCGCTGGATGATCGGCTTCGGCATGGTCTCCTTCGCGGTCGGACTCGCCGGGCTGTGGCTGACCCGGAAGAAGCGGTGGCTGGCCATCGACAAGCGGCGCGGCGAGGACGAGGGCCCGCTGCTGATGCTCACCCCGAACCGTGAGCTGGGCCCGACCCTGAACACCTGGGCCTGGCGGCTCGCCGTCCTCACCATGGGCTTTCCGCTCGTCGCCAACTCCTTCGGCTGGATCTTCACGGAGATGGGCCGCCAGCCCTGGAGCGTGTACGGGCTGATGACCACCGCCGACGCGGTTTCGCCCGGCGTCTCCGTCGCCGAGCAGATCACCTCGCTCAGCGTCTTCACCGCCCTGTACGCCGTCCTGGCCGTCGTCGAGGTGCGACTGCTCGTCAAGTACGCCAAGTCCGGCCCCGTCGACGAACTGCCGCCGCCGGAAGTCCCCTCGCTGCGCGGTCCCGCCGCCGACGAGGACACCGATCGCCCGATGACCTTCGCCTACTGAGACCCACCGAGACCTTCTGACGACCGTCTGAGACTTCCGGAGAGACGGAGAGAGACACGGCCATGGAGCTGCACGACGTCTGGTTCGCCCTGATCGCCGTCCTGTGGATCGGCTACTTCTTCCTGGAGGGATTCGACTTCGGGATCGGCATCCTCACCAAGCTGCTCGCCCGCCCGCGACGAGGCCGAGCGCCGGGTGCTCATCAACACCGTCGGCCCGGTCTGGGACGGCAACGAGGTGTGGCTGCTCACCGCCGGCGGCGCCACCTTCGCCGCCTTCCCGGTCTGGTACGCCACCCTGTTCAGCGGCTTCTACCTGCCGCTGCTGGCCATCCTGGTCTGCCTGATCGTGCGGGTCGTCGCCTTCGAGTACCGCGGCAAACGCGACGACGCCCAGTGGAAGCGCAACTGGGAGCACGCCCTGTTCTGGACCTCCCTGCTGCCCGCGTTCCTGTGGGGCGTGGCCTTCGCGAACATCGTCCACGGCGTGAAGATCGACACCGAGGGCGAGTACGCCGGTACGGTCCTCGACCTGCTCAACCCGTACGCCCTCCTCGGCGGCCTCGTCACGCTCACCCTGTTCACCTTCCACGGCGCGGTGTTCGCGGCGCTCAAGACGCGCGGCGACATCCGCGGCCGAGCCCGCACCCTGGCCGGCCGGGCGGGCCTCGCCACCGCCGGGCTCGCGCTGGTCTTCCTGCTGTGGACTCAGGGCAGCGGCGGCAACGTCCGCAGCCTCGTCGCGCTCGTCCTCACGGTCGTCGCGCTGCTCGGCGCGCTCGCCGCGAACCAACGGGCCCGCGAAGGCTGGGCGTTCGCCCTCTCCGGCATCACCGTCGCCGGGGCCGTGGCGATGCTCTTCCTCGCGCTCTACCCGGACGTGATGCCCTCCAGCCTGAACTCGGCGTGGAGTCTGACGGTGAGCAACGCCTCCTCGTCGGCGTACACGCTGACGGTCATGACCTGGGTGGCGGCGATCATGACGCCGGTCGTGCTGCTCTACCAGGGCTGGACGTACTGGGTGTTCCGCAAGCGCATCGGCGTCGAGCACATCCCGGCCGCCTGACAATCCCCGAGCCCCAGAGCACCAGCGTCCTCAGAGCCCGAAAGGCACACACACGATGAGACCCATCGACCCCCGGCTGCTGCGCCACGCGAGTGCCACCCGGCTCTTTCTCCTCGCCTCCGTGGCCCTGGGCACGATCGGCGCGGGGCTGCTCGTGGTCCAGGCCGCGGCCATCGCCGAGGTGGTGGTCGGGGCCTTCGAAGACGGCCGGGACCTGGGTTCTCTGCAAGGCCCTCTGCTCCTGCTGGCCGCCGTGTCGTTCGGGCGGGCCTCGGTCGCCTGGCTCACCGAGTCCGCCGCGCACCGCGCCTCGGCGGCTGTGAAGTCGCAGCTGCGCGGGCGGCTGCTGGAGCACGCGACCGCGCTCGGACCGGACTTCGTGGCCGGGCAGCGCAGCGGTGAGCTCACCACACTCGCCACGCGTGGGGTGGATGCGCTCGACGACTACTTCGGGCGGTACGTCCCGCAGTTGGCGTTGTCGGTCGTGGTCCCGGTCGTCGTGCTGGCGAGGATCGTGACCGCGGACTGGCTCTCAGCGGCGATCATCGCGGCGACGCTCCCGCTGATCCCGCTGTTCATGGTGCTGATCGGACTGGCCACGCAGGCGCACACGGACCGTCAGTGGCGGACCCTGTCCCGGCTCTCGCACCACTTCCTGGACGTGGTGGCGGGCCTGCCGACACTGAAGGTCTTCGGGCGGGCCAGGGCGCAGGCGGCAGCGATACGGCGAATCACCGACGAGTACCGCCGGGCGACCCTGCGCACCCTGCGGATCGCGTTCGTCTCCTCCTTCGCCCTGGAACTGCTGTCCACGCTGTCCGTCGCGCTCGTCGCGGTGAGCATCGGACTGCGGATGGTCGAGGGCGGGCTCGACCTGTACACCGGTCTGCTGGTGCTGGTGCTGGCACCGGAGGCGTACGCCCCGATCCGGGCGGCGGGTGTCCACTACCACGCCAGTGTCGAAGGGCTCACCGCCGCCGGAAAGATCTTCGAGATCCTGGAGACCCCGCTCCCCCGGCGCGGCGACGCAGACGTACCAGACCTCTCCGCCACTCCCATCACCGTCAGCAACCTGACCGTGACCCACTCGGACCGGGCCGCGCCCGCCGTCGAGGACCTGTCCTTCACGGTCCGCCCCGGCGAGACGGTCGCCCTGACCGGCCCGTCCGGCGCCGGCAAGACCAGCGTCCTGTCCGTCCTGCTCGGCTTCACCGCCCCTGCGTCCGGAACCGTGACCGTCGGCGCTCGGGACCTGGCCGACATCGCACCCGAGCACTGGCACCGCAGGATCGCCTGGGTCCCGCAGCACCCGCGTCTCGTCGCCGGCACCGTCGCCGACAACGTCCGGCTCGCCCGGCCCGAGGCCAGCGACGCGGACGTGCGCCGGGCCCTGCGCGACGCGAACGCCCTCGACCTCCCCGACGACCTCTCCCTCGGCGAGAACGGCACCGGCCTCTCCGCCGGCCAGCGCCAACGCGTCGCCCTCGCACGCGCCTTCCTCGCCAACCGCCCCCTCGTCCTCCTCGACGAACCGACCGCCCATCTCGACGCCGAGAACGAGTCCGCGATCGCCGACTCCGTCCGCCGCCTGGCCGCCACCCGCACGGTGATCCTGACTTCTCACCGCCCGGCGCTGACGGCCCTCGCGGATCGGTGCGTGGACCTCCGATTCCCGGCCACCAGTAGGGAGAGCACGGGTGAGTCAGCCCGGCCGGTGTCCGTGGATCTCCTTGCCAGGACGTCGGAACACCGGACGGAACCCAGTGCCCCGAGCCTCGTTCCCGATGGCTCAACGGGCTCCCCACTGCGCCGACTTGTACGGATGACCGTCACCGGGCGCATACGCACTCGCCTCGCCCTGGCTGTCGTGCTCGGCGCGCTCGCCCTCGGGTGTGCCGTCGCGCTCATGGGCACGTCGGGCTGGCTGATCTCGCGCGCCTCCCAGCAGCCGCCGGTGCTGCACCTGATGGTCGCGGTGACCTGCGTACGGGCCTTCGGCATCGGACGCAGCGTCCTGCGCTACGCCGAGCGGCTGGTGGCCCACGACGCCGTACTGCGCGGTCTCGGCACCCTGCGCACAGCCGTCTACGGACGCCTGGAGCGGCTGGCTCCGTCCGGACTGCACCTGTACCGGAAGGGGGATCTGCTCTCCCGGTTCGTCACCGACGTCGACTCCGTGCAGGACCACCTCCTGCGCTTCCGCCTACCGGCCGCGGCAGCGGCCCTGGTGGGAACGGCGGCCGCGGCGCTGCTGGGCTCGGTGCTGCCCGCCGCCGGAATCGTGCTCGCCACCGGACTGCTGCTCGCGGGCGTCGGCGTGCCCCTGCTGACCGCGACCACCTCTCGCCGCACCGAGCGCCGCCAGGCACCGGCCCGCGGCGAACTGGCGACCACCGTCCTGGACGCGTTGTCCGGTACCGCCGAGCTCACGGTGACCGGGGCACTGCCCCGCCAACTGGCCGCCGTACGAGCCTCGGACCACCGCCTGACCCGGATCGCCGCCCGCTCGGCCGCCACCGCGGGGCTCGGCTCCGGACTCGTCGCGCTGCTCGCCGGGCTCACGACCACCGCCTGCGCGGCCGTAGGCGTCCAGGCGGTGGCCACCGGCCGACTGGACGGGGTTCTGCTCGCGGTACTGATCCTCACCCCGCTCGCCGCGTTCGAGGCGGTCGCGGGACTCCCGGCCGCCGCCCAGGTACGGCAGCGCAGCCGCCGAGCCGCGGAACGGGTCGTCGACGTCATCGACGCTCCCGTCCCGGTCCGCGAACCCGAGCACCCGGCCCCACTCCCCCAGCCGTCCCTGCCCCTTCGACTGCGCGGACTGACCGCCGTCTGGCCCGACCGCCGCGAACCGGCGCTCAGCAGCATCGACCTGGACCTCTCCCCCGGGCGCCGGATCGCGGTCGTCGGACCGAGCGGCTCCGGCAAGACCACCCTCGCCCACGTCCTGCTCCGCTTCCTCGACCCGGCGGCGGGCACCTACTCCCTTGCCGGGACCGACGCGACCAACCTGAACGGAGACGACGTACGACGTGTCGTGGGCCTGTGCGCCCAGGACGCGCACCTTTTCGACAGCACCCTCCGCGAGAACCTCCGCCTGGCCCGCCCCGACTGCACCGACACTGATCTGTGGACGGCGCTCGCCGCGGCCCGCCTCGACGCCTGGGTACGGGACCTGCCCGCCGGCCTCGACACCCCGGTCGGCGAGCACGGCGCCCGCCTCTCCGGAGGCCAGCGCCAACGCCTCGCCCTGGCCCGCGCGTTGCTCGCCGACTTCCCCGTCCTCATACTCGACGAACCCGCCGAACACCTCGACCTCCCCACCGCCGACGCGCTGACGACCGACCTCCTCGCGGCAACGCGAGACCGCGCCACCGTGCTGATCACCCACCGGCTGGCAGGGCTTGAGGACGTCGACGAGATCGTCGTCCTCGACCACGGCCGCGTCGTCCAGCGCGGCACCTGGACCGAACCCATGGCCGCACCGGGCCCGTTGCTGCGGACGGCCGAGCGGGAGCAGGCGGCCGGGCCGGCGCGAGCTGCCGCCTGAGTGCCTCATCGGACATCACACAGCTGGCTCCTTGCGGCGTCGCAGGACCGAGGCGGTGAAGGCGGGTTGGAGCAGCGGCTCGCCGCCCGTTAGGGTCACACCCCTCCGCCTGACGGACGTCAGCCGATGGCCAGGTCGGGGCGGACGAGGGTCCCGGATCTGCCGTGGACGATCTCGTATGCCGCGTCGAGGGCACCGATGGCTGCGAGTCCTCCAGTGCGTTCGACGAACCGCGCGGCCGCCTCTGCCTTGGGACCCATGGAGCCGTCTGGGTAGCCGCCGCGGCGCAGTTCGGCGGGGGTGGCGTCGAGGACGGGCTGCGGGTCGTGGGTGCCGTAGCCGTCGTAGACGTTCGGCACATCGGTGAGGATGAGCAGGAAGTCGGCCTTGAGTTCCTCGGCGAGCAGGGCCGCGGTGAGGTCCTTGTCGATGACCGCGTCCACTCCGTGCAGTGCGCCGGTGTCGCTGTCGGCGGTGACGGGCACGCCCCCGCCGCCGGCGCAGATGACCAGCACGCCGCAAGTGAGCAGGTCATGGATGGTCTCGGTCTCGACGATCCCCTCGGGCGAGGGTGAGGCGACGACCTGGCGCCACCCGGTGGCGTCCTTGGCGATGTGCCAGCCGCGCCTTCGCGCCAGGGAGCGGGCGACGTCGCGGGGGTAGGCGGGGCCGACACGCTTCGTGGGCCGCGCGAAAGCCGGATCGTCGGCCCGTACCACGGTGTGGGTGACGAGTGCGGCGATCTTGCGGCCGGGCAGCGTGTCGTGCAGGGCCCGCACCAGCAGCGAGCCGATCAGCCCTTCGGTCTGGGCACCGAGCAGGTCCAGCGGACAGGGGCCGGTCAGGACCGGGTCGGCCGCGCTCTCCATGGCGAGCAGGCCGATCTGCGGCTCGTTGCCATGGGTGATGACCACCTCGTGTTCCAGGGCGAGAGCGGCGACGGCGGTGGCCACCCGGTCGATGTTCGCCTGCTGCACGGCCGCGTCGGGGCGATCACCCCGGCGCAGCAGGGCGTTGCCGCCGAGGGCGATGACGATGCGCACGGTTCAGTCCTCCAGGGTGGCGACCAGCACGGCCTTGATGAGTTGCAATCGGTTCTCCGCCTGGTCGAAGGCGTAGGTGGGCGGGGAAAGATCTCGTCGGTGACCTCCGGCCCGTCGAGGCCGTGCGTATCGAGCAGGTTCCGCTCTATGCGGGTGGTCCAAGGCGTCGGCAGGGCCGGGAGCCGACGGGAGCACTTGGAGAGCCGGTTCAGGCGTGCGGTACGACGGCGACGGGGCAGCCGACATGGTGCAGCGCCGCGTGCGTCACGGGCCCGATGTGCGTGCCGAGGTGGCCGTCGCGTGCGCGGCGCCCCACCACAAGGAGGGAAGCTCCGGACGACGCGCGCACCAGTGCGGTGGCCGCCCTGCCTTCGGAGACGGTCTCGGTCACGGAGATCCCGGGGAACTTCTCGCACCACGGACGCAGCGTCGCGACGACGGCGCGTTCCTGTGCCGCGAGAAACTCCGGCCCGGCCCCTGTGACCGCGTGCAGGCCGGCGCCGTCGGCCGACGGAACGTTGAAGGCGTGGATCACGTGCAGTGCGGCGCCGTAGCGGCGGGCCGCCTCGAAGGCGAACTCGATCAGCTCGTCGCAAGGGCGCCGGGTGTCCAGCCCCAGGACGACATCGCGGTACGGGGTCTCGGGGATCTCCTCCGGCGAGACACCATCCGCCGCCGGAAGGTGTTCGTCCGCGGCGGCCTCACCCGCCCGCACGAGCACCACGGGACGCGGAGACCTCGCGACCACCCGCTGGGACACGGACCCGACCATGAACCCCGCGACACCACTGAGCCCGCGCGAGCCGAGCACCAACAGCTCCGCCTCCTCGGCCGACGCGAGCAGGGCGTCGACCGCGGAGCCGGACACCAGCTGATCGACGATCCGCAGCCCGGGGTGCGCGGCACGGACGCTCATGACCATCTGGTCCAGGGTCCGCACGGCCCCATCGCTCTCGCTCGCGTCCGCCGGTACAGAGGAGGCCGGGTGGGGATGCCACTGCCACGCGTGCACCAGCCGCAACGGGACCCCGCGACGCAACGCTTCCCGAGCCGCCCAGTGCGCGGCCGCGAGACTCTCGGTAGAACCGTCAACTCCTGCGGTGACCTGCCGAAGCATGCTGCCTGCCTCCTCCGTCCGAGCCTGTCTTGCACTTCTGGTTCGAGCGTCGTGCAGGAACGGCCTCGTACGCAGGGGCCGTACAGGCCCTTCATGGACCCGTTCGGCCCCACTCCAGCCCGGCTAAGGGCTCGCAGGCGTGTCGGCATCTGCTTCGCCAAGGAGGCTCGGATGTCCGGAACAACGCCACCATGGGTTCCCGGCGCGACAGCAACGCTCCGCACTTCTGTGGCTCAGTGCCGGACCAGGGTCCGAGCGGGTGGGCGGGACGCAGCCGCCGTCCGCGTGGCCGTCGGCCGGCGCTGGATGCGCCGCCGCTGTGCCCGTAGCGCCAGCGCGTCGAGCGCGGCGCTGAGCACGAAGGTGACCGCCATAGAGATCACCAGGAGGACGGTGAACAGCCTCCAGAACTCCGGGGTCAGTGACGTACCCACGATGAACACCCCCTTCCAGCGGGTTGTCTTGCGTCTTCATCGAACCGCCCGGCCCGTTCCGGCGCAGGGGGCCCAAGGGCTCTCACGGGGTACCAGGCGGTCTCGGGCCATGGGGCCGGGTGGCCCATGTCCCGAGAGGGGGCACGGGCACACGCTGGAGGTGGCAGGTCCGAACGCCGTCACTGGAGGTCGCCATGAACGCTCCCGCCACCGCCAGCATGCTGCGGGCACTGTCGGCCGAACACCGGCAGCGGCTGATGCGCTTCGCCCGGGAGGTGTCGTTCCCGCAGGGCACCCGCCTCTTCGAAGAAGGCGGCCGCGCCGACCGGTTCTGGATCATCCGTACCGGCACCGTCG
>NZ_JBQQCG010000064.1:0-68815 GCF_052245575.1 Streptomyces sp. 2A115 | reverse complement strand
AGGTCGCAGGTTCAAATCCTGTCCCCGCTACTGAAGGCCGAAGGCCCGGAACCGGCAAGGTTCCGGGCCTTCGGTGTGTCCGAGGTTGTGGTGAGCGGTTACGGCCTGTGTCCCACCGCCTCCGCGTACAGCGAGCGGTCCACCAGCCGGGATTCCGGGAGCGGGTCCCCCTCCGAGACGCCCGCGGCGCGGTACGCGGACTGGAGGCGGTCCGTGGTTCCTGAGCGGATCTCCCAGTCCATGCGGAGGGACGGCGTCGACTCCAGGACCGAGCGGTCCGTCTTGAGGAGCTTGGCCAGGGTGGCCACGAAGGCCGGGTCCTTCTTGTAGTCGCCGGAAGCGCCGGAGAAGTACGTGTTGATCGTGCGGACGTACGCCCGCAGCAGGGCGACCCCCGCGTCCACGTCCTCCTTCAGCAGGGTCGGACCGAACAGCATGCCGCCCAACGGCTCGGCCACGGGCTGGCCGCCGAGGAAGGCGTAGCGGCCGTCGCCGTCGACCTTTCGCCAGACCGGGTCGAGGAGCCAGGCGGAGTCGACGCCGCCGTTCTGGAGGGCGGTGAGGACGTCGGCGGAGCCCAGCTGCTGGAACTGGATCTCGTCGAGGCCGCCGCCGTGCTTCTTCAGGGCCTTGTTCATCGGGTACGCGATGACCGAGCCCTTGCCGATCATCGTGCCCATCTTGCGGCCGGCCATCGGGACGTGGGACGCGCTCTCGCCGTCCTTCAGCCGTACCCACAGGCCGCTCTTCGACTTCGGGTCGGGTGAGAAGTTCCCGGCGACCCACTTGATGTCGAAGCCGCCGTTGACGCCGTTCATGACGGCCGCCTCGGGCGCGGCCCACTGGGCGTCGATGTCGCCCTTGGCGAGCAGGGGAAGGGCGTCGGGCGTGGGCAGCACCTTCAGCGTGACGTCCAGGCCCTCCTTCTTGAACTCGCCCTTGTCGGCGGCCACTTGGAGCGGCGCCACGTACTCCGCGCTGAGCGTGCCCGTCGCGATCGTCAGCTTCCGGGTCTTGGCGAGGGGCCGAGGGGCTGGGGCGCCCGTGGCGCAGCGGGCCGGCTCGCGGTCCGCGGACAGGTCGGCCGGGTCCGTCCAACTCCCCGTCCCACAGCCGGACACGGCCCGGATGGTGCGCGGCTTCCCCGCGTCGGCGGCCGTGCCGGAGTCCTGGGAGGCGCACCCCGCCGAGACGAGCAGCGCCCCCGCCACCAGCACGGCACCGTACCCACCAGCACCGTAGGCACCGTACGGAGAACGCCTCATGACTGCCCCCGTCCCCGGTCGCGCGGCGCCCACGGAGTGAGCAACCGCCCTACGATCCGCACCAGTTCGGAGAAGACGACGCCCAGCACGGCGACGCAGACGATGCCGACGAACATCACGTCGTTCTGGAAGAGGGCGCGCGAGTCGAAGATCAGATGTCCCAGGCCGTTCGTCGCGGCGATCTGCTCCGAGGCGACGATGACCAGTACGGCAACGCCCGCCGCGATCCGCGCGCCCACCAGGACCGCCGGAAGGGAAGCGGGCAGCAGTACGTGCCGGAACATCTGCCAGGGCGAGGCCCCGAAGACCTGTCCCGCGTCGCGATACCCGGAAGGTATCGCCAGCACGGCCGACATCGTGGAGATCCACACGAAGAAGAAGACCGTGGCCGCGACCAGCGCCACCTGTGGCCCCTCACCGAGCCCGAACATGTTCAGGAAGATGGGCAGGAGAGCGAGCTTCGGTACGACGTACAGCGCGTCCAGCAGCGGCTCCAACGCGGCTCGCACAAGCCCCAGGGAACCCATCAGCAGGCCCAGCGCATAGCCCGCGGCCGTGCCGATCGCGTACCCGGCAAGCACGCGCTTGAGCGTGGCCCAGACGTCCGGCCACAGGTCGCCGGCCGCCGCTCGGTCCCAGCCGTCGGCAAGGATCGTGGACGGTGCGGGGTAGACCCGGTCGTCGATCCACGCCTGGGCGGCGGCCAGCTGCCACAGCAGGACCAGGGCGAGGGGGACGGCGACTGCGAGGGACAGTTCCAGGGCGCGGCGCCTGCGGTGGGTGCGTACGGGGTGGAGTTCTCGCGGGCCCGGGCGGTGGACCAGTACCGCCGGGGCGTCGGTGCGTTCCTTGCGTACGGCCGTGTTCATGCGGGCACCGCCTCCGGGCGCAGCAGTTCCCACAACTCGCTCTTCAGCGCCGTGAATTCGGGGGTGGAGCGGACCTCGCCGGAGCGCGGGCGCGGGAACGGCGGGCGGCGTTCGGCGATGATCCGGCCCGGGCGGGCGGACATGACGAGGACGCGGTCGCCGAGGACGATCGCCTCCTCCAGGCTGTGCGTGATGAAGAGGGTGGTGGTGCGGGTCGTCTGGGTGAGTTCCAGGAGCTCGTCCTGGAGGATCACGCGGAGCTGGGCGTCGAGGGCCGCGAACGGCTCGTCCATCAGCAGGATCTCGGGCTCCACGGCCAGCGCCCGGGCGATCGCCACGCGCTGGCGCATACCGCCGGAGAGCGTGGCCGGGTAGGCGGAGGCGAAGTCGGCCAGCCCCATGCGCGCGAGCCAGTCACGGGCCCGGGCGTCCGCCTCGCGGCGCGGCATGCGCTGGATGTCCAGGCCGAAGCGGACGTTCGCCTGGACGGTCTTCCAGTCGTAGATGCCGTAGTCCTGGAAGATCATGGCGGTCGGGCGGGCCACGCGACGGAGCCGCGGATCGGGTGCCGGCGTCGTGCGGATCGCCAACTCGCCCGTGCTGGGGCGCAGCAGGCCCCCGGCGATTCGCAGGAAGGTGGACTTTCCGCAGCCGGACGGGCCGACGAGGCAGACGAACTCACCGGGGGCGACGGACAGATCGAGAGGGCCCAGGGCCCGGACCGTGCGGTCGCCCCGGCCGAAGGTACGGGTCAGTTCTGTGGCGTGGAGTTTTGGGTGCGGGTCTCCCACGGCTGCTCCTTGCGGAGTTCGGTACGGGGTGGTGGTGGGTGCCGCACGACAATATGACGGGGTGTCAGATTCGGGAAGGCTGTACGCAACACAAAGCCGGTGCGCAGCACAGAACCGGTGGGCACCACGGAGCCGGTAAGCAGTACAAAGCCGGTACGCAGCACAAAGCCCCGGCAACCCATCGGGGTGCCGGGGCTTCGGGAGCCGTACGGATCAGGCGGCCGCGCAGTTCGGGCACACGCCTCGGTACGTCACCTCGACGTTCGAGACCGTGAAGCCGAAGCGCTCGGAGTCGGGGAGGTCGGTCAGCGGGTCGCCGCCCGGGTGGACGTCGCGGATCGCGCCGCACTGGGCGCAGACCAGGTGGTGGTGCGGACGGTGCGCGTTCGGGTCGTACCGCTTCGCGCGCTTGTCCGTGGCGACTTCCAGCACCTCGCCGAGCGAGACGAGCTCGCCCAGGGTGTTGTAGACGGTCGCCCGAGAGATCTCGGGCAGCTTGGTGACGGCGCGTGCGTGTACCTCGTCGGCCGTCAGGTGGACGTGGTCGCCGTCGAGGACCTCGGCCACGACACGTCGCTGCGCCGTCATGCGCCAGCCGCGTCCGCGTAGTCGTTCCAACAGGTCACTCATGTGAATCAGCCTAGCAGTAAAGGAGACCAGAATCCGAACCTGTGTGATTTTGGAGCTTCACTTGACTTAGACATTGTCCATTGTAGGATCAAGACCGGCATTGAACGAGGGACAGGAAGAGTCAGGAATGACGCAGGAGGCGCACGTGACGCAGGGACCGCTTACGACGGAGGCCGGTGCTCCGGTGGCCGACAATCAGAACAGCGAGACCGCGGGCGTCGGCGGGCCCGTCCTCGTTCAGGACCAGCTGCTTCTCGAGAAGCTCGCGCACTTCAACCGTGAGCGCATCCCGGAGCGCGTCGTGCACGCCCGCGGCGCCGGCGCCTACGGCACCTTCACGCTGACCCGTGACGTCTCCCGGTGGACGCGCGCCAGGTTCCTCTCCGAGGTCGGCAAGCGGACCGAGACCTTCCTGCGCTTCTCCACCGTGGCCGGCAATCTCGGTTCCGCGGACGCCGTTCGCGACCCCCGCGGCTGGGCGCTGAAGTTCTACACCGAAGAGGGCAACTACGACCTCGTCGGCAACAACACCCCGGTGTTCTTCGTCAAGGACGCCATCAAGTTCCCCGACTTCATCCACACCCAGAAGCGCGACCCGTACACGGGCTCGCAGGAGGCGGACAACGTCTGGGACTTCTGGGGCCTCAGCCCGGAGAGCACCCACCAGGTGACCTGGCTGTTCGGCGACCGCGGCATCCCCGCCTCGTACCGCCACATGAACGGGTACGGCTCGCACACGTACCAGTGGAACAACGAGGTCGGCGAGGTGTTCTGGGTCAAGTACCACTTCAAGACCGACCAGGGCATCAAGAACCTGACCTCGGAAGAGGCCGCCAGGATCGCTGGTGAGGACCCCGACTCCCACCAGCGTGACCTGCGCGAGTCCATCGAGCGTGGTGAGTTCCCGACCTGGACCGTGCAGGTGCAGATCATGCCGGCGTCCGAGGCGGCGAACTACCGCTTCAACCCGTTCGACCTCACCAAGGTGTGGCCGCACGAGGACTACCCGCCGATCGAGATCGGCAAGCTGGAGCTCAACCGCAACCCGGAGAACATCTTCGCCGAGGTCGAGCAGAGCATCTTCTCGCCCGCGCACTTCGTGCCGGGTATCGGCCCGTCGCCCGACAAGATGCTCCAGGGGCGCTTGTTCGCGTACGGCGACGCCCACCGTTACCGCGTCGGCATCAACGCCGACCACCTGCCGGTGAACCGTCCGCACGCCACCGAGGCGCGTACGAACTCCCGTGACGGCTTCCTGTACGACGGCCGCCACAAGGGCGCGAAGAACTACGAGCCGAACTCCTTCGGCGGCCCGTTCCAGACGGACCGCGCGCTGTGGCAGGCCACTCCCGTCACCGGTGCCACCGGCAACCACGAGGCTCCGGTGCACGCCGAGGACAACGACTTCGTGCAGGCGGGGAACCTCTACCGCCTGATGTCCGAGGACGAGAAGGGGCGTCTGGTCGACAACCTGGCGGGCTTCATCGCCAAGGTCTCGCGCGACGACATCGCCGAGCGCGCGATCGGGAACTTCCGTCAGGCCGACGGAGACTTCGGCAAGCGGCTGGAAGCCGCGGTCCAGGCTTTGCGCGGCTGACCTGACACCAGCACTGGAACGCTTGTCGTGGAGAGCGGGCCGGATTCCTCGCACTGGGGCTCCGGCCCGTTCGCTTTCCGGTTTCCGGTCGTGGCTCTCAGGCCGGGGCGTGCTGCCGCAGCGGGGCCCAGCAGCGGATGATGTCGCGGACGGAGACGATGCCGACCGGCTCGTCGTGGTCGAGGACGATCAGATGCCGGAAGCCGCCGTGCGCCATGGCGTGCGCGGCCTCCTCCAGGGTCCAGGACGGCGCGGCGAACACGACGTCGGTGGTGGTGTGGGCGTGCGCCCGCTCGGTGTCCGGGCTCTGGCCCATGCCGACGGAGTTGAGGATGTCGCGTTCGGTGAGGATGCCGAGCCCGCTGTCGTCGGGGTCGAGGACCACGGCCGCGCCGATGCGGCGTGCGGACATCAACGCGGCGGCCTGCCGGAGGGTGTGATCGGGTCCGATGGTGAGGACCACCGTACTCATGGCGTCGCGGACGAGCATGGACGGAGCCACCTCCTAGGAATCCCGCTTGCGCAAGGATTCACAAATTCACAAGTGGGGGGACTCTCAGAGTCGCAGTTAAAGAGGTGGTCAACAAGAGGGCGCGTGCAGACCTTTTTGGGCGCGCGGTCTTTCGGTCAGCGCCCCGCATTTCGTCAGTGCCTCAGCTGCCCTCAGTACCGCTGGTTCAGATAGCCCAGCAGCTCGTCGTGGAGGAGGCCGTTCGACGCGGCCGCGTTGCCGCTGTGCGGGCCCGGGCGGCCGTCGAGGCCGGTGAAGCGGCCGCCCGCCTCGGTCACGACGATCGCGTTCGCCGCCATGTCCCACAGCGACAGCTCGGGCTCCGCGCAGATGTCGACCGAGCCCTCGGCGACCATCATGTACGGCCAGAAGTCGCCGTACGCGCGCGTGCGCCAGACCTCGCGGGTCAGGTCCAGGAAGCCGTCCAGCAGGCTCCGCTCCTCCCAGCCGCCGAGCGAGGAGTACGCGAAGGAGGCGTCCGACATGCGGGAGACCTGGGAGACCCTGAGCCGGGACGCGGACGACAGGCTGCGGCCGGTGAACGCTCCGTGGCCCTGGGCCGCCCACCAGCGGCGGCCCAGCGCGGGCGCGGAGACCACGCCGACGACTGGCTGATAACCGCCCTCGCTCGCCTCCGTCAGCGCGATCAGCGTGGCCCAGACGGGCACGCCGCGTACGTAGTTCTTGGTGCCGTCGATCGGGTCGATCACCCAGCGGCGGGGGCCCGTGCCCTCGGTGCCGTACTCCTCGCCGACGATCGCGTCGCGCGGCCGGGCCCGTTGGAGGTGGCCGCGGATCAGCTCCTCGGCGGCCTTGTCGGCCTCGCTCACCGGGGTCATGTCCGGCTTGGTCTCGACCTTGAGGTCGAGCGCCTTGAACCGGTCCATCGTCGCGGCGTCGGCGGCGTCCGCCAGGACATGGGCGAGGCGCAGGTCATCGCGATAGTCGGGCATGAGCGAACCGTATCCGCCGGGCCCCTCCGCGGGAAACGGGGGGCAAGGCCGGGGTTGTGTGGAAAGTGCGGGCAGTCTGTGGCTGGTCGCGCAGTTCTCCGCGCCCCATCGGTGCGCGGGGAAGCGCGGGGCGGCCCCTCGGTGCCGCCGAGAACCCTTGACAGTGCCCTCGTGCGCGTCAACTCTGATGCCCAGAGCCGATCGCCCCAGGGAGGCGACGATGCCTGCAGCGCGGGAATCCCTCTTGGACGCCGCCTTCACAGCGCTCGGAAGCCGTCCGTGGTCCGCCGTGCGGATGGTCGACGTTGCCGCCGTGGCCGGAGTGTCCCGGCAGACCCTCTACAACGAGTTCGGGAGCAAGGAAGGGCTTGCGCGGGCTCTCGTACGACGGGAGGCCGACGCGTATCTCGCGGGGGTGGAGCGGGCTCTGGTGAGTCGTACCGAGCCCCGGGAGCGGCTGGCCGCCCTGGCGGAGTGGATCGCGTCGGCGGCTCGGGGCAACGCGTTGGTGCGGGCCATGCTCACCGGGTGCTGGAGCGAGAGACTGCCCTCTCTCACCCTGTCCGCCGTGCCGTCTTCTTCAGCCGTGCCGGCGCAGAGGCGGGCGGACGGTCCGTTGCCTTCGCCGGGGGATTTCGTGGCTCTTGTGCGGGATCGGGCCGTTGCCGCGCTGACCTTGCCGGGGGCGTCCAAGTCCGAGGCCGCGGAGTTGGCGCGGGCGTGTGAGCTCGTGGTGCGCCTGGGGGTGTCGTGCGTGCTCGCCCCCGCGGGGGAGGGCGGTACGGCGGGGTTGGTGCGGGACGCTCTGGCGACCGTGCGTTCAGTGGTTTGACGCGGCCGCGGGCGGTGGACGAGCGGAGATGGTGGGGGCACGGAGCAACCGGTCGGCTCAGTGGCTGGAGCCCGACAACTGCAGGCCGATGACCCCCACGATCACGAACGAGATCGAGACGATCTTCAGGGTGGAGACCAGGTCGTCCAGGAAGATCATCCCGTAGATCGCCGTGCCCGCCGCGCCGATGCCCGTCCAGACCGCGTACGCGGGGCCGACGTCGAGCTTTTTGAGCGAGAGGGTGAGCAGGCCGAAGCTGCCCAGGGCGAAGATGCAGAACGCGATCGTCGGCCAGAGTCTCGTGAAGCCGTGCGACAGCTTCAGGCAGACGGCGAAACCGGTCTCGAGGAGTCCGGCCACGACCACCAGCAGCCACGCCATGTGATGCCCTCCCACGCTCCGTGACCGCTTCGTCTTGCTTGGATCCCGCTTGGTGCGATTATGCCTTTACCGTTGTGGCGGGGATGCAAACAACACTGAGGTCATGTCAGTCACCTTCGCGCCGTTCGCGGGTGGCCAGCAGCCTGCGCAGGGAGTAGAGGCGGGCCGGATCCGCGTGCCCCTCCGCCACCCACGCGTCCAGCGCGCAGTCCGGCTCGTCGTGGCTGCACGCGCGCGGACAGCCCTCGGTGCCCGGCTCGAGGTCGGGGAACGCGTGGATGACCCGGGACGGGTCGACGTGGTGCAGGCCGAAGGACCGTACGCCCGGCGTGTCGACGACCCAGCCGCTGTCGTCCGGCAGGGGAATCGCCCGCGCCGACGTCGTGGTGTGCCGGCCGCGGCCGGTGACCGCGTTGACGATCCCCGTCGACCGCCGCCGCTCCAGCGACACGAGCGCGTTGACCAGCGTCGTCTTGCCGACGCCCGAGTGCCCCACGAACGCCGTGGTCTTGCCGTCCAGCTGCTTGCGTACCCGGTCCACCGCCTCGCCGCTCTCCAGCTCCTCACGACTCGTCACGACGTACGGCACGCCCAGCGCCCCGTACAGCTCGAGGAGTTCGTCCGGCGACGCGAGGTCCGACTTGGTGAGCACGAGGAGCGGTTCGAGCCCGCCGGCGTACGCGGCGACCAGACACCGGTCGATCAGGCGCGGGCGCGGCTCCGGGTCGGCCAGGGCCGTCACGATGGCCAGCTGGTCGGCGTTGGCGACGACGACGCGCTCGTACGGATCGTCGTCGTCGGCCGTGCGGCGCAGGAGCGAGGTACGCGGCTCGATGCGGACGATGCGGGCGAGTGTGTCCTTCTTGCCGGTGAGGTCGCCGACGATGGCCACCCGGTCGCCGACGACCGCGGCCTTGCGGCCCAGTTCGCGTGCCTTCATCGCGTACACCACGCGGTCCTCCACGAGGCACGTCAGCCGGCCCCGGTCGACGGTGAGGACCATGCCCTCCGCCGCGTCCTCGTGCTTGGGCCGGATGCTCGTACGCGGCCGGTTGCCCTTGCGGTTGGGACGCTGGCGGATGTCGTCCTCGTCGGTGTGCTTGCCGTATCGGCGCATGATCCCGGTCCGCCCGTCAGTTCCCGAGCATTCCGGTCCACAGATCGGGGAAGTCCGGAAGGGTCTTCGCCGTCGTGCCCACGTTCTCGATCCGTACGCCGTCGACCGCGAGGCCGATGATCGCGCCCGCGGTGGCCATGCGGTGGTCGTCGTAGGTGTGGAAGGTCCCTCCGTGCAGGCCGCGCGGGCGGATGTGGAGGCCGTCGGCGGTCTCGGTGACGTCGCCGCCGAGCTCGTTGATCTCCTTGGTGAGCGCGGCCAGCCGGTCCGTCTCGTGCAGCCGCAGATGGGCCACGCCGCGCAGGGTCGAGGGGGAGTCGGCGAGGGCCGCGGCCGCCGCGATGCCCGGGGTCAGCTCGCCGACCTCGCCCAGGTCCACCTCGATGCCGTGGATCGAGCCGGAACCGGTGAACACCAGGCCCTGGTCGGTCAGTTCGCAGGAGCCGCCCATCTCGGTGAAGATCTCGCGCAGCTTGTCGCCGGGCTGGGTGGTGCGGGCCGGCCAGTCGGGGATGACGACCGTGCCGCCGGTGACGAGGGCGGCCGCCAGGAACGGCTGGGCGTTCGACAGGTCCGGCTCGACCGTCAGGTCGCGGCCGAGGAGGGCGCCCGGCGTGACCCGCCAGACGTTCGGCTCGCCGCCCGACTCCGGGGTGTCCACCTGGGCGCCGATCGAGCGCAGCATGTCGACGGTCATCCGGATGTGCGGCATGGAGGGCAGCGTCGAGCCGGTGTGCCGCACCTCCACGCCCTGGTTGAAACGCGGGCCGGACAGCAGGAGCGCACTCACGAATTGGCTGGAAGAGGACGCGTCGATCTCCACCGGACCGCCCTCCAGGGCCCCGCTGCCGTGCACGGTCAGCGGCAGCGCGCCGCGCCCGTCGTCGTCGATGCGGGCGCCGAGGGTGCGCAGGGCGTCGATCACACCGTTCAAGGGGCGCTCGTACGAACGGGGGTCGCCGTCGAAGCGGATGGGGCCGTCGGCGAGCGCGGCGACCGGCGGCAGGAAGCGCATCACCGTGCCGGCGTTGCCCACGTCGACCGTGGCCGGGCCGTGCAGGCCCGACGGGATGACGCGCCATGCCTCGCCGGAGCCGTCGGGGCCGCCCGCGACGGAGGAGCTCGAAGACACCGTCTCCTCGATGCCGACACCCATCTCGCGCAGGGCGCCCGCCATCAGCAGGGTGTCGCGGGAGCGCAGCGGGCGGCGCAGCCAGCCGGGCTCCGCCGCGAGGGCCGCGAGGACGAGGGCGCGGTTGGTGACCGACTTGGACCCGGGCACGTGGACCGTCGCGTCGACGGCTCCGCTCGCGTGCGGGGCGGGCCAAAGGGCGGTTTGTGCGGGGTTAACGGGCATGCCCCCCACTTTAGTGGGGGTTCGCTCCGCTGGGCTTGGCCGGGGAATGCGGGTGTTTTGTTGCCTGCGGGTGCGTTGTGGCTGGTCGCGCAGTTCCCCGCGCCCCTGAAAAGCGGGCTGTGCCCCGCTTTTCAGGGGCGCGGCGTCAGAGCTGTAGGAGCCAGCGGCCGCCGCCTATCAATGAGCACAGGGACACCGCGTGGAACAGGAACAGCCACATGCCCGCCGGGACGTGGGTGAGGCGGGAGAGTTGGTCGGCGTCGGAGTCGCCCGCGTTGCCGCGGGTGCGCTTGGCCTGGAGTTCGAAGGCCGGGCGTACGCCGCCCAGAAGGAGGAACCAGACCACGGCGTACGCGAACGCCGCCTGGACCTGCGGGCCCGCGAGCCAGGACACGACCACGAACGTGCCGCCGGTGAGCAGCACGGTGAGCGCCCCGTAGGCGTTGCGGATCATCACCAGCATCGCCACCAGCAGCAGCGTGGCCAGCCAGAGCAGCGCGGTGATGTGGCCCGCGGCGAGGAACGCGGCGCCGCCGAGGCCCAGCAGCGGGGGAGCGGTGTAGCCGGAGGCCGCGGTCAGGATCATGCCGAGGCCGGTCGGCTTGCCGCGGCTGACGGTGAGGCCGCTGGTGTCGGAGTGCAGCCGTATGCCGCTGAGACTGCGTCCGGTGAGCAGCGCGACCAGACCGTGGCCGCCCTCGTGGGCGATGGTGATGGCGTTGCGCGAGAGCCGCCAGATGTTGTGCGGGACGATCACGGCCAGGGCGGCGACCATCGTCGCGATGACGACCCACGTGTCCGGGTCCGGCTGGCTCCCGAAGACCTCGTCCCAGAGGGTGGCCAGCGAGGTGGCTGCGATGCTGTCCATTGTTGGTAGAGGCTCCTCGGGTCATGTCGAATCTGGCAGTGTGGCACGTATGTGCGGACGGTATGCAGCGAGTCGTAGGCCCGAGGATCTCGCAGGAATCTTTGAGATCGAGAAGTGGGAGCCGGAGGAGGCTCTGGCACCCGATTACAACGTGGCTCCCACCAAGGACGTATACGCGGTGCTGGACCGTCCCCTTAAGGACGTCGAGGACCCGAAGCCGGTTCGCCAACTGCGTCGGCTCAAGTGGGGCCTGGTTCCGTCCTGGTCGAAGACCCCCGAGGGCGGCGCCCGCATGATCAACGCCCGCGCCGAGACCGTGCACGAGAAGCCCTCGTTCCGGCGGGCCTTCACCACCCGGCGCTGCGTGATCCCCGCGGACGGCTATTACGAGTGGGTGACCGGCACCGCCGAGCGCGACCTGGAGGTCGAGGGCAGGAAGAAGCGGCCGCGCAAGCAGCCGTACTTCGTGCTCCCCGCCGACGGCTCCGTCTTCGCGATGGCCGGGCTCTACGAGTTCTGGCGGGACAAGACGCTGCCGGACGACCATCCGCAGGCCTGGTGGGCGACGTGCTCCGTCATCACCACCGAGGCGGAGACCTCACGGCTCGCGGTCGCCCCGGAGCAGGGGCCGCGCACGCTGGCCGACATCCACCCGCGCATGCCGGTGATGCTCACTGCGGACCGCTGGGACTCCTGGCTCGACCCGTCCCGCACGGACGTGGAGGACCTGCGCTCCCTGCTCGCGCCGCCGCCGGAGGGCCTGATGCGGGCGTACCCCGTCTCCACAGCGGTGAGCAACGTCCGCAACAACGGGCCGGAGCTGCTGAAGGAGCTGGCGGGGCCGGAGGAGGGCACACTCTTCTGATGTGACGGATTCGACGAAAGTGACACAAAGCCAGAGTGAGACCGTCGAGACGGACGCGGGTACGGCCCGCGTCACCTGGCACCGGGCGAAGAAGGCACGGCTGCTGCTGGCCGTGAGCCATGGCGCAGGCGGCGGGATCGAGGCACGCGACCTCCGGGCACTCGCCGCCGAGCTCCCCGCGCACGGAGTGACCGTGGCCCTTGTGGAGCAGCCCTGGCGGGTGGCGGGGAAGAAGCTCGCGCCCCCGCCGAAGACGCTGGACGTGGGCTGGCGCGGCATCTGGCCCACCCTCGCCGCACCCGGCCTGCCCGTCGTCGCCGGCGGCCGCAGTGCCGGAGCCCGCGTGGCCTGCCGCACGGCCGCCGAACTCGGCGCGCACGCCGTCCTCGCGCTGAGCTTCCCCCTTCACCCGCCTGGCAGGCCCGAGAAGTCCCGCGCCGGCGAACTGCTCGGCGCCGGGGTGCCCACGCTCGTCGTGCAGGGCGGCAACGACCCCTTCGGGAAGCCGGAGGAATTCCCGGCAGGCTCGTACGAGCTGGTCGAGGTGGCGTACGGCGACCACGGCTTCGCGGTGCCCAAGCGCGCGCCGATCGATCAGGACCAGGCCCTGAAGGCCCTCACCGACGGCGTCCTGAAGTGGACTTCGTCACTCGGGTGACCCCCGGGAATGTTGGGCCCGGGACCACTGTTGTGCGGATCAGAACAGCTCAGAAACAGCACGGAGAATGTGCTGTGACCATTAGTACGAGAGGAAGTCCGCCGCATGGGTTCGACCATCGTCCCGAGCCGTAGCAGCGCCGCTGACCTGGACTGGTCGGTTCTGCATGCGGCGAAGACCGCTCCTATTCGAGCGGCGGGCGGACCGGATCGTCGTCTATCCTCCGATTCTGGCGGCATCGGTTTCGGTGCTGCCCAGACTCTGGAGGAGGTGGGTCCGGTCACTGGGACCGACGCAGGGACCGAAAACGGCCAGGCGGAGCAGCCCGAGGGCCCGGGCGGTGCCGAGACGTCCGCCGAGCGCAGTGCGCGCTTCGAGCGGGACGCGATGGAATTCCTCGACCAGATGTACTCGGCCGCGCTGCGCATGACGCGCAACCCGGCCGACGCCGAGGACCTGGTGCAGGAGACGTACGCGAAGGCGTACGCGTCCTTCCACCAGTTCCGCGAGGGCACGAACCTCAAGGCGTGGCTGTACAGGATTCTCACCAACACCTTCATCAACTCGTATCGCAAGAAGCAGCGCGAGCCCCAGCGCTCCGCCGCCGAGGAGATCGAGGACTGGCAGCTCGCGCGCGCCGAGTCGCACATGTCGACCGGTCTGCGCTCCGCCGAGGCGCAGGCGCTCGACCACCTGCCCGACTCGGACGTGAAGGAAGCGTTGCAGGCGATCCCCGAGGAATTCCGCATCGCGGTCTACCTCGCTGACGTAGAGGGCTTTGCGTACAAGGAGATCGCGGACATCATGGGGACACCCATCGGTACGGTGATGTCCCGGCTGCATCGGGGCCGCCGCCAACTGCGCGGCATGCTCGAGGACTACGCCAAGGACCGCGGCCTGGTCCCGGCGGGCGCCGGAGAGTCGGACGGAACGAAAGGTTCGGGCTCATGAGCTGCGGAGAGCCGCACGAGACGGACTGCAGTGAAGTACTCGATCATCTCTACGAGTTCCTCGACCGTGAGATGCCCGACAGCGACTGCACCAAGTTCGAGACGCACTTCGAGGAGTGCTCGCCGTGCCTGGAGAAGTACGGCCTCGAGCAGGCGGTGAAGAAGCTGGTCAAGCGGTGCTGCGGCCACGACGACGTGCCGACCGACCTGCGTTCGAAGGTCATGGGCCGCATCGACCTGATCCGCTCCGGACAGACCGTGCCCGAGCACGACGTGGGGGCGGCGACTCAGGAGTCCTGAACTCCCCTGAGGATGCTCAGTAGTTGACACCCAGGCCACGACGGTTCGTCGTGGCCTGTTGTCATGTCGGCAGTCAGTTGCGCCAGGCGTCAGTCATGTCAGGCGTCACGTGCCAGGTGTCACTCGAACGTGCGAATCCACGGTTCGTCGGGCCGCGAAATCAGAGATTGACGCCCCCACGCCACTCCAGCCGCCCTATTCTCCGGAGCCTGTACGGGCTTGACCGGGAGGCGCGCGATGGGGTCGATTCCGCCACGGGCCCGTCTCTACGTCGCCTGTGTCGTCCTGGGCGCCGTGGCCTGTCCGGCCCGGTTGGCGGACACCCACACTCCGTGGGGTGCCGTGGTGCTGCTCGCCGCGTTGTACGCCGGATGCGAGCAGGTCAGTCGGTGGCGCTTCGCCGGACGGCACGCCCTCCACGGCATGGGCACCTTCTTCCCCGTACTCCTCGCCGGGGCCTTTCTGCTGCCGCCGCCCGCCGCGGCCCTCGTCGCGCTGCCGGGGGCACTGCTGTCCTGTGTCGAGCAGCGGCCGCGGTGGCTGCGCCGGGTGTGGCGGGCGGCCCAGCTCATGCTCGGCGCCTGGGCGGCGTCGCGGGTGCACTGGGCGCTCGGCGGGCGGGACGCGGTCGTCCAGGCCGACTTCCCGTACGCGCTCGTGCCCGCCGGAGCCGCGGTCCTCGCCTTCTGCGCCGTACTGACCGTCCTCGACGGCGGGATCCTGGCGACCGCCGAGCGCGTGCCGGTACGGACCGCCTGGCGCGGGCTCTTCCCGCGGTCCCTCGCACCCGTCGCCGTGCACGGCCTGGCCGGGCTGATGATGGCGGTGCTCTGGCGCAGTCCGTACGGGCCGGTCGCCGCGCTGCTCGTGCTGTTGCCGATGTACGTCTCCTGGTGGGTGTTCGCCCAGTACCACCGGGAGCGGGCCGCCCATCAGGCCACCATCCGGGCGCTCGTGCAGGCCGTCGACATCAAGGACGGCTACACGCGCGGCCACAGCGAGCGGGTCGGGCAGGCGTCCATGATGATCGCGCGCGAACTCGGCATGGACGACGAGCGCGCCGAGGTGCTGCGCTTCGCCGGCATCCTGCACGACGTGGGCAAACTCGGCGTCCCCACCCGGCTGTTGCGCAAGGACGGGCCGCTCACGCCCGAGGAGCGACGGGTGATCGAGCTGCACCCCGAGTACGGGCACGAGATGGTCCGGGGGATCGGTTTCCTGGGGGAGGCCCGGTCGGCGATCCTGCATCACCATGAGCGGCTGGACGGGAGCGGGTATCCGTACGGGCTGGTCGGGGGCCAGATTCCGGAGTTCGCACGGGTGGTGGCGGTCGCCGACGCCTTCGACGCGATGACGTCGACTCGGTCGTACCGGAGGGCGCGGCCCGTTGTCGCGGCGTTGAAGGAGCTGGAGCGGTGTGCGGGGGCGCAGTTCGATCCGCGGATGGTGACCGCCCTCGTGCGTGCGCTGAGCCGGCACGGCTGGCACCCGGCCGTCACGGCCGACGAGCCGCGCACCGCCGATGAGGCGCGGGGAAACGTACCGCCTCCGGCGCCGGCCGACTCCGCCGACTCCCCGCGTGCGGAGACCACGTCATGACAGCGCCGGGACTTCCGCTCGTGCACCCGACGACCCGTCTCGTGCACGGCGGTGCCCTCCTGTTCGCCACGGGCTCCCTCGCCGACACCCTCTGGCACGGCATCGACGAACGCGGTGTCGCGCTCGCCTTCGGGCTGCTCATCGCCGTCGGCGAGCTCGCCCGGTGGAGCGGGGCCGAGGAACGGGAGTCGGCGCCCCTCGCGGCCGCCGGGGCCCTCGCGTACGCGCTGCTCGGGGAGGACGCCGGGCAGCCCACCCACCACGGTGTGACGCAGGTCGTCGCCGTCGTCGCGGCGGCCTCGCTCCTGGGATGCGTGCCCCACGTGGCCAAGGGGCACGGCCCCACCGCCGACCACCTCACCCGGCGCATCCTGACCGTCGCCTTCGCCGCCGTGTGCTTCCAACCCCTCTACAACCAGGGCAGGTTGAGGGAGTGGGCCGGGGACGGGCCCTCGTACGCGGCGCTCGTCGTCGCGCTGCTCGTGCTCACCGCGCTGTGGGACGCCGTGCTCGCCGCCGCCATGGCGCACGCGCGGACCCGCTGGCCCTTCGGCCCGCTCCTGCGGGACGAGTTGCGGGCCACGCTCTGCATCGGGTCGGCGGTCTGCGCGACCGGCGCCGTGATGGCGCTCGCGGTGGCCGTCGCGGGCCTGTGGGCGCTGCCCGTCTTCTCTCTGCCGCTGCTGCTCACCCAGCTGTCCTTCCGGCGGTACGCGGCCGTGCGGGCCACCTACCGGCAGACCATCGCCTCCCTCGCGCGGGCCACCGAGATCGCCGGCTGTACCCCGGCCGGACACGCCCGCCGCGTGGCCGCCCTCAGCCGGGCCGTGGGGCGCGAGCTGGGGCTGTCCGAGCCCGAGCTGACCGTTCTGGAGTACGCGGCCCTGATGCACGACATCGGGCAGCTCTCCCTCGTCGACCCCGTGCCCGCCGGAGCCACCGCCGCCCTCGCCGCCGACGACCAGCGGCGCATCGCCCTGCTCGGCGGGGCCGTGGTGCGCCAGACAGGGGTGGACGCGGAGGTCGCCGTGGTGGTGGAACGGCAGGCGGACCCGTACCGCGAACAGCCGGTCAGTGCCAGGATCGTACGGGCCGTGAACGCGTACGAGGAGAAAGTCCGGGAAGCGGGTCCCGGTGGGGCTCTCACAGCGCTGGAGGAGCTGCGGCTCGGCACCGCCCGGGACTACCATCCCGAGGTCGTCGAGTCGCTGGCCCGTGTGCTCGCGCGAGACGGTCTGACCTTGCCGTTGGCTGGGTAACCCATGGGTAATGAGCGCCCGTCCGACCGTCCGTGGTTGGATGCGAGGAAGAGGACATCAGGGGGCACAGTCCAGCCCGAGGCTGCACGCTCTTCAACGAACTGGCAGGCGGGAATCGTGAGGATCTTCGGCAAGGGACGGCACCGGCCCTCCGCCTCATGGCGGCAGGCCACCGACCGTGCGTTCACGCTGATCGGCGACGGCCGGTACGAGGACGCGGGAGCACTGCTCACGCGTGCGGCGGACCTGGAGCCGTGGCTTTCCGAGTCCTGGTTCAACCTCGCCCTGCTGCACAAGTTCCGGCACGACTGGGAGCAGGCGCGAGCCGCCGGTCTGCGGGCCGTCGCACTGCTCGACCGGGAGACCGGGGCCCCTGATTGGTGGAACGTCGGCATCGCGGCCACCGCCCTCCAGGACTGGCCGCTCGCCCGGCGGTCCTGGCAGGCGTACGGGCTGCGGGTGCCGGGCGGTGCCACCGCCGCCGGCGAGCCCGTCGGGATGGAGCTGGGCAGCGCCGCCGTACGGCTGTCGCCCGAGGGTGAGGCCGAGGTGGTGTGGGGGCGCAGGCTGGACCCCGCCAGGATCGAGGTCCTGTCCATTCCGCTGCCGTCCTCCGGGCGGCGCTGGGGCGAGGTCGTGCTGCACGACGGTGTCCCGCACGGCGAGCGGACGACCGCCGCCGGGCACGCGTACCCCGTCTTCGACGAGATCGAGCTGTGGGCGCCCTCGCCGGTCCCCACCTGGGTCGTGCTCCTGGAGGCGGAGACCGAGGACGACCGGGACGCCCTGGAGCGGCTGGCGGCCGACGCCGGGTTCGCCGCGGAGGACTGGTCTTCTTCCGTGCGGCTGCTGTGCCGGATGTGCTCCGAGTCCCGGATGCCTTCCGACGAGGGTGACGGCGAGCACCTCGACCCGCACGATCACAGCGAGCCCGGGCATCCCGGTCCGCTGGGCCACCGCACGGACGGGGTGCTGTGGGTGCCCGAGCGGGAGTGCGGGTTGGCTGCGCCGGCTTCGCTGGTGAGGGGGTTGCTGGACGGGTGGGTGGCCGACAGTCCGGACACCCGGGACTGGCGGGATCTGGAAGAGGTCTGTTAGGGACCGCGAGGAATGGTTGTCGGCTGCGGGCTCGTCGTGGCTGGTCGCTCCCCCACTCTCGGCTTCGCTCGAGCGGGGGGACCCCCATCGCGGCGGAGCCGCATATCGACGCAGGCCCGCGCCCCTTCGGGGGCGCGTTTCCCCGTACCCTGTATCAGCATCACAGCCCTGTTTTCTAGGAAGGCGTACGTCGGTCATGGCCCAGCAGGACACTGAGCAGCAGCACTCCGGGGTGCTCCCCGTGGACGACGACGGCTTCGTCATCGACACCGAGGACTGTGCGGAGCGCGAGGAGGCCTACCGCGCGCGCGGCACCTCGCGGCCCATCACGGTCGTCGGGAACCCGGTGCTGCACAAGGAGTGCAAGGACGTCACCGAGTTCGGCGCGGAGCTGGACCAGTTGGTCGCCGACATGTTCGCCAGCCAGCACACCGCCGAGGGTGTGGGCCTGGCCGCCAACCAGATCGGCGTCGACCTGAAGGTCTTCGTCTACGACTGCCCGGACGACGACGGCAAGCGGCACACGGGCGTCGTCTGCAACCCCGTGCTCGTCGAGCTGCCCGCCGAGCGGCGCAACCTGGACGAGAGCAACGAGGGCTGCCTGTCGGTGCCGACCGCGTACGCGCCGCTCGCCCGCCCCGACTACGCCGAGGTCACCGGGCAGGACGAGAAGGGCAACCCGGTCAAGGTGCGGGGCACCGGCTACTTCGCGCGCTGCCTCCAGCACGAGACGGACCACCTGTACGGGTACCTCTACATCGACCGGCTCTCCAAGCGTGAACGCAAGGACGCGCTTCGGCAGATGGCCGAGAACGAGCCCCGGTACGCCGTGGTCGCGAACGACTGAGAAAGAGAATGACAGCTGGGACGTGAGTGTCCCGCACCCGCGGCGCCCGGTCGGATCTCGGTCCGACCAGGCGCCGTTCGTGTGTCCGTCGCACGTTCGATCCCATCTGTGCCTGTAGTGATCCGTATTCAGTCACGCAAGGGGGGATTCTCGGCACGGTGGGGTAGTGAAGGGAGCAAATCCGTTCCCAAAATGGTCAGTTGTGGTGCTGAATGGAAGTGCGGGGATACGCAACGGCGCACGCCCGGCACGGCGGGAGGGGCGTGTCGTCAACAGGCGGCTGAGAGGGGTTTGTTCGTGCCTGCTTTCTCACAGAGCACCACAACGACACACACTGCGGTCGCGGTCCCACCGGCGCTCTCTCTCCCGGTGATCGAGACCGATTTTCCCCGTCAACTCCATCCGTATTGGCCGAAACTCCAGGAGGAGACCAGGGCCTGGCTACTGGAAAAGCGACTCATGTCGGCGGACAAGATTGAGGCATATGCCGACGGGCTTTGCTACACCGACCTCATGGCGGGCTACTACATTGGCGCGTCCGACGAGGTCCTCCAGGCGATAGGGGACTACAGCGCGTGGTTCTTCGTCTGGGACGACCGCCACGACCGCGATGTGATCCACGGCAGGCCGACGGCCTGGCGGAGGCTCAGGTTCCAACTGCACAGGGCCCTCGACTCCCCCCGGGATCATCTGCACCACAGGGATCCCCTGGTCGCGGGCTTCGCGGACAGCATGGTGCGGCTGTACTCGTTCCTGGGCGCCGGGTGGAACAAGCGGTTCGCCCAGCACTTCCACGCGGTCATCGAGGCGTACGACCGGGAATTCCACAACCGTACGTCGGGAATCGTTCCGACCGTCGACGACTATCTCGAACTGCGGCGGCTGACCTTCGCGCACTGGATCTGGATCGACCTGCTCGAGCCGAGCGCGGACTACGAACTCCCCACCGCCGTAAGGAAGAATCCCGCATACGCGCGGGCTTCCCTTCTGTGCCAGGATTTCGCCGCCTGGTACAACGATCTCTGTTCGCTCCCCAAAGAAATAGCGGGCGACGAGGTGCACAATCTCGGAATCAGTCTCATTCATCACGAAGGAATGCGGCTGGAAGAAGCGGTCAAGGAAGTGCGGTGCCGGGTCGAGGAATGCATCACCGAATTCCTCGACGTCGAACAGGAGGTATTAAGGTACGCCGACCGGATCGACAACGGGTCCCTGCGGGGCGCCGAATTGGCGGCCTCCGTGCGGGCGTGCATCCTCAATATGCGGAACTGGTTCAGTTCCGTGTACTGGTTCCACCACGAGTCCGGCCGGTACATGGTCGACAGCTGGGACGACCGCTCCACACCCCCGTACGTCAACAACGAAGCGGCTGGTGAGAAATGACCGTAGAGTCCGTCAAACCCGCGGCACCCCGGGCGGCCGAGCTGCCCGCGCCACCCCTCGCCGGGGGCGGCGTCCCCGGTCTCGGCCACGGTTGGAAACTCGTCCGCGACCCGCTGGGCTTCCTGGGCCGGCTGCGCGAGCACGGCGACGTCGTCCGGCTGAAGCTGGGCCCGAAGACGGTGTACGCGGTCACCACGCCGGCCCTCACCGGGGCACTGGCGCTGAGCACCGACTTCAAGATCGGTGGACCGCTCTGGGAATCCCTCGAAGGCCTGCTCGGCAAGGAGGGCGTGGCAACCGCCAACGGGCCCACGCACCGGCGCCAGCGGCGGACGATCCAGCCCGCGTTCCGGCTCGGCGTCATCCCCGAGTACGGACCGATCATGGAGGAGGAGGCGCACGCGCTGGCGGAGCGCTGGCAGTCCGGGGAGACGGTCGACTGCACGTCGGAGTCGTTCCGTGTCGCCGTCCGCATCGCGGCCCGCTGCCTGCTGCGTGGCGAGTACATGGACGAGCGGGCCGAGCGGCTGAGCATCGCGCTCGCCACCGTGTTCCGAGGCATGTACCGGCGCATGGTGATACCGGCGGGACCGCTCTATCGGCTGCCACTTCCGGCCAACCGCAAATTCGACCGCGCCTTGGCCGATTTGCACCTCCTGGTCGACGAGATCGTCGCCGAGCGCCGGGCATCTGGTCAAAAGCCGGACGATTTGCTGACGGCATTGCTGGAAGCGAAGGACGGGAATGGCGACCCCATCGGCGAACAGGAGATCCACGACCAGGTCGTCGCGATACTCACCCCCGGCAGCGAAACCGTCGCGTCCACGATCATGTGGATCCTGCAGGTCCTCGCTGAACATCCGGAACACGCGGACCGGGTGCGCGAAGAGGTCATATCCGTCGCGGGGGACCGGCCTGTCGCATTCGAGGACGTGCGGAAGCTGTCCCACACGAACAATGTCGTCGTCGAGGCCATGCGGCTGCGTCCCGCCGTATGGATTTTGACGCGCCGGGCCGTGACCGAAACCGAACTGGGCGGGTATCGCATTCCTGCCGGTGCCGACATCGTCTACAGTCCGTACGCGATCCAGCGCGATCCGCGTTCGTACGACGGGCATCTGGAGTTCGACCCCGACCGCTGGCTTCCGGAACGCTCCAAGGACGTGCCGAAGCACGCGATGAGCCCGTTCAGCACGGGCAACCGGAAGTGTCCGAGCGACCACTTCTCGATGGCCCAGCTCACCCTCATCACGGCCGCGGTGGCGACGCGCCTGCGCCTCGAGCAGGTCTCCGAATCCAACGACGCGACACGGGTCGGCATCACGCTCCGGCCGCACCGGCTGCTGCTGAAGGCCGTGCCGCGCTGAGCCGGTGGCGCTGAGTCGGCGGAGCTGAACCGGTGGCGCTCAGCCGGTGGCGCTGAGCCGGCGGAGCTGAACCGGTGGCGCTCAGCCGGTGGCGCTGAGTCGACTGCCTGCTGTACCGGCGCGCGTTCAGGCGGCCTGCGGGCCCCTGAACGTGCGCCGGTACGCGTTCGGGGTCGTCCCCAGCGACCGTACGAACTGATGGCGCAGCGCCGCCGCGTTCCCGAACCCGGTGCGGCCCGCGATGGAGTCCATCGTCTCGTCCGTGGCCTCCAGCAACTGCTGGGCCAGCAGCACGCGTTGACGCAACAGCCAGCGGTACGGCGTCGTCCCCGTCTCCTGCTGGAAGCGGCGCGCGAAGGTGCGCGGGGACATGTGCGCGCGAGCGGCGAGCTGCTCGACGGTCATCTCCTCGTCGAGGTGGTGCTCCATCCAGACGAGCACCTCGCCGACCGTGTCGCACCGGGAGTGCGGCAGCGGCCGCTCGATGTACTGGGCCTGCCCGCCGTCCCGGTGCGGAGGCACGACCATGCGGCGCGCGATGGTGTTGGCGACCTCCGGGCCCTGCTCCTTGCGGACGATGTGGAGACAGGCGTCGATGCCGGAGGCGGTGCCCGCCGAGGTGATCACCGGGTCCTCGTCGACGTACAGCACATCCGGTTCGACGATCGCCCGTGGATGGCGCCGGGTGAGCTCCTCCGCCTGGCTCCAGTGGACCGCGCTGCGCCGCCCGTCGAGCAGGCCCGCCGCGCCGAGCACGAACACCCCCGAGCAGACGCTGAGCACCCGGGCACCGCGGTCGACGGCCCTGACCAGGGCGTCGAGGAGCTCGGGCGGATAGCTGCGCGTGACGTAGTCGCTGCCGGCCGGCACGGCGATCAGGTCCGCCTCTTCCAGCCGGTCGAGGCCGTGCGGAGTGGAGATCGTCAGCCCCGGGACGTGGGTGCCGAGCGTCGCGCCCGGGCCCTCGGCCGAGGCGACCGCGAAGTCGTACACGGGCAGACCCTGGTCGCTCCGGTCAAGGCCGAACACCTCGCAGAGGACGCCGAGTTCGAAGGGATGTACGCCGTCGAGCAGGACGGTGGCCACGTTTTTCAGCATGCTGCCAGTGTGCACCCCAGCTGGCAGGAATTCGAGGGTGTGCGGCAGTTCTGCCACTGCCGGTAAGGGGTAATCGGCGCGACAGTGGTGTCCATGAACACATTCCTCGGCTACCTGACCGTCCTGATCCTCGCCGCCGTCCTCACCGCTCCGGCGTTCGCCGGGTACGTCCGTGAGCGCCGTATCGACCGCCAGCTCCGCGAGGCGGAACTCCGGCCCGCCCCGGCCCCGACGAGCCGTGTCCGCCGTGATCTCGCCGCGCATCACGTCGCCCGGGCGGCCTGAGCACCACCGTCACCGTGAGCTCGGCGTTTGCGCAGGGGATGCGGGACCATGACCACATGGCCCCGCATCCCCTGCTCGACGTCAAGGAAGTCAAGGCGGTTGAGCCGTATCTCGACCGGGTGGGCGAGGTGTTCACGGCCTTCCGGGAGCAGGACTCGGGCTGCGTGTCCTACGGCGTTCGGTTGCCAGGCGGCGAGCGGTGGTTCGTCAAGGAGGCCGTCACCGACAGCGGACGGCGGTCACTGGAGCGCGCGTGGGCCTTCCACCGGGCCGTGCGGCATCCGGCGGTCGTCCCCCACGTCCACAGGATCGCCGTGAGCGGCACATGGGCGGCGGTCATGCCGTGGCACGACGGCGAAGTGCTGTATCCCGCCACCCTGGGCCGGACGGGGGACCGCGGGAGCCCGGGCAGCGCGATGGCCCGGTTCCGCGCCCTCCCGGTTCCCCGCGTGCTGCGCGCCGTCGACCGGATCCTGGCCGCGCATCTCGCCGTCGAGGACGCCGGTCATGTCGCCGTCGACTTCTACGACGGCGCGCTGCTGTACGACTTCGCCGGAGACGCGTTGCACCTGGTCGACCTCGACGAGTACCGGCCGGGCCCCTTCGTCCTGGACGCGGAACGGCTGCCCGGATCACGGCGGTTCATGTCCCCCGAAGAGTTCCGGCGGGGGGCGGTCATCGACGTACGCACAACGGTGTTCACGCTCGGCCGCGCGGCCCGGCTCCTGCTGGATGCCGGAGACGAGGAGCGCGCCTGGCGGGGGAGCCCCGCACAGCTGACCGTGCTGGAGCGGGCCACCCGCGCCGATCCGGGGCGGCGGTTCCGGACGGTCCGGGAGTTCGCCGCCGCGTGGCGGGGCTGCCCCTCTCCCCATGGCGAAGGGCAGCCCACATGACATGCGGTCCTCGGGAGACCTAGAACTCGTCGTCGAACGACACCGAGCCCTCCACCGCCACCTGGTACGCCGAAGGCCGGCGCTCGAAGAAGTTGGTCAGCTCCTGGACTCCCTGCAACTCCATGAAGGAGAAGGGGTTCTCGGAGCCGTAGACCGGAGCCAGACCGAGGCGTACGAGGCGCTGGTCGGCGACGCACTCCAGGTACTGGCGCATCGAGTCGGTGTTCATGCCCGGCAGGCCGTCGCCGCACAGGTCGCGCGCGAACTGCAACTCGGCCTCGACCGCCTCCCGGAGCATGTCGGTGACCTGCCGCTGGAGCTCGTCGTCGAAGAGCTCCGGCTCCTCCTTGCGGACGGTGTCCACGACCTCGAAGGCGAAGCTCATGTGCATCGTCTCGTCGCGGAACACCCAGTTGGTGCCGGTCGCCAGGCCGTGCAGCAGGCCCCGGCTGCGGAACCAGTAGACGTACGCGAAGGCCCCGTAGAAGAACAGCCCCTCGATGCACGCGGCGAAGCAGATGAGGTTGAGCAGGAAGCGGCGGCGGTCGGCCTTGGTCTCGAGGCGGTCCAGCTTCTCGACCTCGTTGATCCACTTGAAGCAGAACTCGGCCTTCTCGCGGATCGACGGGATGTTCTCCACGGCGTCGAAGGCCGCGGCCCTGTCCTGCGGGTCGGGCAGATAGGTGTCGAGCAGCGTCAGGTAGAACTGGACGTGTACGGCCTCCTCGAAGAGCTGACGGCTCAAGTACAGCCGCGCCTCGGGGGAGTTGATGTGCTTGTAGAGGGTCAGCACGAGGTTGTTCGCGACGATCGAGTCACCCGTCGCGAAGAACGCGACCAGTCGGCCGATCATGTGCTGCTCGCCCTGTGACAGTTTCGCGAGATCCGACACGTCCGAGTGGAGGTCCACCTCCTCCACGGTCCAGGTGTTCTTGATCGCGTCCCGGTAGCGCTCGTAGAAGTCCGGGTAACGCATGGGGCGGAGGGTCAGCTCGAAGCCCGGGTCGAGAAGGTTCTTGGTGGTGCTGGTCATTACTCGCAGGCCTCGCAGGACTCGGGGTTCTCAAGGGAGCAGGCGACCGCGTCGGGATCGGCGACCTGCTGGACGGGGACGGTCTTCTCAGGCTGCGCCTGGGCCGCGCGGGCGATGCGCGTCGCCGGGCGCGAGCGCAGGTAGTACGTCGTCTTCAGGCCCGACTTCCAGGCGTACGCGTACATCGAGGAGAGCTTGCCGATGGTCGGCGTCTCCAGGAAGAGGTTCAGGGACTGGGCCTGGTCCAGGAACGGGGTCCGGGCGGCGGCCATGTCGATGAGGCCGCGCTGCGGGATCTCCCACGCCGTGCGGTACAGGTCGCGGACGTCCTGCGGTACCCAAGTGAAGCCCCGCACCGAGCCGTTGGACTCGCGCAGCGCTTCGCGGGTCTGCGCGTCCCACACGCCGAGCTTCTTCAGCTCGGCCACCAGGTAGGAGTTGACCTGGAGGAACTCGCCGGACAGCGTCTCGCGCTTGAAGAGGTTGGAGACCTGCGGCTCGATGCACTCGTAGACGCCCGCGATCGACGCGATGGTCGCGGTGGGGGCGATCGCGAGAAGCAGGGAGTTGCGCATGCCCGTCGCCGCGATCCGCTCCCGCAGCGCCGCCCAGCGCTCCGGCCAGGTCAGCTCCACGTCGTAGTGGTCGGGGTGCAGCACACCCTGGGCCGTACGGGTCTTCTCCCAGGCCGGCAGCGGGCCGTTGCGCTCGGACAGGTCGGCCGAGGCCTCGTACGCGGCGAGCATGACGCGCTCCGCGATCCGGGTGGAGAGCGCGCGGGCCTCCGGCGAGTCGAACGGCAGCCGCAGCTTGAAGAAGACGTCCTGCAGACCCATCGCGCCCAGGCCCACCGGCCGCCACTTGGCGTTGGAGCGGCCCGCCTGCTCGGTCGGGTAGAAGTTGATGTCGACGACGCGGTCGAGGAACGTGACGGCGGTACGGACGGTGGCGTCCAGCCGCTCCCAGTCGATGTCCTTGGAGTCGGCGTCCACGAAGGCGCCGAGGTTGACCGACCCCAGGTTGCAGACCGCCGTCTCCCCGTCGTCCGTGACCTCCAGGATCTCCGTGCAGAGGTTGGAGGAGTGGACCGTGTGACCGGGTAGCGCGGTCTGGTTGGCCGTGCGGTTGGCGGCGTCCTTGAAGGTCATCCAGCCGTTGCCGGTCTGCGCGAGGGTGCGCATCATGCGGCCGTACAGATCGCGGGCCGGGATCGACTTCTTCGCGAGCCCCGCCTCCTCGGCCTTGCGGTACGCGGCGTCGAACTCCTCGCCCCACAGGTCGACCAGCTCGGGCACGTCGGAGGGCGAGAACAGCGACCACACGCGGTCCTCGTCCACCCGCCGCATGAACTCGTCCGGGACCCAGTGCGCGAGGTTCAGGTTGTGCGTACGCCGGGCGTCCTCTCCGGTGTTGTCGCGCAGCTCAAGGAACTCCTCGATGTCGGAGTGCCAGGTCTCCAGGTAGACCGCGGCCGCGCCCTTGCGCCGGCCGCCCTGGTTCACGGCGGCGACCGAGGCGTCGAGGGTCTTCAGGAACGGGACGATGCCATTGGAGTGCCCGTTCGTGCCGCGGATCAGCGAACCCCGGGAACGGATACGGGAGTACGAGAGACCGATGCCGCCCGCGTGCTTCGAGAGGCGGGCCACCTGGTGGTAGCGGTCGTAGATGGAGTCCAGCTGGTCCAGTGGGGAGTCGAGGAGGTAGCAGGACGACATCTGCGGGTGCCGTGTACCGGAGTTGAAGAGCGTGGGGGAGGAGGGGAGGTAGTCGAGGCGGCTCATCAGCCGGTACAGGGCGGCCACTTCGTCGACGGATCGCGAAGTGTCGTCCTCGGCGAGACCGGAGGCCACCCGCAGCATGAAGAACTGCGGCGTCTCGATGACGTACCGGGTGATCGGGTGCCGCAGCAGGTACCGGCCGTGCAGCGTGCGCAGACCGAAGTAGCCGAAGCGGTCGTCGCCGTCGAGGTCGATCAGCGCGTCGAGGCGGGCCGCGTGGATCCGTACGAACTCGGCGGTGCGGTCCGCGATCAGTCCTTCCCGATGCCCGACCGCGACGGACTCGGAGAAGGACCGAACGCCCTGCGAGGCGGCCTCCGCGGCGATGCTGATCGTCAGCAGGCGCGCGGCCAGCTTCGAATACACCGGGTCCTCGGAGATGAGGCCGGCGGCCGCCTCCGTGGCCAGCTCGCGCAACTCCGCCTCGTCCGCGGCGGCGGACCGGCCGCGCAGCGCGGCGGCGGCGACCTTGCCGGGATCGGCGTCGGGGAGGTCGGCGGTGAGGCCGGTCAGGGTACGCAGCAACGCGGTCCCTGGCCCGTCGGCCTCGGCTTTGGCCGGCGTCGCTGTCGCTGCTCCTGTCGCTGTCCCTGTCTCTGTAGCTGAGACCGGATCGGCTGGCGCGATGGTCACGTGGGGCTCTCCCTCGCTTGGCACGGGGGCCTGCGGGGAGAGGGGGATTCGGGGCACACGGGAGTACGCGCTCTGCGCAGCGGTACGCCGCGTCCACCGGCCCACTCCGCGAGGCCCGGACGTCATCGGCGCCCGGACCGGACGGCCTGGGCGCGCTGTCGGCAGGTCCTCGGACTGACCGAGTACGCGGCTTTCCTCCGGGGGTTCCCTGGGGACAGACGCGCACAAGTACACCGTTGCGGGACAGTTCCGGATTCGCACCGGATTCCCCTGCGGCGACAGCGAGCATGAGCATACATCTTGTGTCGGGCTCGGGAAGCACCCCCCACATGTTGTGTCGTGTCGACTTCGGAGGGTGTCAGAGCGTCAACTCGTAGGTGAGCAGCGTGACGTCGTCGAGGTGCGGAATGGGGTTCCAGTCGCGCTCGGGGGTGCGGGTGAAGCCGAGACGTTCGTAGACGCGGTGGGCGCTGTGCATGGAGCGCTGGGTGGACAGGACGACGTGTACGCAGCCGTCCGTGGCGCGGGCGCGGTCGACGCAGGCGCGTACGAGGGTCTCGCCCGCACCTCGGCCGCGGGCCTCCCTCGCCACCGCCAGCATCCGTATCTCGGCCTCGCCCTGGCGCGCGATGTCCGCCATCGGCCCGCCGGACGGCACGAACGTCACACCGCCGAGGAGCCGGGCGCCCTCCACGGCCACCAGTACGTCGGCCGCGGCCGCCCGTTTCGCCACGTTCCGCAGCTCGCCGAGATACTCGTCGCTCTCCCCGAAGTCGAGCAGCCCGTCCCCGAGATAGGCCTGCGCGGTGATCTCTCCCAGCGCCGTGTACTCCTCGGGCTCGGCCTGCCTGATCACGATGTCCATGCTTCGCAGTGTGCCGGAAGGGCACGACAACGGGCCGCCGGATTTCCGGCGGCCCGTGTCACGTATCGGCAGATGTCAGTGCCCGGCGCCCGCCGTGGCCGGCGGCAGCTCCACCTGCACGCCCTTGTCGCCCGCGTCCGCCGTGTAGTCGCCCGGAGACGTCTCGTCGATGCCCTCGGGTGCCTTCAGTGCCTTCAGGACGAAGGTGAGCACGACCGTCACCACCACGTTCAGCACGAACGCCGTCAGGCCGATGTAGCCGATCTCCCCGATCCCGGGGATCTCCTTCGACGAGCCCCCGAAGTGCTTCTGCGCCGGGGAGGCCACACCGTACGCGGCGAGCGTGCCGTACAGCATGCCGACCGCCCAGCCCGCGAGCAGCGCCCAGCGGTGCAGCCAGCGGGTGAAGAGGCCGCCGACCAGGGCCGGGAAGGTCTGCAGGATCCAGATGCCGCCCAGCAGCTGGAAGTTGATCGCGACCGTCTTGTCCATCGTCAGGACGAAGACGAGCGCGCCCACCTTCACCAGGAGCGAGACCAGCTTGGAGACCTTGGTCTCCTGGGCGGGCGTCGCGTCGGGCTTGATGAAGTCCTTGTAGATGTTGCGGGTGAAGAGGTTCGCCGCCGCGATGGACATGATGGCCGCGGGGACGAGGGCTCCGATCCCGATCGCCGCGAAGGCCACGCCCGCGAACCAGTCGGGGAACATGGTCTCGAAGAGCTGCGGGATCGCCAACTGGCCGTTCTCGACCTTGATCCCGGCCGCGATCGCCATGAACCCGAGCAGCGCCAGCAGGCCCAGCATCAGCGAGTACAGGGGCAGGATCGTCGTGTTGCGGCGGATCACCTCACGGCTGCGGCTGGACAGCGTCGCCGTGATCGAGTGCGGGTACATGAACAGGGCGAGCGCCGAGCCGAGGGCCAGGGTCGCGTACGTCCACTGGCCAGCCTCTCCCGGTGCCAGCGCCCCGCGCGGCGCGCCGGTGGCCGGGTTGGGCTGGGCGAACGCCTCGCCCGCCTTCGCGAAGATCTCGTCGAAGCCGCCCAGCTTGATCGGGATGTAGATGATCGCGACCGCGATCACGATGTAGATCAGCGTGTCCTTCACGAACGCGATCAGGGCGGGAGCGCGCAGACCGGACGAGTACGTGTACGCGGCCAGCACACCGAAGGCGATGAGCAGCGGCAGGTCCTTGACGAACCAGTTGGTGTCCTCGCCGCCGCCGACGCCCATGACGTCAAGAACGGCCTGGATGCCGACCAGTTGGAGTGCGATGTACGGCATCGTCGCCAGGATGCCGGTCACGGCGACGGCCAGCGACAGGCCCTTCGAGCCGAAGCGGCCGCGCACGAAGTCCGAGGTCGTCACGTACCCGTGCTTGTGCGACACCGACCACAGCCGCGGCAGGAAGGTGAAGATCAGCGGGTAGACGAGGATCGTGTACGGGACGGCGAAGAAGCCGGCCGCGCCCGCCGCGTAGATCGCCGCCGGGACCGCCACGAACGTGTAAGCCGTGTAGAGGTCGCCGCCGAGCAGGAACCAGGTGACCCAGGTGCCGAACGACCGTCCGCCCAGGCCCCATTCGTCGAGACTCTGCTCGTCCGCGGCCCGGCGCCAGCGCGAGGCCAGGAAGCCCATGACCGTGACGGCCAGGAAGAAGAAGATGAAGACGGCGAGTGCCACGCCGTTCACGCCGTCGTTCACGCGTCGGCCCCGCCCTTCGTCGCGGCGCGGGCGCGCTGATCACGCTGCCACAGCTTGTACGCGGTCATCGTGAGCACCGTGGAGATGAACACCCACAGCATCTGGTACCAGTAGAAGAACGGGATGCCGATGAAGGCCGGGTCGACCTTCGCGTACGAACCGACCCAGAGCATTGCCACGAACGGCGCGAGCAGGCAGACGGCGATCACCACGCGCATCGGTGTCACCACCGGCGGTCTCACTTCAGGCGCACTTGGCGCATCCGGCACTTCGGACATACGGCGGCTCCGTCCCCTCGCTGATCACCTGTGCAACGCGCAGGAAATCTAAGGGACGGTTCGGCTTTATGGAACCCCCGTCCGTAATTCGGGCAGAGGTGTATGCCTTTGGTGAAGAACCGCTGGCAGCGTCGGTGCCGAGCCGTCAGCAGCAGCGGAATCCCTGCCGTGGGTCCGCCTCCTGACGCTCGGTACGGTCCCGCTCGAAGGCACGGCGGGTCGGTACGAGCGCGCCCGGATGGTTCGTGCGGATGTGGGCGACATAGCGGTCGTACGCGGACTCATCGGTCAACTCGCGTACGTACCACCGCACCGCCCTAAGGACCCGGAGCAGCCCCGACAGCATCGCGCGCCTCCTCCTTCTCCTCCTTGGTCGGAATCAGCCCGGCCGGAGCGACGATCTTCGACTCGACGTACGGCGCCTCGCTGAGCGTGGAGAGCGCGGGGCGGCGTACGTGCCTGATGCATACCCTTCCCGCGTCCACGATCACCACGACGATGAGAAGGGCGAGAACCGCCGAGAGGACACCGTCCACGGTGGAGTTGGTGACGATGGTGTGCATGTCGTCCATGCTCTTGGCGGGCGCGATGACCTCGCCCCGGTCGATGCCGTCCTGGTAGACCGAGCGCTGCTTGAAGAAGCCGACGCGCGGGTCGCTGGAGAACACCTTCTGCCAGCTGGCCGTCAGCGTCACCGTGGCGTCCCAGGCGAGCGGAATCCCGGTGATCCAGGCCCACTTGAGGCGTCCGGACTTCACCAGCAGAGTCGTGCAGACGGCCAGCGCGACGGCCGCGAGCAACTGGTTGGAGATGCCGAAGATCGGGAACAGCTGGTTGATTCCGCCGAGCGGTTCGTGGACGCCGACCCACAGGAAGTAGCCCCACAGACCGCAGACGATGCCGCTCGTGATGACGAGTCCGGGCTTCCAGCTCACGTTCTTGAAGGGTTTGTAGAGATTGCCCAGGGTGTCCTGGAGCATGAAGCGGCCGACCCGGGTGCCCGCGTCGAGCGCGGTGAGGATGAACAGCGCCTCAAACATGATCGCGAAGTGGTACCAGAACGCGCGCAGACTGTCCCCGGTCACCTCGGAGAAGATGTCCGAGATGCCGATCGCGAGCGTGGGCGCGCCGCCGGTCCGCGAGAGCAGGGACGACTCCTCGACGTTGCGCGCCGCGGCCGCCAGGTCCTCGGGGGAGATCTGGTAGCCCCAACTCCCCACCACCTGCGAGGCGTTCTGGACGCTGTCCCCGATGACACCCGCCGGCGCGTTCATCGCGAAGTACAGGCCCGGGTCGATGATGGAGGCCGCGACCAGCGCCATGACCGCCACGGACGACTCCATGAGCATGGAGCCGTACCCGATCATCCGGACCTGCGTCTCCTTCTGGATCATCTTCGGTGTCGTGCCGGAGGAGATGAGGGAGTGGAAGCCGGAGAGCGCCCCGCAGGCGATCGTGATGAAGACGAACGGGAAGAGCGAGCCCGCGAAGACCGGCCCGTCGCCGCGTGAGGCGAAGTCCGTGACCGCGTCCATCTTCAGCGTGGGCAGCGCGACGACGACACCGATCGCGAGCAGCCCGATGGTGCCGATCTTCATGAACGTGGAGAGGTAGTCGCGGGGGGCCAGGAGCATCCACACGGGCAGGATCGACGCGATGAAGCCGTACGCCACCAGCCAGATCACCAGTGTCGAGGGCGCGAGCGTGAACGTGTCGGCCCACGACGACTCGGCGACCCAGCGTCCGGCGATCAGCGCGAGCAGCAGCAGCGCGACGCCGATCAGCGAGACCTCGGAGACCCGGCCGGGCCGCAGCACCCGCAGGTAGAAGCCCATCAGCAGGGCGATCGGGACCGTCATCGCGATGGAGAAGGTGCCCCACGGCGACTCGGCGAGTGCGTTGACGATGACCAGCGCGAGCACCCCGAGCAGGATGATCATGATGGCGAAGGCGGCGAGCAGGGCGGCCGCGCCCCCGAACGGTCCGATCTCCTCGCGCGCCATCTGGCCGAGGGACCGTCCGTCCCGGCGGGTGGAGAAGAACAGGACGACCATGTCCTGGACCGCACCCGCGAAGATCACGCCGACGATGATCCAGATGGTGCCGGGCAGGTACCCCATCTGCGCGGCCAGTACGGGCCCCACCAGCGGCCCCGCCCCCGCGATCGCCGCGAAGTGGTGGCCGAGCAGTACCCGTCGGTCGGTGGGGTGGAAGTCGATGCCGTTGTTGAGTCGCTCGGCGGGCGTGGCCCGGGTCCTGTCGACCTTGAGGACCTTGTTGACGATGAACTTCGCGTAGAAGCGATAGGCGATGGCGTACGAGCCGAGAGCGGCCGCCACCATCCAGGCGGCCGAGACCTCCTCGCCGCGCGAGAGCGCGAGCACCGACCACCCCGTCGCGCCGACCAGCGCGACGAGGGTCCAGATGACGATGGTTCGAGGGTTCGCGGTACGCACCGGGGAGTCCTCCCGTCCATGCAGCGACGGGAGGACCGTAAAGCAGGAACAGCGGTTGCGCTACACCGCGCGCACTACTCGTGGCTTCTACTAGTGGCTTCTGCTCGGCGCTTCCGCTCTGCGCTGCTACTCGGTGGGCCGCTTCAGTCGGGCCACGAACTTGTACCGGTCCCCCCGGTACACCGACCGCACCCATTCCACCGGCTGCCCGTCCTTGTCCAGCGAGTGCCGCGACAGCATCAGCATCGGAAGTCCCACGTCCGTGCCGAGCAGGCCGGCTTCGCGCGGGGTGGCCAGCGACGTCTCGATGGTCTCCTCGGCCTCGGCGAGATGGACGTCGTACACCTCGGCCAACGCCGTATAGAGGGACGTGTACTTGACGAGGCTGCGCCGGAGCGCGGGGAAGCGCTTTGCGGACAGGTGGGTCGTCTCGATGGCCATGGGCTCGCCGCTCGCGAGGCGCAGGCGCTCGATGCGCAGGACGCGTCCGCCGGTGGTGATGTCGAGCAGCTCGGCGAGGGTGTCGTCGGCGGTGATGTAGCCGATGTCCAGGAGCTGGGAGGTGGGTTCGAGGCCCTGCGCCCTCATGTCCTCGGTGTACGAGGTGAGTTGGAGCGCCTGCGACACCTTCGGCTTGGCGACGAAGGTGCCCTTGCCCTGGATGCGCTCCAGCCGGCCCTCGACGACCAGCTCCTGGAGGGCCTGTCGCACGGTCGTGCGCGAGGTGTCGAACTCGGCGGCGAGGGTGCGCTCGGGCGGTACCGGCGTGCCGGGCGGCAGCGTCTCCGTCATGTCGAGCAAATGCTTCTTGAGGCGGTAGTACTTGGGCACGCGCGCGGTACGGATGGGGGCCCCACCCTCGTTCTCCGCACTGCTGACGTCGGTGCTCATACTCTGCCTTCCCGGCTCCGGGTGCCGATGTGGCCGACGTACGCGTCGGCCACGGCTCACATCGTGGCACGGCTTGCCCTGCGAGTGTCCCCCCGCACGCTCCGTGATCCCCTCTGTATACCGGCGGGGTCGCTTTTGGTCTAGTCCACCGCGTCGAAGTGGTCCACTCGGTGGCAACGAGGGCACCTGCTCTTTTTGCCACCTTCCTGCTTAAAGGTTCTTGCATATGTAGTTCCCATAACGGACTTCTGGACGGGTCTGCTCACCCTTGACACCCCTCTAGGTCTAGGCCAAGCTCCGGCCTACTGGTCTACACCACTGAGGGCCAGGCGAGGAGGGGTGACATGAAGCGCAAGCTCATCGCGGCCGTCGGTGTCGCAGGGATGTTGATGTCGGTCGCGGCCTGTGGCGGCGACGACGGTGACAGCGGCAAGGAGACGGGGGCCGACGGTTTCAAGGGCGAGACCCTTACCGTCTGGGCCATGGACGGCTCGACGCCTCCCGGCTGGACCAAGGACCTGACGGCGGCCTTCGAGAAGAAGACCGGTGCGGAGCTGAAGTTCGAGACCCAGCAGTGGAACAACATCCAGCAGAAGATCACCACCGCGCTCTCCGAGGAGAACCCGCCGGACGTCATCGAGGTCGGCAACACGCAGACCCCGGCCTACGCGGCCACCGGCGGCCTCGCCGACCTGACGGACCTCAAGGCGGAGATCGGCGCCGACTGGACCGAGGCCCTCAACGAGTCCTCGGTCTTCGACGGCAAGCAGTACGCGGCCCCGTGGTACTTCGCCAACCGTGTCGTCCTCTACAACAAGAAGGTCTGGGCCGACGCGGGCCTCAAGGGCACCCCGAAGACCCGGGACGAGTTCTACGACGCGCTGGAGACCATCGAGAAGAAGACCGACGCCGAGCCGATCTACCTGCCCGGCCAGAACTGGTACTTCTTCGACGGCCTCACCATCGGGCAGGGCGCCGACCTGGTGAAGAAGGAGGGGGACAAGTACGTCTCCAACCTCGCCGACCCCAAGGTCGCCGAGGCCATGGAGATCTACAAGAAGTACCAGTCGTACTCCAAGGCCCCCAAGGACAAGGACGAGGCCACCCCGCAGCAGGCCGAGGTCTTCGCCAAGGGCAACGTCGGTGCCTTCATCGGCATGGGCTGGGAGGCCGGCACGGCCATCGCCGCCAACAAGAAGATCGAGAAGGACATCGGCTACTTCACCATCCCGGGTGAGACGGCCGACAAGCCCGAGGGTGTCTTCCTCGGCGGCTCCAACTTCGCGGTGGCCGCGGGGAGCAAGAAGCAGGAGCTCGCCCAGGAGTTCCTGAAGATGGCTCTCTCCGACAAGTTCGAGGGCGCGCTCGCCAAGGAGAACGGCGTCATCCCGAACAAGGAGTCGCTGCAGTCCAACCTCACGGGCAACGCTGCCGCCCAGGCCGCCGCCCCGGCCGCGGCCGGCGGTGGCACCACGCCGCTGATCCCCGAGTGGGCCGCCGTCGAGAACGACCCGAACCCGATCAAGACGTTCATGACCGCCGTCCTGAAGGGGAAGTCGCCCGCCGACGCAGCCAAGCAGGTCGAGGCCGAGATCAACAAGCGGCTCGCGCAGAGCAGTTGATCACCCTCGCACCAGGGGGACGGACAGCCGTCCCCCTGGTGCGCTCCCGCAAGTGCCAGTGCGATCCGGAGAGATGGCGAGCATGTCAGTGCAGACCGAACGCACGGACAGGGGCACGGACACGGCCGCGGCGCCCGGTGTCCGTGAGCCCGGTGTCCGTAAGACCGATGTACGTCCACCCGACGCGGGCCGAACCACCGGGCGCGGCGGCGCCTGGGGCCCGTACCTCCTCCTGCTCCCCGCCCTGCTCGTCACCGTGGTGATGCTCGGCTGGCCGCTGGTCAAGAACGGCATGCTGTCGTTCCAGAACCTCAACCCGCGCCAGCTGATCCTCCACCTCACCGAGTGGAACGGCGGCGACAACTACAAGGAAGTCCTGGGCAGTTCGGACTTCTGGAAGGTCGTCCAGCGGACGGTCGTCTTCACCGCCGCCAACGTCGTCCTCATCATGGTGCTCGGCACGCTCGTCGGCCTGCTCCTTGCCCGGCTCGGCAAGCGCATGCGGCTGCTGCTGTTGCTCGGCCTCGTGCTCGCCTGGGCCATGCCGGTGATCGCCGCGACCACCGTCTACCAGTGGCTGTTCGCCCAGCGCTTCGGCGTCGTCAACTGGCTGCTCGCCAAGGCCGGCTGGGACTCCATGGCCGACTACAACTGGTTCGGCACCCAGTTCTCCACCTTCTCCGTGATCACCCTGCTGATCGTCTGGCAGTCCATCCCGTTCGTGGCGATCAACCTGTACGCCGCCACGACCACGATCCCCAAAGAGCTGTACGAGGCCGCCGCGATCGACGGCGCCGGTGTGTGGAAGAGCTTCACCTGGGTGACCTTGCCGTTTCTGCGGCCGTTCCTGTGGGCCACGACCTTCCTCGAGGTCATCTGGGTCTTCAAGGCGTTCCCGCAGATCTTCGCGATGAACGCCGGCGGACCCGACCGCCTCACCGAGACCCTGCCGATCTACGCGTTCGTCGAGGGCCCCGGCAACCAGCACTACGGAATGGGCGCGGCCATCTCGTTCCTGACGATCCTCATCCTGCTCGGCCTGACGGCCTACTACCTTCGTACCGTTCTCAAGCAAGAGGAGGACGAGCTGTGAAGCGCTCACTGGCGGCCCGACTGTGGCCCAACGCGACGGCGATCGTCCTCTTCGTCGTCTTCGCGTTCCCCGTCTACTGGATGTTCGCGACCGCGCTGAAGCCGACCGGCGACATCATCGCCGACGATCCGGTCTTCCTGCCGACGAACATCACCTTCGACCACTTCCAACGGGCCGTCGACGCCGATCACTTCTGGACCCTGGTCGGCAACTCCCTGACGGTGACCGTCCTTTCGGTGGTCTTCTCCCTCGTCATCGCGCTGCTCGCGTCCTTCGCGCTGGCACGGATGCGGTTCAAGGGGCGGCGCGGCTTCATCCTGACGTTCATGATCGCGCAGATGGCCCCCTGGGAGGTCATGGTCATCGCGATCTACATGATCGTGCGGGACGCAGACCTGCTCAACAGCCTCGTGCCGCTCACGGTCTTCTACATGATCATGGTGCTGCCCTTCACCATCCTGACGCTGCGCGGCTATGTGGCCGCCGTGCCGAAGGAGTTGGAGGAGTCGGCGATGGTGGACGGCTGCACGCGCAGGCAGGCCTTCGTGAAGGTCATCTTCCCGCTGCTCGCACCGGGGCTGATGGCGACCTCGCTCTTCGGCTTCATCACGGCGTGGAATGAATTCCCCCTGGTCCTGATCCTCAACAAGAGCGCCGAGAAGCAGACGCTTCCGCTGTGGCTCTCCAGCTTCCAGTCGACGTTCGGCGACGACTGGGGCGCCACGATGGCGGCGGCCTCACTCTTCGCCGTCCCGATCCTGGTCCTGTTCGTCTTCCTCCAGCGCAAGGCCGTCAGCGGACTCACCTCCGGCGCGGTGAAGGGATAACGCCTTCCGATGACCACCATCGCCTCCGGCACGGACACGCTGACCCGTGATGCCCTTGCCGTTCTGCAGCCCGGCTTCACCGGGACCTCGGCTCCCTCCTGGCTGCTGCGGCGGCTCGGCGAGGGCCTCGCCTCCGTCGGCCTGTTCGGCCGCAACATCGCCTCGCCCGCCCAACTGGCGGCCCTGACCGCCCAGTTGCGCGCGGAACGCGACGACGTGCTGGTCGCCATCGACGAGGAGGGAGGTGATGTGACGCGCCTGGAGGTGCGTACGGGATCCTCCTTCCCCGGCAACCACGCGCTGGGCGCGGTGGACGACGTGGCGCTCACCGAGGCGGTGTCCCGCGAACTGGGCCGCCGGCTGGCCGCCTGCGGGGTCAACCTCAACTGGGCACCGTCCGCCGACATCAACTCAAACCCCGGCAACCCCGTCATCGGCGTACGGTCCTTCGGCGCCGACACCTCGCTGGTCGCCCGGCACACGGCCGCGTACGTCTCCGGGCTCCAGTCCGCCGGAGTCGCCGCCTGCACCAAGCACTTCCCGGGCCACGGCGACACGGCGGTCGACTCGCACCACGCGATGCCGCGCATCGACGCGGAGCTGTCGGTCCTGGAGTCCCGCGAACTGGTCCCGTTCCGCGCGGCCATCGAGGCAGGCACCCGCGCCGTGATGAGCGCGCACATCCTGGTCCCGGCCCTGGACCCGTCCCGTCCCGCGACCCTCTCGCCCCGCATCCTCACCGGGCTGCTGCGCGAGGAACTCGGCTACGACGGCCTGATCGTCACCGACGGCATGGAAATGCAGGCCATCGCGGGAACGTACGGCATCGAACGCGGCAGCGTCCTCGCGATCGCCGCCGGCGCCGACGCCATCTGCGTGGGCGGCGGCCTCGCGGACGACGCGACGGTACTGCGCCTGAGGGACGCGCTGGTGTCGGCGGTCCGCTCGGGCGAGCTGTCGGAGGAGAGGCTGGCGGACGCGGCGGCCCGGGTACGGTCGTTGGCCACCTGGACAGCTTCGGCTTCGGAGAGGAGCGGAAGCGGGAGCGCGGCGGGGGGAACGTCCGCGCCTACGGAATCGGGGCCGGGCAGCCGCTCGGACGGAGCGTCCGGGGCCGACGTCGGCCTGGTCGCGGCGCGGCGTGCCCTGACGGTGACCCGCACAGAGCGCTTCACGCCGCTCACCGAGGCGCCGTACGTCGCCGCCTTCACCCCCGTCGCCAACATCGCCGTCGGCGACGAGACCCCGTGGGGCGTCGCCGCCGAGCTGCGACGCATGCTGCCGGGCACGGAAACCGGGAGCTTCGCGGGGGAGCGGGCCGGAACCGAGGCGCTCGCGGCCGCAGGCCCCCGCCGTGTTGTCGCCGTGGTCCGCGACATCCACCGCCACACCTGGATGGCGGACGCCCTCGACACCCTCCTCGCCGCCCGCCCCGACACGGTCGTGGTCGAGATGGGCGTGCCGCAGTCCCCGCCCCGGGGCGCCGTCCACATCGCCACGCACGGCGCGGCCCGCGTGTGCGGCCTGGCGGCGGCGGAGGTCATCGCCGGGACATGAGCAGAGGCGCGAGCCGCTGAGCCGCGCCCACCTCACGGAGGCAAGCGGCGCCCACAGAGACGAAGGTGCCGGGTCCAGCACGGGGACCCGGCACCTCGGCATCTTCGTGCGGCCTTGAACACCCGCCTTGAACACCCGCCTTGAACACCTGGCCGAGCGCCTGGCCTGAACGTCGAGCTTGGACCGAGCTGCCGCTACGCCGGGTCTGGGACGTGTTGCCTCTACGCCGAGCCTGGAACGCGCTGCCTGAGCACCCGGTATGGAAGAACTGCCTCTACACGCCGGTCCCGGAGCGAACTGCCTCAACGCCCAGCCTGAAGCGAGCTGCCTCTACGCCCGGCCTGAAGCGAACGGCTTGAACGCCCAGCCTGGAGCGCGCTGCCCGGAACGAGTTGCCTCGACGCGCCGCCCTGAATCCCTGTCCTGAATCCCTGTGCCGAATGGCCCCGCGCCGAACTGCCCTCCCCTGAACGTCCTGTCCTGAGTGCTCTGCCCTAAATGCCCTGCCACGCCGGCTTGTTGGCGTACGTGTGCCGGAAGTAGTCCGCGTGCTTCAGCTTGGACGCTGCCGCCTCGTCCACGACGACCGTCGCGTGCGAGTGCAGTTGGAGCGCCGAAGCGGGGCACACCGCGGCGACGGGCCCTTCGACGGTCGCCGCCACCGCGTCCGCCTTGCCCTCGCCCGTGGCGAGCAGCACCAGATGCCGCGCCTCCAGAATCGTCCCGATCCCCTGGGTGATCACGTGATGCGGCACCTGCTCGATGTCGCCCTCGAAGAACCGCGCGTTGTCGACGCGGGTCTGCTCGGTCAGCGTCTTGATCCGCGTGCGCGAGGCGAGCGACGAGCACGGCTCGTTGAACCCGATGTGCCCGTCCGTCCCGATTCCCAGCAGCTGCAGGTCCACACCTCCGGCCTCGGCCAGCGCCTTGTCGTACACCTCGCACGCGGCCCGCACATCCTCGGCGGTCCCGTCCGGCCCCATGAACGCGTCCATGCCCAGTCCCAACGGCTCCAGCACCTCACGCCTCAGCACGGAGCGGTACGACTCGGGATGCTCGGCCGGCAGCCCCACGTACTCGTCGAGCTGTGCGACCCGCGCCCTCGAGGCATCCACGGCCCCGGAACTGACCTTCGCCACCAGCGCTTGGTAAATGGGCAGAGGCGTCGACCCGGTGGCCACCCCGAGCAGAGCGTCGGGCTTGAGCCGGAGCAACTCCGCCATGGCCTCGGCTATCAGCTCGCCACCCGCCTTGGCGTCCGAAACGATGACTACTTCCACGCTGGGCCTGCCGTTCTGAAGGGGGACTCAACTGGGATTCAACTGGGTCAACTGGGTCAACTGGCTATGTGGTATAGACCAATCTAGCAGAGCCACGCCACTCCCGTCGTGCCGAATGTCCTGCGCGCAATGCCCGGTGCGCACAGGCTCCCTCATGTAAGTGAACCCCCCGTTGCGTCCATCCAGTGCCCGGTCACCCACCGCCCCTCGTCCGACGCGAGGAACGCCACCACGTCGGCGACGTCCGCCGGTGCGCCCACCCGCCCCAGCGCCGATATCGCCGCGGCCTCCGCCCACGTCTCGTCGCTCGACCGCAGCCAGTCGGACGTGTTGTCGGTGTCGATGATCCCCGGTGCGACCGTGTTCACGGTGATGCCTCGGGGGCCCAGCACTTTGGACAGGTCGCGCGTGAAGATGTCCAGGGCGCCCTTCGTCATCGCGTACGCCATCTTGTGGGGCATCACCGCCGTGCGCGCGAGGCCCGAGGAGATGTTGATGATCCGCCCGCCGTCCCGCAGTCGGGACGCGCCGAGCTTGGTGATGAAGTGCGGCGCTTTGACGTTCACCGCGAAGACCCGGTCGTACTCCGCCTCGTCGATCTCGTCGAACGGCCGCGACGTACCGATCCCGGCGTTGTTCACCAGGATGTCCAGACCGTCCGCGTGCCGGTCGAACTCTTCCCACAGTGTCCGCGCGTCCCCAGGTGTCCCCAAATCCACCCCGAGGACGAAGGCCGATCCGCCCGCCGCCTCGATCCGGGCCGCCGTCTCCTTCGCCGCCGCCTCATTGCTGCCGTAGTGCACGGCCACCCGCGCGCCGTCCCGCCCGAGCCGCTCGGCGATGCCTCGTCCGATGCCCCTGCCGCCACCCGTGACGAGTGCCGTCCTGCCTGTGAGCACGCCCATGCCGACGCCCCTCCGCATTTCTGTAGTGGTCGATGCATAAAAACCGTACAACAACCCGCCGACATTTCTCTAGCACCCGCTATAAAATCCACTCCATGGTGAGCAGGCAGCAGACCGGGCCGGAGTCCGAGACCAAGCAGCGGGGGCGCGGCCGGCCCCGTTCCTTCGACCGTGAGACCGCGCTGGAGAAGGCGATCCTCGCCTTCTGGGAGCACGGCTACGAGACGACCTCCGTCTCCGACCTCACCAAGGTCATGGGCATCGGCGCCCCCAGCCTCTATGCGGCCTTCGGTGACAAGCGCTCGCTCTTCGACGAGGTCGTGCGCGTGTACGGCGCGAGGTACGGCTCGTTCGCCGACCGCGCCCTCGCCGAGGAGCCGACGGCCCGCGCAGGAGTGGAGCGGATGCTGCGCGAGGCCGCGGCCGAGTACACGGAACCCGGCCGTCCGCACGGTTGTCTGGTCGTCCACGCGGCCACCAACTGCGCCACCCCCGAGGTGGAGGAGTCCCTCCGGGAGCGGCGCAACGCCAACATCGCCGCCATCGAGAGCCGCATAAGGGCCGGCGTCGCCGCAGGTGAGCTCCCCGCGGACATCGACGCGGCGGCCCTGGCCCGGCACACGGGAGCCATGATCCAGGGCATGTCCCAGCAGGCCCGCGACGGAGCCGGCAAGGCGGAGCTGGAGGCGCTCGCCGAACTTGCCATGGGAATCTGGCCCCCCGCGTGAACCGTCCGGGGCTAGGCTGCGTGGTGGATGTAGGACGGGAGTTGTTCGATAAAGAGACAACAACAAACATCCACCAACGCATGGACAGGCGAGAGTGGTCTAGTCCACAATGCGGAGAAGTGGCTTGAGAATGAAACTGAATGATCAAGCAACTGAATGATCGAGCCTCCGTCTTCCCCGCACAGGAAGGCGGACCGAGGAACCGGCGCTCTCTGCCCTGACTGCTCCGGCTCCTCATCCTTCGGCCGACCGGGACCGCACACCCCGCGGCCGATGTTGCTCCGGGCTGCGGTGCCGGGAGGGTTGAGGGTCCCTCCCAGGCGCCGCGGCCCGCGGGTGTCCCAGGGGCCAGAAGTCGCAGAGGTCAGGAAGCCCGGAGGTCACCGATTTCGGGCCATGTCCGAACTCCCAGGTACGCTCGCACACGTGCCCTCCATGAACGACCTCGTCCACCAGCACACCGCCCTCGGTCCCTCCGACCTCGAGTGGCTGCATCTGCTGGTCTCGGAGTGGCAGCTGCTCTCCGACCTCTCCTTCGCCGACCTCGTTCTGTGGGTCCCCACGCGCGACGGCACCCGCTATGTCTCTGTCGCCCAGATGCGCCCCAACACGGGCCCCACCTCGTACCAGGACGACATGGTCGGCCACCTCGTCCCGCGCGGCCGCCGCCCCATGCTGGACATCGCCCTGGACGAGGGCCGGATCGTGCGCGAGGGCGACCCGGAGTGGCGCGAAGAAGTCCCCGTGCGGGTCGAGTCGATTCCCGTACGCAGGGAAGGGCGCGTCCTGGGGGTCATCGCCCGTAACACCAACCTGCTCACCGTGCGCACGCCCTCACGCCTCGAACTCACCTATCTCCAGAGCGCGTCCGACCTCGCCCAGATGATCGCGGCCGGCTCCTTTCCGTTCCCCAACCAGCAGGTCGACATGGACGCATCGCCTCGCGTGGGCGACGGCCTGATCCGGCTGGACGCGGACGGTGTCGTGCAGTATGCGTCTCCGAACGCGCTGTCGGCGTACCACCGCCTGGGCCTCGCCGCCGACCTCGTCGGCCACCACCTCGGCAAGACCACCGCCGAACTCGCCCCGTCCCGGGGGCCGGTGGACGAGGCGCTGGCCAAGGTGGCCAGCGGCTGGGCGCCCCGTGAGTTCGAGATCGAGAGCAACGACGGCGTGATCCAGCTGCGCGCGATCCCGCTCAAACCCAAGGGAACCCGCGTCGGTTCGCTCGTACTCCTGCGGGACGTCACCGAACTGCGGCGCCGCGAGCGCGAGTTGATCACCAAGGACGCGACCATCCGGGAGATCCACCACCGGGTGAAGAACAACCTCCAGACGGTTGCGGCCCTGCTGCGCCTCCAGGCCCGCCGCATCGACTCCGACAGCGGCCGCGAAGCTCTCGAAGAGGCGGTGCGCCGGGTCGGCTCGATCGCGATCGTGCACGAGACGCTGTCTCAGAACCTGGACGAGCGCGTGGAATTCGACGAGATCGCCGACCGGGTGCTCGCCATGGTCGCCGAGATCTCGCCGGGCAAGGTCACCGGCCGGCGCACGGGCCGCTTCGGCATCCTCGACGCCGAGGTCGCGACCCCGCTCTCCATGGTCCTGACCGAAATCCTCCAGAACGCACTGGAGCACGGCTTCCGCGAGGGCGACCGGGGCACGGTCGAGGTGTCCGCGGTCCGCGGTGGCACCTCCAAGGAGACCCGCCTCCTCGTCACCGTCCAGGACGACGGCGTGGGCCTCCCCGAGGGCTTCGACCCGCACCGCTCGGGCAACCTGGGCCTGCAGATCGTACGGACCCTGGTGGAAGGCGAGTTGGGCGGCACCTTCGATATGGTCCCGGCCCCCGAGCGCGGGACGCAGGTCGTACTGGACATCCCGGTGCGCGCCCACAAGTAATCCGCACAATTGCTCCACTACCGCACGCACACTCTGTGTAGTCGCCGTGAACTCCGGGCAGGCCACGCCATGTTCGGAAGCGCGCTCGGCCGCCCCCGACCATGCGGACGCAAACAGCAACGAGCCCCGGACCATTTGCTGGTCCGGGGCTCGTTGTGCTCGTTGTGATGCGCATCGGGGGTACTGCGCGCTGCGGCTCGGGGGCGGGAGATGCGTACTCGCTGTACGCGCCGCCAAGCTCAGGCTGTTACGGGGCGGGTTGTCAGGCGGATGCCTGGCGGGCCCGGTTGCGGGCGGCGCGACGCTTCATGGCACGGCGCTCGTCCTCGCTGAGACCACCCCAGACGCCGGAGTCCTGGCCGGACTCGAGCGCCCACTGCAGGCACTGCTCCATGACGGGGCAGCGACGACAGACGGCCTTGGCTTCCTCGATCTGCAGCAGCGCAGGACCGGTGTTGCCGATGGGGAAGAAGAGCTCGGGGTCTTCCTCGCGGCAAACGGCGTTGTGACGCCAGTCCATGGCTGCTACCTCTCCTTGGTATTACATACACGTTAGCTTGTGAATGTGAACGCTTTCACGAATCCCTCAACAAGTGAAGGGCCTGCCGCCAGACGGACTGACGTGGTCCTGTGATTTGAGGAGGGGTTCTGGCGCTCCGTGGGGGCCGATGTTGCGGGCCGTCTCGAGCGCCACGTAGAGACTCGCAAACCTCAGCGGCGGATACAACCCCTACCGGAAAGTTTTTTTTGATTCCTCGGTGTCGGCTCGGTCACAGCCGTACTTCCATGGGGTGGATCCTGGCCTAAACGTTCGAGTGGAAGGACTTTAGCCCTTTCCGCTCACACAATCACACGCAGTGCACGGCGAACGCCTGTGAACGTCACACTCGTACGCAGTCCAAGGTGGTCGCCGTCCATCTGTAGGGGGAGCGGCGCCTTCGAATGCAAGGTGAAGTCCGTCAGATCGTGCAGGGACGTGGCGTGCTTGCCATGAGGTCCGCGCTCGGGGGACGAAGTGAGCAACTGCGTGCCATACCGGGCAGCCGAGGCCGTCGACATGCGGCTGAGAGCGAGTACGTCGAGGCCGGTTTCGAACGAGGCCTTAGGTGATGCGTACACCGGGCGATTGCCCAGATAGGTCCACGGAGAGGTGTTACAGACGATCGACGCCACCAAATCGGTCACCGGGTCCTCGCCGGCCCGCTCCAGCGTGATCGTGCCGTGTCTGCGGTGGGGCTCGCCCAGGAACTGGCGTATCACCTGGCGCAGATAGAGGGCGTGCGTGGAGCGCTTGCCGCGCTCGCGCTGCTGCTCGACCCGGCCGATCACGCCCGCGTCGAAGCCGAGGCCGGCGCAGAACGTGAACCAGCGGGACGGGACTCCTTCGTCCTCCGTGCCCGGGGTGCCCGCCGCGAGGCCCAGGCCCACCGTGCGCTCCCGTCCCTCGCGCAGTGCGTCGAGGAGGGCGCCGGTGGCCTCCACGGGCTCGTTGGGCAGGCCCAGGGCGCGGGCGAAGACGTTGGTGGAGCCGCCGGGGACGACGGCGAGGCCGGGCAGGCGGTCGAGATCGGGGCCGTTGTGCAGCAGGCCGTTCGCGACCTCGTTGACCGTGCCGTCGCCGCCGAGGGCCACGACCAGTTCTATGTCCTTGCTCTCCGCGGCCTGCCGACCCAGGTCTCTGGCGTGCCCGCGGTACTCGGTGGTGACCGCTTCGAGTTTCATCTCGCTCGCCAGGGCGTGGATCAAGACATCACGCGTGCGTGCGCTTGTGGTGGTTGCTGCCGGGTTGACGACGAGAAGTGCACGCATGCGTTGCAGCGTACCTACCGCGTGGTACTCGGCCCATACCGAGGTGAGGATCAGGTGAGAGCGCGGAGCCCCCGGGGGCTCCGGCGGGCGGCGGGTGACGGCTACTCTTCAAGGGTGAGCTCTGAGCGGAATCCCACCCCCGACAGCCCTGACGCCGAACCCCGCCCCGGGCGGCTGACCGCCGCGGCGGCGCTGGCCGCGCTGGAGGGGCTCGCTCTTGTCGCCGGCGGCGTCTACATGCTCGTGATGGGTCTCACAGGCCGCCCGGACGACCGGAGCCAGGCCGTCACCGGAGGCGTGACGCTCGTCGTGCTCGCGCTGCTGCCTCTGCTGGCCGCGCGCGGGCTGCTCCTGCGGCGCGGCTGGAGCCGAGGACCCGCGATCATCACGCAGATCATGGCGCTGCCCGTCGCGTACAACCTGCTTCAGGCCGACAGTCTCGCGATCCCTGGCGGGATCGCTCTGGCGGTCGTGGCGGTCGCTTCGCTGGTGCTGATCGTGAACCCGGAGACCACGCGGGCGCTGGGGATCACCGGGCCCGGTGGGGTACGGGAAACCAAGTAGTACGTAGCACTCCGCGGGAAGGCCGCTAAAGCGGCCGCAGGCCCCGTAGGCCGTTCATGGCCGGCCGCGCCCACGATGGGAATTCCCTGAGCGGGGGAGAAGCCGCACAGTGTCACTGCCCCGCGCCCCTCACGGGGCGCGGCTGACAACGTCAGGCCTGCGGGCTGGGGGCCGAGCCCCATCCCCCGAGGCGGTTTCTACTCCTCCACCAAGAGCTTCTCGCGCAGCTGGGCAAGCGTTCGTGCCAGCAGGCGCGAGACGTGCATCTGGGAGATGCCGACCTCTTGCGCGATCTGGGACTGCGTCATGTTGGCGAAGAAGCGGAGGAGCAGAATGCGCTTCTCGCGGGGCGGCAGGTCCTCGAGCAGCGGCTTGAGGGACTCGCGGTACTCGACGCCCTCCAGGGCCTCGTCCTCGGCGCCCAGGGTGTCCGCGACGGCCGGGGACTCGTCGTCCGTGTCGGGGACGTCCAGGGACAGCGTGGAGTACGCGTTGGCCGACTCCAGGCCCTCCAGGACCTCCTCTTCCGAGATGGCCAGCTTCTCGGCCAGCTCGTGCACGGTGGGGGAGCGGCCGTGCTGCTGCGAGAGCTCCGCGGTCGCCGTGGTCAGCGCGAGCCGCAGCTCCTGCAGCCGGCGCGGTACGCGGACCGCCCAGCCCTTGTCCCGGAAGTGCCGCTTGATCTCGCCGACCACCGTCGGTGTCGCGTACGTCGAGAACTCGACGCCGCGCTCCGGGTCGAAGCGGTCGACCGACTTGATGAGGCCGATGGTGGCGACCTGTGTGAGGTCGTCCAACGGCTCACCGCGGTTGCGGAAGCGGCGCGCGAGGTGCTCGACGAGCGGCAGGTGCATCCGGACCAGCTGGTTGCGCAGCTCCGCGTACTCGGCGCTGCCCTCCTTCAGCTTGCGCAGCTCGATGAACTTCGCCCGCGCCCCGCTGCGGTCGTGAGGGTCGTGCCGCGCGCCCGATGCGCCGCTGTCGGCATTGCGTTCGTGCTCGTGCTGCTCGCTCATGATCCCGCCCGTCACCCGCCGCCGCCCTTCCGAGGACGCTCCCCCAGACTCCGTCCGGGGGGACCCCCGGTGCGCGGCAACGCCTGGATCCCGTCGCCCGTCACGGCCGGAAAGCGACTCGCGCTCGTCCTGGCCGATCGGTCCTTCCTGCTGAGACGCTTCGGCCGCCGAGGATTCGTCCTCGGGATGCGGCCGTGCCTGCTGCTCGGGGATGCCGTCGACACCCTCCGCCAGGCGCCGGGGCCCTCTCAGGCCGTCTCTGTCATCGGCGGGAAGTTCCCGTGTGCCGCGCTCTTCGTCCCGCACCGGCCCGTCCTCGTTCCTCACGCCGGCCCGGGTCCGGCGCCGCGCTGTTTGTAGAGGCTGATCGAAACGGTTTTGTCGTCGGCCACCGAGGAGGAGACCTTGCCCGCGAGGGCCGACAGCACGGTCCACGCGAAGGTGTCCCGCGCGGGGGCGTGGCCGTCCGTGGTGGGGGCCGAGACCGTGACCTCGAGCGAGTCGTCGATCAGACGGAAGACACAGCTGAGCACCGAGCCCGGCACGGCCTGTTGCAACAGGATCGCGCAGGCCTCGTCGACAGCGATGCGCAAGTCCTCGATCTCGTCGAGGGTGAAGTCCAACCGCGCCGCGAGGCCGGCCGTGGCCGTACGCAGCACCGACAGGTAGGCACCCGCAGCCGGCAGCCGGACTTCGACGAAGTCCTGGGTCGCGGGCTCGCCTGCGAACTGGGACACCCTCACCTCCAAGGTGGTACAAGCTCGTTCGGGGGCCGAGGGTCGCCCCCCGGGGTAACGTGCAACGTGGTTCAGCGGTGACGCTATCGCGCTCTCAGGTTTTCTGTCCTCGGGACCCCAACCCCTTGCCGTCACTCATAGTAAACCCATGTATACGCACAGTGGCTAGGGGTCTGCGGGCCCAATTGGGAAGAGCGCGCGCCGGGTTGACGTACCCAGGCGTCAGACGGTCGAACCGTCGGCACCAAGCGGTCAAGACGCAGTGTCACACCAGAACGTGGTCGACGAAGCACCACCGCCAGCTCTCTCCGGGCTCGAAGGTACGCATCACCGGATGTTCTGTCTCCTTGAAATGCTCTGTCGCGTGGCGCATCGGCGACGTGTCGCAGCAGCCCACGTGACCGCAGACCAGACACAGCCGCAACTGCACAGGGTGCGTACCCGCCGCCAGACATTCGAGGCATGTCTCGCTCTGGGGGGCGGGTTCCGGCTGCGGCAGCGCCTCGGCGTGCGTGCACTGTTTCATGATTGCCAGATTACGTCGGGCGTGCGGCAAGCCGCGCAAAAACGAAGGCGGACCGAAGCCGATGCATGTGATGCCCCTGCTCCTGCTGATCGCCGGCAGCGCCGTGGTCGCCGGCGCCGCCCGCCGCACGCCGGTGCCGGCGCCGCTGCTGCTGGTCACGGCGGGCCTGATCGTCTCGTACGTGCCCTGGGTGCCCGAGTACACACTCGACCCCGACGTGGTGCTGCCGCTGCTGCTGCCCCCGCTGCTCTACACGGCGGCCACGGACAGTTCGTACCTCGATCTGCGGGCCCAGATCCGGCCCGTGGCGCTGCTGTCCGTCGGGTACGTGCTGTTCGCGACGCTCGTCGTCGGCTGGGCCGCGTACCTGATCGTGCCGGACCTGCCGCTCACGGCGGCGCTGGTGCTCGGTGCCGTCGTGGCGCCACCGGACGCGGTCGCGGCCACGGCGGTCGCGCGGCGGGTCGGGCTGCCCTCGCGGGTCACCACGATCCTGCAGGGCGAGTCCCTGGTGAACGACGCCACCGCGATCACCGCCTACAAGGTGGCGCTTGCCGCCGCCATCGGCGAGGGAGCGACCTGGGCGGGCGGCATAGGCGAGTTCCTGCTGGCGGCGCTCGGCGGCATCGGGGTCGGACTCGTCCTGATGGTGCCGATCCACTGGATGCGTACGCATCTGAAAGAGGCGCTGCTGCAGAACTCCCTGTCGCTGCTGATCCCGTTCTTCGCGTACGCGGTGGCCGAGCAGGTGCACGCCTCCGGAGTGCTCGCCGTGGTCGTCGTCGCGCTCTACCTGGGACACCGGAACTGGGCGGTCGACTTCGCGACCCGGCTCCAGGAGGAGGCGGTGTGGAAGATGGTCGCGTTCATCCTGGAGTCGGCGGTCTTCGCGCTGATCGGCCTGCAGCTGCCAGTGGTCCTCAGAGGGCTCGGCGAGTACGAGGGGAGGCGCGCCGCCTGGTACGCGGTGGCCCTCTTCCTGGTCGTCGTCGTGGTCCGCTTCGTCTGGGTGTATCCGGCGACGTTCCTGCCGCGCATGCTGTCGGCGCGGATCCGGGAGCGCGAGCAGAACCTCACGTGGAAGGGCCCGTTCATCATCGCCTGGGCCGGGATGAGGGGCGTCGTCTCGCTCGCCATCGCCTTCTCCATCCCGCTCACCATGCACGGCGGGGAGGACTTCCCGGGGCGCAATCTGATCCTCTTCCTGACCTTCACGACGGTGATCGGGACGCTCGTCGTGCAGGGGCTTTCGCTGCCCCCGCTGATCCGCCTCCTGAAGCTGCCGGGGCGTGACCTCCAGGCCGAGACGCTCGCCGAGGCCAACGCCCAGGCACAGGCGTCCCGGGCCGCCGAGCACCGCCTCGACGAGCTCCTCAGCGACGAGCGCAACGCCCTGCCGCCACCGCTCGCCGACCGGCTCCGCGCGGTCCTGGAACGGCGCCGCAACGCCGTGTGGGAGCGGCTCGGCACGGTGAACCCCGTGACGGGGGAAACGGCGGACGACACCTACCGGCGACTGGCGCGCGACATGATCGCGGCCGAGCGGGAGGTGTTCGTGAGGCTGCGGGACGGCCGCTACATCGACGACGAGATGCTGCGCACGCTGCTACGCCGACTGGACCTGGAGGAGGCGGCGGCGTTCCGCGAGACGACCTAGAGCCTGCTGCGAAAGGCCCGCCTGCCCGGCGACGCCCGGCACGCGCTCTCGCCGCACCGGGCACAAGCCCGGGTACGTCCAGTGCGAGGGCGTGCACCCGGCACTTCCCCAGCCTTCGGCCGGGGGGACCCCCAGAGCGTGCACCGGACGCCGCTGGGCCCGTCCTTCGAGCGGACGACGGGACTTTCCACAGGCCCTAGCGGGCCGCCCGGGAGTCGGGGCTGCCGGTGATGACGGCCGCGATCGTCGTCCCGCGCGGGAACGCGCGCTCCTCCACGAGGGCGACAAGCCCGTACAGCAACTTGGCGACATAGAGACGTTCCACGCGCAGGGCGTGGCGTCGTTCGAAGTCCTCGGCGAACGCGTCGAGTTCGGGGGTGGTGCGGGCGTAGCCGCCGAAATGGAAGCGGTCGTCGAGGGACCAGTCGCCGCGAGGGCCGCCGAAGGCATCACGCTGCAGCGTACGAATCTCCGCGTCCAGGAAGCCGCCCCTGAGGACGGGTATGCCCAGCGTGCGCTGCCCGGGGGCGAGACCGGCGGCCAGGCCCGCGAGCGTGCCGCCCGTGCCGCAGGCGATCGCGGCCACGTCGATACCGCCGTGGCCGCGCAGCTCGTCACCGAGGGCCGTACAGCCGCGTACGGCAAGGGAGTTGCTGCCACCCTCGGGGATCACATACGCGTCCTCGGCGGCGCTCGCGCGCCGGAGGGCGGCCAGCGTCCCCGGCTCGCTCTTGCGGCGGTACATCGATCTGTCGACGAAGTGGAGCCGCATGCCGTCGGCCGCGCACCGGGCCAGGGACGGGTTGAGCGGGCGGTCCGCCAGCTCGTGGCCGCGGACCACACCGATGGTGGGCAGCCCCAGCAGGCGGCCCGCGGCGGCGGTGGCGCGCAGATGGTTCGAGTACGCACCGCCGAAGGTGAGGATCGGGCGGCCCGCCGCCGCGCGCAGGTTCGGGGCCAGCTTGCGCCACTTGTTGCCGACCAGCTCCGGGTGAATCAGGTCGTCCCGCTTGAGCAGCAGCCGTACGCCGTGCCGCGCGAAGCGCTCGTCCGCGGTCTCTCGCAGCGGCGACGGTAGTCGCGGCCGCAGGACGTCGAGGTCGAGCGCTTCGGGGTTGTCGGGGACGTGGGGGCCGGTCACCCGGCCATTGTCACTTGAGGCGGTCGCGGACGCGCTCTCGCATGGCGGCCATTGTGAAGCCGCGCGGGTCGACCTTGCCCGGCTGCCATTCGAGGTGGCCGATCACCGAGCGCTCCGTCCAGCCGTGATGACGGCAGATCGCCGCCGCGGCCCGCTCGATCGCGTCCAGCTGGGCCTCGGGCCAGGGGTCCTCGCCGTCGCCGAGGTTCTCGCACTCGAAGCCGTAGAAGTGGCGGTTGCCGTCGGTGTTCGCCTCGTTGTCCCGCGGGAGGGCCTTCTCCGCGATGACCGCGCGCAGTACGTCGTCGTCACCGAGGCCCGCGTGGTTGGCGCGGCCGTGGCCGACGAGGTGCACCCGGCCGTCCTTGGTGATCACACCGTGGCACAGCGGGCCCGGTAAGCCGCTGTAGCCGTCGCGGCAGATCTCGACCGTCCGCGAGCTTCCCGACGTCACCGTGTGGTGGATCATCACGCCGTGGACGGGGCCCCACGGCCCTTTGTGATTGCGGTTGTGATGCTCCCAGTCGCCGACCTCGACGACGGTGAGTCCTTCTGCCTTGAGCCGGGCCAGAAAGCTGCCCGCGGACATGGGTGAGGCCATGAGCGCCTCCTTACACAGGGCGCGACGGCCGCCGGTCGCGGCCGCCTCGTACCGCTGCTTTTACCCGGAACTCCCGAGCCGGGACCAATCGTTCGCACAGCGTGCGAGCCGATCCGGTCAGCGGTACGCGGGCGGACCGCGTCAGGCGCGCAGGAAAGCGTCCCCGTGCGTCGCGATGTGGCTCTCCAGCGCCTGGAGGGCCTGCTGTGTGGTCTGCGGCGAGCCGCTGCCGCGCCGCTCCGCGTAGTAGGCCGCGCCGAGGTTCTTCAGCAGATCACTGCCCGCTCGCTTCTCCTGGACTTCGTCGATCTTCTGCTTGCCCTGCGTGAGGCCGCGCTGTGCTTGTTCCTTGGCGCGGTCCAGGAAGCCTGCCATTGCTCTCTCCTCGTCGTTCGTCTCTTGCCGATTCAACGGGCGACCGGATCTTGGAGTTCCCGGCTGAAAACGCGCGCACGCCTGGCCGGCCCGACCCGTCGGCCCTGTCGCCCCGACCCGTCGGCCCTGTCGCCCCGACCCGTCCGCCCGGTCGGGCGGGTCCTGCGTTGTGCCCCGAAAACGAAGATCCATTCCCGCTCTTTCGTGTAATAGCACCGACGCCATCCGTGATGGAAGGCTTGTCGTCGCAGCTCATTGCACGATGGGGAGGACACTTTCATGTCGGTAGGCGAAGAGATCCGCGCGGACCAGGATCAGCCGCAGAAGAGTCTCGGCACATCCGCGGCGCGGAACCTGGCCACCACCACCAAGTCCGCGCCACAGATGCAGGAGATCAGCTCACGGTGGCTGTTGCGCATGCTTCCGTGGGTGAATGTGCAGGGCGGTACATACCGCGTGAACCGAAGGCTCAGTTATGCCATGGGCGACGGCCGCGTCACGTTTGTGAAGACCGGTGACCGCGTTCAGGTCATCCCCGCGGAGCTCGGCGAACTTCCGGCGCTGCGCACGTACGAGGACGAGGAGGTGCTCGCCGAGCTCGCCCAGCGCTGCGAGCAGCGGGAGTTCGCCCCGGGCGACGTACTCGCCTCCTTCGGCAGCCAGGCCGACGAGGTATTCCTGCTGGCCCACGGCAAGGTCGAGAAGATCGGCACGGGTCCTTACGGGGACGACGCGGTTCTCGGAGTCCTCGCCGACGGGGCCTACTTCGGCGAGCAGGCGATCATCGATCCGGACGCCATCTGGGAGTACACGGCCCGCGCGGTCACCGCCTGTACGGTGCTCGCGCTGCCCCGCCGGGACCTCGACCAGATCGCCGAGCGCTCCGAGTCGCTGAACGAGCACCTCCAGCAGTTGCGCGCGATTCCCGAGCAGCGCACCAACAAGTACGGCGAGAAGGAGATCGACCTCGCCGCCGGCCACACCGGTGAGCCGGCCATCCCCGGGACGTACGTCGACTACGACGCGGCGCCACGAGAGTACGAACTCAGCGTCGCCCAGACCGTGTTGCGCATCCACACGCGTGTGGCAGACCTCTACAACCAGCCGATGAACCAGACCGAGCAGCAGTTGCGGCTCACCGTCGAGGCGTTGAAGGAGCGCCAGGAGCACGAGCTCATCAACAACCGGGAGTTCGGTCTGCTCAGCAACTGCGAGTACGACCAGCGGCTGCAGCCGCACGACGGCGTGCCCGGCCCGGACGACCTGGACGAACTGCTCAGCAGGCGGCGCGGCACCAAGCTGCTGCTCGCCCACCCGCGCGCGATCTCGGCGTTCGGGCGTGAGCTCAACAAGCGGGGGCTGGTCCCCGAGACCATCGACATGGGCGGCAACCGCATCCCGACCTGGCGCGGCGTGCCGATCTTCCCGTGCAACAAGATCCCGGTCACCGAGGCCAGGACGACCTCGATCATCGCCATGCGTACCGGCGAGGCCGACCAGGGTGTCATCGGACTCCAGCAGGCCGGCATCCCGGACGAGATCGAGCCGAGCCTGTCCGTGCGGTTCATGGGCATCAGCGAGCAGGCGATCATGTCGTACCTGGTGACGACCTACTACTCGGCCGCGGTCCTGGTGCCTGACGCACTCGGGGTCTTGGAGAACGTCGAGATCGGCCGCTGGCGGTGACGTCCCGTACGCCGGGTGCCGTGTTCCCGCCTGTCTGCCCGTCCCGCCCGGGTGGACCGGAAGGGTACGCGCCCGGCGGCAGCGGAGCCGCCACCGTCCGCGAACCCTTCAAGGCGGATCCACGGGTGAGCCCATGACGGAGACGCGGCAGAGCCTGTTACCGGCGGCCGTCGAAGGACGGGATCCGATCGACGGGCGGGACCTGACCGACGGGCGGGAAGCGGTTGACGGGCAGCGGCCGATCGGAAGACCGGGATCGGTCGGAGGGCCAGGATCGGTCCGAGGGCCAGGATCGGTCCGAGGGCCGGGATCGGCTGACGGACCGGGGCCGGCCGGAGGACTGGGGCCGGTTGACGGGCAAGGGCCCGTCGGAGAGCAGGCGCCGGCCGATCGGCAAGGGGCAGGGCCGGCCGACAGGCAAGAGTCGGAGTCGGCCGACAGGCAAGAGTTGGGGTCGGCCGACAGGCGAGAGTCGGGGCCGACGGGAAGGCCGGTGCCCAGACCCCTGCCGAGTCCAGGGCGGCAGGAGTCTGTGGGGCGGCCCGGCCCCGCTGGGCGACGCGATCCGCTCGACGGACAGGAAGCGGTGGGGATTCTGGAGCATGCTCGGGTGTCGGTCGACCCCGAGTTGCGCCGGGCCATCGATTCGTTGCCCGGTTCGATGCGGCGGGTCGCGCTCTACCACTTCGGGTGGGAGCACGCGGACGGCACCCCGGCAGCCGGGAACACGGGCAAGGCGATCCGGCCCGCGCTCGTGCTGACCGCGGTCCGGGCGCTCGGCGGGCAGCACGCGACAGCCGTACGGGCGGCTGCCGCCGTGGAGTTGGTGCACAACTTCACGCTGTTGCACGACGACGTCATGGACCGGGACACCACCCGCAGGCATCGGCCCACCGCGTGGACCGTGTTCGGCGACGCCGACGCGATCCTCGCGGGGGACGCCCTGCAGGCGCTGGCTCATCAGCTGCTCGCCGACGACCGGCATCCGGCGTCCTCGGCGGCGGCCGGGCGGCTCGCCGGCTGTGTCGTCGAGCTGTGTGCGGGGCAGCACGCGGACACCGCGATGGAGCGACGGGGGCCCGACGACGTCACGCTCGACGAGGTTCTCGCCATGGCCGAGGCCAAGACGGGGGCGCTGATCGGGTGCGCGTGCGCCCTCGGGGCGCTGTACGCGGGGGCGGACGAGGCGGATGTCGAGGCGCTGGACGCGTTCGGTCGTGAGGCCGGGCTCGCCTTCCAACTCATCGACGACGTGATCGGCATCTGGGGGGATCCGAGACGCACCGGCAAACCGGCCGGAGCGGACCTCATGGCCCGCAAGAAGTCCCTGCCCGTGGTCGCCGCGCTCGCCTCCGGCACACCGGCCGCGGCCGAACTCGCCGAGCTGTACCGGGGTCCGTACACCGACGGAGACCTGGAGCGCACGGTCCTGGCCGTGGAGCGCGCGGGTGGTCGCGACTGGGCCCAGCTCCAGGCCGCCGACCGGATGTCCCGGTCCCTCCACCACCTGTCCCGTGCCGTCCCTGACCCGGAGGCGGCGGGAGGACTCCTGTCGCTGGCGGAGTTCGTGACGCGAAGGAGCACGTGAACCGGCGGAGCACTGATTCGGCGGAGCACTGATTCGGCGGAGCACCGAATCGGGCGCTCGAAGCGGTGACGAGTGAAGGGCGGTGACGAGTGAAGCGTGAGTGAGCGGATGGGACACGTGTAGAGGTGGGGCGGTCGGCGCCGTGCGGTGCCCGCGATCACGCGGCAGTCCAAGCCGTGCGGCGTCCGAGCGTGGGTGGGGGGAGCGAGTGCAGGCGGGTTGTCGGCTTCCTGAGTGGCGCGATGGCTGAAGACGGGGGAGAGGCAGAGGAGGGGCAGGGGAAAGGCAAAGGGCGGGACGCATGAAGCCGTACGGATCTCGCGGCCTGCACCGCGTAGCGGCCTGTGCCGCGCATGAGACGCCGGAGCCACTCATGCCGCGCGGCGCCTGACGGCACGGCGTGGCGGAGGGGTTCCGGTTGAGGCGGGCCCCGCGCATCCCCACGGTGTGCGGGGCCCGCTGCCCTGTGAGGGGGCGATCGCCTACGCTGCAACAGCCGAGTGGGCGTGGTCAGTTGAGGCTGAGGGGTGGGGCATGGGCGTGGCGGTACGTCGAGCGGGCGAGGGTGACCGGGAGGTCCTGGCGCGGCTCCTTGACCAGGCGTTCCAGGACGACCCGGTGAGCCGCTGGGTCTTCCCCGACGCGGAACACCGTCGGCGTACGCATCCGTTGCTCATGGGGGCTTTCCTCGACCTTGTGCTTGACGAGGGGTACGTGGACGTCACCGAGGACGGTTCGGCCTGTGCGCTGTGGTTGTCGGTGCCGGCGGAGGCCCACGAGGAGGACGAGGACGGGCCGGCCCAGTTGCGCGAGGCAGTCGACCCCGAGAACGAACGGGTCGAGCTGATCGGCCGGTTGACCGCCGAGATCCACCCGGCGGGCAGGGCCCACGAGTACCTGTGGCTGATCGCCGTGGCGCCCGAACGACAGGGCGAGGGCCTCGGTACGGCGCTCATCGAGCACGTACTCGAACGGTGTGACCGCGAGCACCTGCCCGCGTACCTGGAGGCGAGCAGCTCGCGAAGCCGAGTCCTCTACGAACGCCTCGGCTTCACTGTCGGCGATCCCCTCGACCTCCCGTCCGGCCCCTCGATGTGGCCGATGTGGCGTGAGCCCCTCCGCGGGTAGGTCGGTGAGTAGCGTGCGGGTCGGTGGGGGCTGGTCGCACAGTTCCTCGCGCCCCTGAAGGACGCGCCTGGGCGCGCCTCAGGCGTCCAGGTCTGGCACCACCGTCTCCACGATGCGTTCCACCAAGCCCTCCGGCACGGTCACCCCCGGTAGGACGCCGTCCAGTACACCCGGCAGTGTCAGGTGTTCCAGGATCAGGCCGAGCATGGCGAGGTAGAGGACGGTTACCGTTTCGTCGCCGCCGGGGAGGCCGGCCGTGCGGTGGAACTCCATGCCGTACTCGAGGTCGGCGCGGATCGTCTTCGTGTACGAGGCTCGGAGTTCCGGGCGCCGGGTGGCCTCCAGGCGCATTTCCAGGAGCGCGAGGTAGCCCGTGCGGTCCCGTTGTGCGCGTGCCATGAGGTCGTGCATGAACGCCGTGACCAGGGAGCGGTCCCGCGGTGCCTTCATGAGCTGGGCCAGGACCGCCGGGTCCGGGGCGAGCCGTTCGTGCAGGCGGGCGTCGATCTGGCGGAGCAGGTCGTCGCGGCCGGTGAAGTAGTTGGAGGCGGTGCCCACCGGCACCCCGGCCTCGCCGTCCACCGCGCGGAACGTCAGCCCGCGTGCCCCCTCGCGCGCCAGCACCTCTACACCGGCGTCGACCAGGGCGGCCCGGCGCTCCGGGTTGCTCGCCATGCGGAATCACCTCTCCCACTTGAGTCCCCGTACGGGAAACCCTCGAAAATCTCCTTGCAACCACTACAGGTGAAGCACTATGAATGAAGCACTACTAGTGGAGTGGTTCACTCAGCCTACGGAAAGAGACCGGCTTGCGAAAGCTCACCTATTTCATCGCCTGCTCGATCGACGGCTTCATCGGCGACCCGAGCGGCGACGCGCAGTTCATGGTCCCCTTCGTCGACGAGGAGTTCTTCGAGTTCCTCAGGACCGAGTATCCGGAGACCCTGCCGACCCCCGGCCGCCGCGCTCTCGGCATCGACGACCTGGTGAACAAGAAGTACGACACGGTCATCCAGGGCCGCGCCAGCTACGAGCTGGCACTGGAGATCGGCGTCACCAGCCCGTACGCCCACATGCGCGAGTACGTCGCCTCGCGCAGTCTCAAGGAGTCACCCGACCCGCACGTCGAGATCATCGCCGAGGATCTGGTCGGCAAGGTGCGCGAGCTCAAGGCGGAGGACGGCGGGTTCGGCATCTACCTGTGCGGCGGCTCGCGGCTCGCGGGCGAGCTGATCGACGAGATCGACGAGCTCGTGGTCAAGTCGTATCCGATCGTGCTGGGCTCCGGCATGCCGATGTTCGGCTCCGGCTTCGCGATCGGCGAGTTCGAGCTCGGCGAGGTGCGTACGTTCAAGAACGGGGCGGTCGTGCGGAAGTACAGCAGGAAGCGCTGACCCCGGCCCGCCTGGACCACCTCGCCTGCTCATGCCGTCCCCCTCGTGCGCCCGTCCCCCTCGTGCGCCGTGCGCCCGTACGGCCGCTCGTCTGTCCGCCTGCTCCATCCCGCCATACCCTGGACGCATGGCCAGCGATGAGTATGTCTGCCCGGTCTGTAAGCAGCCGGTCGATACGGTCGTGCGTCGGCACAAGACCCTGGGTGTCTTCGTGCCCGTGTGGGGCCCCGGCCCCTGCCAGAACCCGAAGTGCGCGGCGTACGAGGAGGCGGAGTCCGAGACGGCTCCCGTTCTCACGGCCGAGCCCGGGCCGACCGACGCACCCGACAAGCCGACTGAGCAGGATTCCTGAGCGATTTCCTCCCGCCCGAAGAATTCTTTTCGCCGGCGTGTAGAGAATCCAGGGCCGGCTCCGACGTCCCGTGTGAGAGCCGCCCACCGCGGGCGGCCCGAGCCGAAGGAGCGGACTCATGAAGTACCTCGTGATGGTGCAGTGGTCGCAGGCGGACTACGAGGGCATGCGGGGCAAGGCCTCCGCCGACGCACCCGCCTGGACCGAGCAGGAGATCCAGGCCATGTACCAACACATGGGAGCGATCAACAACGACCTCGCCGAGTCCGGGGAGCTGGTCGACGCCAACGGTCTGGTGGAGCCGGCGCGGACGCGGCTGGTCAGCAAGGGACCGGACGGGAAGCCCGTGATCACCGACGGGCCGTACAGCGAGACCAAGGAACTGCTCGCCGGTTACTGGGTCCTGGACTGCGCGAGCCTGGAGCGGGTAACGGAGATCGCCGAGCGCGTCCTCGAGTGCCCCGAACCCGCAGGCGTGAAGAACTACCCGGTCGTCATCCGGCCGATCGACGACGGCGGCGGCGACGTGTGAGCCATCCGCCCGGGCGTCCGCCGAGACGTATGACCGAGACCGAGGACCTGCTGCGCCGGCACGCGCCGCAGGTCCTCGGCGCGCTCGTACGGCGGTACGGGCACTTCGACGCCGCCGAGGACGCCGTACAGGAGTCGCTGCTGGCCGCGGCCGGGCAGTGGCCGGCGGGCGGAGTGCCCGACAATCCGCGCGGCTGGCTGATCAAGGTGGCCTCGCGGCGGCTGACGGACGCCCTGCGCAGTGAGGAGGCGCGGCGGCTGCGGGAGGAGCGGGCGGCGGCCCTCGCACCGCGTGATGCCTTCTGGGTGCCACCGCCTGGATCTGACAGTGCGGACCGGGCGCCCTCCGAGGACGACACTCTCACCCTCCTCTTCCTGTGCTGCCACCCCGACCTCACCCCGCCCGCGCAGATCGCGCTCACACTGCGCGCGGTCGGCGGTCTGACGACGGCCGAGATCGCCCGCGCGCACATGGTGCCTGAGGCGACCATGGCGCAGCGGATCAGCCGGGCCAAGCAGAAGGTGAAGGGCACACGGTTCGGGCGTCCCGAGAAGTGGGAGGAGCGGCTGCCGGCGGTCCTGCACGTCCTCTACCTGATCTTCAACGAGGGGTATACGGCGACGTCCGGGTCGGCGCTCCAGCGCGCCGAACTCGCGGGCGAGGCCATCCGGTTGACCCGCACGGTGCACCGCCTGCTGCCCGGCGACTGCGAGGTGACCGGCCTGCTCGCGCTCATGCTGCTCACCGACGCCCGCCGTGCCGCGCGCACCGGTCCGCACGGCGAGCTGGTACCGCTCGACGAGCAGGACCGCGCACTGTGGGACAAGGCGGCCATCGAGGAGGGTGTGGCGCTGGTGACGCGGGCCCTGTCCCAACATCGCCCAGGCCCCTTTCAGTTGCGTGCCGCGATCGCCGCCGTCCACGACGAGGCGCCCTCGCCCGACGCCACCGGCTGGCAGGAGATCCTCGGCCTCTACGACGTCCTCGTGCGCCTCGTCCCCGGCCCTGTCGAACGCCTCAACCGCGCGGTGGCCGTCGCCATGGTCCGCGGCCCGAGGGCGGGCCTGGCCGAACTGGCTCCCCTGGAAGCCGAGTTGACAACAAGCCACCGCCTCGACGCGGTCCGCGCCCACCTGCTGGAACGCGCCGGCGACCCCGAAGCGGCCCGCGCCGCCTACGAGTCGGCGGCCACGAAGACCCTCAGCCTCCCGGAACAGCGCTACCTCCAGTCCCGAGCTGACCGCTTGAGGCCTTGAGGTCTTGAGGTCTTGGGATCTTGAGGTTGTCAGGGCGGCCTTGAGGTTGTCAGGCGGCCTTGAGGTTGTGAGGCGGTCGTGAGGCCTTGAGGTCTCGGCTGCATCAAGGGCTTAGCGTGTGGGCCATGCCCCAACCCATGCCCGAACCCATACCCGAGCTTCTGCACATCACCGAGCGATCCCTGTGGGACGCGGCCCGCGAGACCGGTGCGTACAAGATGTCGACGCGCGGCCGCACCCTCCAGGAAGAGGGCTTCATCCACTGCTCGACCCGGACCCAGCTCCCGCGCGTGGCCGACTTCCTGTACGGCGCGTACGAGGGCCCCGACGAACTGGTTGTCCTGGTCATCGACGCTGAGCGGCTCGGGGTGCCGCTGAAGTACGAGGCACCGGAACCGGGCGGCGAGGAGTTCCCGCACATCTACGGGCCGGTCCCGGTGGACGCGGTGACCGCCGTGGAGCCCTGGGAGCATCCGTGACCGGGGGTCGACGATGGCGACGAGTTGCGGTCGTCTGGGCGGTGTCCGTGTTCGTGGGCGGTGCCCTCACCCTGTGGCTCCAGGACTCGGCGGAGCCGCCGACGCCGTCCGCCCCTGAGCAACAGAACATTCCAGCACCGCTGTTGTCCGTGACGAAGGACTAGCTCGCGGGCGCGCTCCCGGTCTCAGGGTCCCGGCCCGTCAGGCAGTACGTGCCGCCGGCCGGGTCGCGCATGACCGCCCACCGGGCGCCCCGGCTCACGAACGTGGCGCCCAGCTTCTCGTGCCGGGCGCGGGTCGCCTCGATGTCCGAGCAGGCGAGGTCGAGGTGGGCGGCGGTGGGGCGGTCGTCGCCGAGGCGTTGGAGGAGGATCCGGACGGGTAGCCCGGCAGGGGGCCTCACCACGTGGAACTCGGGGAGCGCGCCCGGGTGCGACTCCCAGCCGGTCAGGTCCGTCCAGAACGCGACTTCGGAGTCGTACGCCCCCGGTGCCAGGTCGATGCTCACCTGGTCCAGGCGGCTCGTCGTGCCGTCGGGGGCCCCGACCACCGGCGGCCGGGCCGACTCGCCGTGCCAGGGGACCGCGCAGAACAACTGGTCGCCGGGCGACCGCAGTATGGCCCAGCCCGCGTGATCGGACACCATCGAAGCACCGAGCCGCAGCGCCGACTCCACCAGTGCGGGAACGTCCTCGACCGCGAGGTCGAGGTGCGCGCCCCCGTCGCCCGCCGCCACACCCTGCGCCTTCACGCAGGCGTCCGCACCGTCCGGCAGGAGCGTCACGAACTCGTCCCGCTCGCCTCGGAGGGGGGACAGCCGGGTGTCCGTGACCGTCGTCCAGAAGTCACAGGCGCGGCCGAAACCCTCAGCGGGCCGGTCGACGAAGACATACGTCCAGCGGATCGGACCCTCACTCATGGCACCCTCAACACCCTCATTCACGACGCCCTCGCTCATCGGGCGATCGTAAGTCAGGCCCTGTCTCCTGCCGCTTGAGTCAGGTGCCTTCCCCTACCGCGTGCGCTCGTACGTCGCGCCGCAGTTCTCCGTGGTGAAGGTGACGCCCCGCAGCATGCCGAAGGGGCCCGGCCGAAAATCCGGCCGAACCCCTTCAAGATGCCCGCTGACCTGCGAGGGTGCACCGCCCGCCGGTCATGGCGAACTAATAGCCGGCCCTGGATCAGGCCTTCTTGGTCTCCCAGAAGATCTTGTCGATCTGGGCGATGTAGTCCAGCGCCTTCTGGCCCGTGGCCGGGTCGGTCGAAGCCTTCGCGGCCGAGAGGGCCTTGAGGGCGTCGTTGACCAGCTGGTGCAGCTCCGGGTACTTCTCGAAGTGCGGAGGCTTGAAGTAGTCGCTCCACAGCACCGAGACGTGGTGCTTGGCGAGCTCGGCGCGCTGCTCCTTGATGACGGTGGCGCGGGCCTGGAAGTGCGGGTCGTCGTTGGCGGCCATCTTTTCCTGGACGGCCTTCACCGACTCCGCCTCGATGCGGGCCTGGGCCGGGTCGTACACACCACAGGGCAGGTCGCAGTGGGCGCTGACCTTCACCTTGGGGGCAAACAGGCGGGAAAGCATATAGCTGTCCTTCCTCGTGATCGTCTTCTCAGGTGGGACATTACTCCGTGAGGGACGGGTTTTCGCGAGTGCCCCCATGGGCTTAGGACAAAAGTCCTGGGTGAGACTGGGACTCGTGGAGGATAGGACCGGGGAGGTGCCGGGTGATGCCGGAGCTGTCGCAGGAGACCGAGCGCGGGAGGGCCGTGCTGCCCTTTGGGGTGGCCGAGGTGACGGGGCCTTCCATGGTGCCGACGCTCCATCACGGTGACCAGCTCGTCGTGCAGTACGGGGCGCGGGTCAGGCCCGGTGACGTGATCGTTCTGCGTCATCCGTTCCAACAGGACCTGCTGGTCGTCAAGCGCGCGGCCGAGCGGCGAGAGGGGGGCTGGTGGGTGCTCGGCGACAACGCGTACGCCGGTGGTGACAGCACCGACTACGGGACCGTGCCCGAGGAGCTCGTCCTCGGGAAGGTGCGGTTCCGGTACCGGCCGCTGAAGAAGGATCAGCGCTCGCCGTTCGCGGTCGCGCGCTGGGTGCTGTCCGCCGCCCGGCTCGTACTGTCCGACCGGTCCGTCTCCAGGCGCTTGCGGGCGCGGTAGGCGGCGACGTTCGCCCGGGTCGCGCAGCGGTCCGAACAGTAGCGCCGGGAGCGGTTCGTCGACGTGTCGAGGTAGGCGTTGCGGCACGGCGCCGCCTCGCACAGGCCCAGGCGGTCCACGCCGTACTCGGTGAGGTGGAAGGCCAGGCCCATCGCGGCGATCGCGGCAAAGCCGGCGGTCGCGTTCGAGGGGTGGTCCGCCAGGTGCATGTGCCACAGCGGGCGGCCGTTGTCGTCCCGGAAGTCGTGGCCCGAGATCTGCGGGCTCACCGGGAACTCCAGGAGGAGTGAGTTCAGCAGGTCCACCGCGAGCGTCTCGTCGCCGCCGTCGGCCGCCTCGAAGACCGCGCGCAGCCGGGCCCGTACGCCCCGGAAGCGGGTCACGTCCGCGTCGGTGGCGCGGCGGGCCGCCGACGCGTTGCCCCCGAAGAGGTCGCGGACGGCCTCGACGGAGGTGAGCGCGTCCTTGCCCCGGGCCGGTTCCTCGCTGTTGACGAGACGTACGGCGTAATCGGAGTAATAGGCCAGTTCCACTTGTAGTCCTTACGAGGGCGCTCTATGGTCGTGAGTGCGGACGGGTAATGGCTGATCGTGCTTCCAGGGTATTACACACTGGAGGGAGAGGGGATTTCATGACGACCACCACCGGAGCCGACTGGCACGCGTGGCAGGAGAGCTGGGACCGGCAGCAGGAGTGGTACCTCCCGGACCGTGAGGAGCGCTTCCGGGTCATGCTCGACATGGTCGAGGCCCTGGTGGGCCCCGAGCCGCGTGTCCTGGACCTCGCGTGCGGTACGGGAAGTATCACGGCCCGGCTCTTCGAAAGGTTCCCGAACGCCGTCAGCACCGGCGTCGACCTGGACCCCGCGCTGCTGACCATCGCCGAGGGCACCTTCGCGGGCGACGACCGGGTCACCTTCGTGACGGCCGATCTCAAGGACCCGGACTGGGCGAGCAGACTGCCGTACGACTCGTACGACGCCGTCCTCACCGCCACGGCCCTCCACTGGCTGCACAGCGAACCCCTCGCGGTCCTCTACGGTCAGATCGCGGACGTCGTCCGCGACGGCGGTGTGTTCATGAACGCGGACCACATGACCGACGAGTCCACTCCGGGGATCAACGCGGCGGACAGCGCGCAGCGGCACGCGCGGATGAACCGGGCCAAGGAGGCCGGTGTACTCGGCTGGACCGAGTGGTGGCAGCTCGCCGCCCAGGACCCGGTCCTCGCCGAGCCGACCGCCCGCCGCTTCGAGATCTACGGCGAGCACGCCGACGGCGACACCCCGTCCGCCGAGTGGCACGCGCGCGTACTGCGCGAGAAGGGCTTCGCGGAGGCGCGGGCGGTGTGGCGCTCGCCTTCGGACGCGCTGGTACTGGCCCTCAAGTAACCAGAGTCGATCGGGCCCCGTAAGGGGCGCGGGGAACCGCGCGCCAAGCCCTCACGCACCCGCGCGGTGATCCACCCGCCGGCTGTAGTGATCCACCCACCGGCCGTGGACCGGACGTGCGGTCGCGGGGGGGGAAGGGGCGGTACGGATGATTCCGTACCGCCCCTTCCTGCACCCGCTCAGCCGCCGGAGGCTACAGCACCTTGGACAGGAACGACCTCGTGCGCTCGTGCTGCGGATTCGTCAGTACGTCGCGTGGGTTGCCCGACTCGACGACCACGCCGTCGTCCATGAAGACGAGACTGTCGCCGACCTCGCGGGCGAAGCCCATCTCGTGGGTGACGACGACCATGGTCATGCCGGACTCGGCGAGATCGCGCATGACGTCGAGTACGTCGCCGACGAGCTCCGGGTCGAGGGCCGACGTCGGCTCGTCGAAGAGCATCAGCTTCGGGTCCATCGCGAGGGCCCGGGCGATGGCGACACGCTGCTGCTGGCCACCGGAGAGCTGGGACGGGTAGCTGCCCGCCTTGTCGGCGAGGCCGACCCGCTCGAGGAGCTGGGCCGCGCGCTCCCGCGCCTTGGCCTTGCCGACGCCCTTCACCTGGATCGGTGCCTCGACGACGTTCTCGAGCGCCGTCATGTGCGGGAACAGGTTGAAGCGCTGGAACACCATGCCGATGTCCCGCCGCTTCAGCGCGACCTCGCTGTCCTTCAGCTCGTACAGCTTGTCGCCCTTCTGCCGGTAGCCGACCAGCTCTCCGTCGACGTACAGGCGGCCGGCGTTGATCTGCTCCAGGTGGTTGATGCACCGCAGGAACGTCGACTTGCCGGAGCCGGACGGGCCGATGAGGCAGAACACCTCGCCGGACTTCACTTCCAGGTCGATGCCCTTGAGGACCTCGAGGTGGCCGAAGGACTTGTGGACGCCCTCGGCCTTCACCATGGCGGTCATGCGGAGACGCCTCCTGCCGGGCGGTTGGACAGGGACAGCAGGTTCGCCTTGATCTTCTGCAGCGGAGTCGGCGGCAGCTGGCGGCTCGAACCGCGCGCGTAGTACCGCTCGACGTAGTACTGCCCGACGCTGAGCGTCGACGTCAGGATCAGGTACCAGGCGGCGGCGAGGAAGAGCATCTCCACCGTGGCACCGGAAGTCGTGCCGATGTCCTGGGAGAACCGCAGCAGTTCGGGGTACTGCACCGCCGCGACGAGCGAGGTCGTCTTCAGCATGTTGATGACCTCGTTGCCCGTGGGCGGCACGATCACGCGCATCGCCTGCGGGATCACGATCCGGCGCAGGGTCTTCTGGTGGCTCATGCCCAGGGCGTGCGCGGCCTCGGTCTGGCCCTCGTCGACGGCCAGCAGACCGGCGCGGCAGATCTCCGCCATGTACGCGGCCTCGTTGAGGCCGAGGCCGAGCAGCGCCGTCAGGAACGGCGTCATGAAGTCGGCCCACTGGTCCTTGTAGATCGGACCGAGGTTGACGTACTCGAAGACGAAGCCCAGGTTGAACCAGACGAACAGCTGGACCAGGACCGGGGTGCCGCGGAAGAACCAGATGTAGAACCAGGCGATCGACGAGGTCACCGGGTTCTTCGACAGCCGCATCACCGCGAGGAGGATGCCGCCGACGATGCCGATGACCATCGAGATGACGGTCAGCAGCAGGGTTTCCCGGACGCCCTTGAGGATGCGGTCGTCGAAGAAGTAGTCGGGGATCGCGCCCCAGTTGATGTCGCCGTTGGCGAAGGCCCAGACGAGCAGGCCGAAGATGCCCAGAGCGATGACCGCCGAGAGGTACCGGCCGTAGTGCCGGACCGGGATGGCCTTGATGGCCTCCGGTCCGGCCGGCGGAGTGTCCTCCGGGCTGGTCTTGCCGATGTCAACAGTCACGGATGTTGCCTTTCAATGACGCGTCGTACGGGATCCGTCGTACGCGATCACTTGCCGCCGTTGACCGTGGCCTGCTTGACGGCGCCGGCCTCGACGCCCCACTTCGCGATGACCTTGTCGTACTCGCCGCTCTTGATGATCGCGTCGAGCGCGGCCTTGATGGCGTCCCGCAGCTCGGTGTTCGACTTGGCGATCGCGATGCCGTACGGGGCCGCCTCGACCTGCTCGCCGACGAGCTCGAAGTCCTTGCCGCCGCCCGACGTCTTCACCGCGTACGCGGCGACCGGGAAGTCGGAGGAACCCGCGTCCGCGCCACCGGAGCGCAGTCGGGTCTGGGCCTGCTGGTCGTTGTCGAAGGCCTCGATGCCGAGGGGCTTGTCCTTGGCGCACTTCTTCGCCTCGGCCTTGGCCAGGTCGTGCGAGACGGTGCCGCGCTGGACGACCATCTTCTTGCCGCACAGGTCGGCCCAGGTCTTGATGCCCTGGTCGTCGCCCTTCTTGGTGTAGATCGAGACACCGGCGGTGAAGTAGTCGACGAAGTCGACGCCCTCGCCGACCTTCTTGCCGGTGTCGGAGTCGACACCTTCCTGACGGTCCTTGGTGTCGGTCATGGCCGACATGGCGATGTCGTAGCGCTTGGAACGCAGACCGCCCAGCAGCGTGTCGAACGTGCCGTTCTCGAACTCGAACTTCACGCCGAGCTGCTTGCCCATCGCGTCGGCCAGGTCCGGGTCGATGCCGACCGTCTTGCCGGAGTCGTCCTTGAACTCGACCGGCGCGTACGCGATGTCCGAGCCGACCTTGATGACGCCCTTGTCGCGGACGGCCTTGGGCAGCTGGTCGGCCAGCGGGGCCGCGCTGGTCTCCGCTGTGTCCGAGCCGCCGTTGCTGTCGTCGGTCTGGTCACCGCAGCCGGTGAGCAGCAGGGCGCCTGCGACCGCGATCGCACCGACCGCTGCTATCCGGGACTGCGCGGCGGTCGTACGACGGGTGGAGCTTGCGGTCATGGTGGGTTCCTCCGGCGGGTGAGTGGAGTTGCCGATGGGTCGGCAGTAGCCGATGGGTCGACGAGAACACACACCATTGGGTGTCGCGACCTCGTGTAATGACGGCATCTTGCCATTCGGACTTACGCCTTCAGGGTGCTCGCCATGTCAAAATCGGATAACGGGTGACCCCCGAACCCCGCCAGGCCGGTACAACAAGACCGGATCTTGTGCAGGAAATGTCTGATACGGCCGGAAGATCTTCGGTGCGGCGCGCGATATGGGCGGCTGCTTCTTCGCACTTGCCGCGTCCTCGGGGCGTACCGGTGGATCACTCGCAAACTGGGCGCGTTCGGCATATTCGGCCGGGAGTCCTGTCACCGGTATGTGACCTTCGCTATCCGGTATATGGCCTTCCGCTCTCCGGTGCGCGCCCGTCGCCCGCCGACGTGCGGTCTTCGCTCGTCGGCGTGTGATCTACGCGTTATGGACTCGTCCGCGGTGTGGTCCGTCCGGTAAGAAGGTTCCTTACACCCCTCATCCGGGGCTCAGGGCGCGTGTGCGGCGCGCCCGTCGCGCATGTGCCGTACGTACCCGTACGTAACAGTCATCAGGGACATGCGCGGTGCCCGCCCGTTCCTCACCCGGAGCGGAGACCCTCAACCATTTAAGACTTAAGGGGTAAAACAAAGTGGCAGCGGAGATCGTCAATCCTCGCAGCGACAGCAGTACGGTCGGCGGTACGGCCGGTGGCGCGGGCGGCAAGACGCGCGGCGATACGGGTCCGGAAGGCGGGGCCGAGCCCCTCGACGCCTTCGACCCCGCGTTCGCGCTGCACCGCGGCGGCAAGATGGCCGTGCGGGCCACGGTGCCCGTCCGTGACAAGGACGACCTGTCCCTGGCGTACACGCCCGGCGTCGCGAAGGTGTGCAGCGCCATCGCGGAGAAGCCGGAGCTCGTCTACGACTACACGTGGAAGTCGTCCGTCGTCGCCGTGGTGACGGACGGGACGGCGGTTCTGGGGCTGGGGGACATCGGTCCCGAGGCTTCCCTTCCCGTGATGGAGGGGAAGGCCATTCTGTTCAAGCAGTTCGGCGGGGTCGACGCCGTGCCGATCGCGCTGGACTGCACGGGCGTCGACGAGATCGTCGAGACCGTGGTGCGGCTGGCGCCGTCCTTCGGGGGCGTGAACCTGGAGGACATCTCGGCACCCCGGTGCTTCGAGATCGAGCGGCGGCTGCAGGAGCGGCTGGACATTCCCGTCTTCCACGACGACCAGCACGGGACCGCTGTCGTCACGCTGGCCGCCCTGCGGAACGCGGCTCGGCTGACCGGGCGGACGCTGGGGGATCTGCGGGCGGTGATCTCGGGTGCGGGTGCGGCCGGGGTCGCCATCGCCAAGTTCCTGCTGGAGGCGGGGCTCGGGGATGTCGCTGTCGCGGACCGCAAGGGGATCGTTTCGGCCGACCGGGACGATCTGACTCCGGTCAAGCGGGAGCTGGCTTCGCTGACCAACAAGGCGGGGCTGTCGGGGTCGCTGGAGGCCGCGCTCGCCGGGGCCGACGTGTTCATCGGGGTGTCCGGCGGGACGGTGCCTGAGCCTGCCGTCGCCTCCATGGCGGAGGGTGCGTTCGTGTTCGCCATGGCGAACCCGAATCCTGAGGTGCATCCCGACGTCGCCCACAAGTACGCGGCCGTCGTCGCCACCGGGCGCTCCGACTATCCGAACCAGATCAACAACGTGCTGGCGTTTCCCGGGATCTTTGCCGGGGCGCTGCAGGTTCGGGCCTCTCGGATCACTGAGGGGATGAAGATCGCGGCGGCCGAGGCGTTGGCTGCGGTCGTCGGGGACGACCTTGCCGCGGATTACGTGATTCCGTCGCCGTTCGACGAGCGGGTTGCTCCGGCGGTTACCGCGGCTGTCGCCGCGGCGGCTCGGGCTGAGGGTGTGGCTCGGCTCTGACGGCGGTTGGCTGACGGTGGTTGGCTGACGGTTGGTGGTTGCGGTTTTCGGGTCCCGTCCGGGTGGGCGGGGCCCGTTTTTTTACCTGGGGGTGGGGCCGGGTGGGTGATTTTGGAGGCTGGGTGGGGGTGGCTCCGGCGGTTGGGCGGGTGGGTTGTTTGTTGGGTGCGGGTTGGTGGGGGCTGGTCGCGCAGTTCCCCGCGCCCCTGGGGTGTGTGGGGGGTCGGGGACGTGCCGGGGCATCCGACCGTCACTC
>NZ_JBQQCG010000063.1:0-70844 GCF_052245575.1 Streptomyces sp. 2A115 | reverse complement strand
TCCAACTCCGCCCGCTCCTCAGAGGCCAGCAGCAATGGCTCCAGTTTCGGGCCCCGACGAGGAACTGACGCACCAGCAGTAGAAGTCACATACCAACTAACGATCAACTACTGGCGCAGGACACTAGAGACTGAGCGGGAGTGAGTCCTGGTGCCAGGCCCCATGCTCAGCCGCGTGCCCCGAACGGTGTTGGGCACGCTGGTCCCCCGCTTTCGCTCCACCACCGGGCGGCGCGCATCCGGTGCGCGGTCCGGGCGGGTGGGGGCGGGTTTCCTCACGCTGTCGGGTGTCCGGTCGGGCCTGGACGGTTCGATGCCCACCACGATCACTCTGGTCGGGGTGGGGCGGTGCCGTCCGTCGCCGGATCGGATGACCGAGGGCGCGTCGCCCGACCGCGATGCTCGCCGCATCGTGCCGGGACATCTTGCGTCGTGGGGTGGTCAGCGGTTTCTGCCAGTGCTGGGCACCCCACCGGCTGGTGTACGCCGGGTCGACCGCGACGACGGCGATGTCCTGCTCGGCGGCCATCAAGACCAGCCGGGCCTTGAGCTTCGCGGTCGGGAAGCGGGAGAGCAGCCGCCGGAAGCGCTTGTTGCGGCCGTGCTTCTCCCGGCCCTTCTCCGCCGCAAAGTCGAGGTCCTCGATGGCGATCGCGGCGGCGCCGCAGCGGCGGGTGTAGTGCAGCAGGCGACTCAGCGCGTGCCGGATCTGTGCGTCCCGGTGCTCCGCGCTGCCCGAGAGGTCGTAGAAGAAGCGTTGCGGTTCGCCGACCGGGTTGCCGTGGCCGTCGAGTTGCCAGGCGGCGAGGTGGTCGTCGTTCATGTCCACCCCCACCACGCCCCGGGCCGACGCCGCCTCCAGTGGCAGGACGGGTGCGGTTGCGCGCTGCCAGGATGCGGTGACATACCAGCGGCCGCGTGCCGTGTCGTGGTGGATGCGGTAGGCCACCGCCCGGTTCGCGGTGATCCGGTCCCGCCACTCCTGGCCCCGGTGCTGGAACCGTACCGTCGCGTCCAGCACGTACCGGCCGTGCGGCGCGTTGGCTCGGTGGGCCAACGGGCCCGGGAGCTTGAGGGAGAGCTGTCCGGAGTCGGTGACGCGGAGGGTCTCGTTGCCGAAGCGTTTGCCGGACTCCCCGTCGGCGGCCAGGAACATCCGCTCCGCCTGCCACCGCTCCCGCCACGCCTGCTCACTCAGCCCGGCCGCCTCCACGTGGTGGCGGGTGTTCGCGAGGCGTTTGCCGCCGCGCACCACGTGCACCCGGCCCGCAGCCCAGTCCGCCTCTACCCCTGCCAGCCGGTCCTTCAGGGCATGCAGGCGGCGGGACTTGGCATGCCACTCACCCCGTGAGGCATAGCCACGCACCAGCCCCTCCCGCTGGTCCGCCTTGGCGCCCAGCGGCCTAGCCAGCCGCGCCTCGATCGCGGCGATCTGCCCCCGCAGCCAGTCCAGGTGGGCGCCCTGCCCGCGCCTCGCCAGCGCCCACTGGTCGTGGGTGGCCTTGGTGATACTGCCCGCCCAGCGCGCCGACGACTTCCCCGTCAGCTCCCGCTTGCGCACCGCCCACGCGGCCGCATCATGCGTCGGCCCCTGTCGGGACCGCTCCGCGAGATCACCGGCGGCCAGCGAACCGAGGAAGGCGCCGACCTCGGCCAGCACTGCCGCGTCCGACTCGCTCACCCGCAGCCGGTCCCGGATCGCCACCCCGGCCGGGCCGGGCACCACGAACGACGCCGCCAACTCCCGCAGCCCGCCCACCCGTTCACCCCCGCCCGGCCGAAGAACCACGTCACGCCACTCAACGAGCACCACCCGCAAAGGTCACCCATTCGACCCACAAACTCTCGTTCCCCTCCCGCGACGAGGACCCAGAGCACACCGCACAGGAGAGAGAGCCGGGCCCGTACGACCAGGCTGAAACCCAGCCCGGCACTCACTCATGCTCACCAGAAGTCACTACCGCTCAGTACTTCGGCAGCAGTCCACAACCCCTCCCCGTCATCCGTCACCAGGAAGCAGCGCTTGCCGTCCTCGCCGGTCCACGGCAGGAGCCGCGTCGCGCGCGGCTTGTCCTTGGGTTCACGCACCCCCGCGGCATCGCGTTGAGCGGTGCGTGCGGGGGTGCGGAAGGCGCTCAGGTCAGCAGGAGAGGTTGTCTCCCGGCGCGACTCCGAGTCGGGACAGCCAGCGAACGCAACCACGAGTTCCTCTCCTCTCTCGGCGCCGTTCCCACCACCTTCGGCCCCGGCCTCGCGCAGCGCCTCGCCGCTCTCGCTGCGCACGGCGTCGATGTCGCGCTCGACACCGTGGCCTCCGGCTCGCTGGACGACCTCGTCGCGATCACGGGCGACCCGACGCGCGTCGCGACGGTAGCGGACCACGCAGGCGGGCTGCGTCTGGGCACGCATGTGGTCAACGCGGAACGACTCCACCCTGCTGTTCGCGGTCGCGGAACTGGGCCGGCAAGGCCGCTATACACCCCGTATCGAACAGAGCTACCCCCCTGGAGAAAATCGCCGACGCCCACGCGCACGCCGAGCGCGGACGCACACGCGGAAAGATCGTCATCTGCATCTGAAGCGGGGGCATGGCCCAGATGTGCCGGCCCGCCACGGGATGAGCCTTGTGGGCTGGCGCTGACTGCTCGGCGCTGGACGTCTGCCACGAGGGTGTTGGTGCGGTTCTCGTACTCCCGCGGGCCTTGCGCTGCGCGGGGACCGCCGGGGTGCCCTGGGCCCCGTCAAGGGGCTGGCAGCGGGCGAGGCGTTGGCGGTGGACCGCGGGCGAGGTGGTGCCGCGCAGCGTGTAGCCCTGGCCGCGCCGTACCGTCACGCCGTGGTGAGCGCGGCCCGCTCGGCGTCGTCCAGCTCGGTGGCGCGGAGGAAGCCGGCGACCTCGCCGGGCATGTCGAAGGAGACGGGCAGTTCCGGGGCCGTGGTGCCTTCGTCGGCTGCGGCGTGCTCGGGCATGAGGTCGGTGACGGCCGTGCGAACGGCGCCGCGGCTGACGCCGTGCTCGCGGGCCAGGGCGGCGATGGTCTGGCCGTCGAGGTATGCGGCGCGCACGTCGGCGATCATCTTGCCCGTGACAGTCGGCCGTCGACCACCCTTGTTGCCCTTGGCCTCGGCGGCCCACAGCCCGTCGTAGGTCAGTTCCCGCTGGAGATCGCGCTGGAGTTCGCCGGCGGCGGCGAGGGTCTGCACCATGAACTTCACGGTGGACAGCAGCTCTCCGGTGCGCGGCTGGCGGGCGGTGAGGTCCATGGTGGAGAAGGCGCCGTCGTGGATGCGCAGGGCGAGGCGGTCGGCGTGCAGGACGTCGAGCACATTGAGGATGGGCCCGGTGCCGCGTACGGGACGCCATCCGTCGGGATCGGATGTTCCGTAGCCACTTCAAGAGAGAAGAGAAGGGCGCTCCTGCGGGGCCCTGTTCCGGTCCCGGACGGCAAGTCGCTCGGCAGTGTGTCTCATGTGGCGACTTTTGGCGTTCGCACCGGCCGGCGGTCCTGTGTCCGCTGGAGGGCACGGAAGTCGTCGAAGAACCCGTAGCTGCGGGCCGGCAGGTCGCCGTGAGACGGCTCGGCGGTCTGGTTGGCGTAGAGGCTGTTCAGTAGCCAGGGTTGCTTGTCCGGACCGAAGTTCCGTGCCATGGCCTCGGACTGGGTGACGCCGTACGTCGCCACAGCGAGGCGTCCGGTGTCCCGGAATCGGCGCATCTGGTCCCGCAGGAAGTGCTTGTTGGTCTCGAACCAGGGGCTCATGGCGAGGAAGTCATGCCATTGTTCCTCCGGCACGGGGCGGTCGATTGCTTCGCTGATCATCTTCCAGACCGGAGTGTCCGGCGGGAAGTCGTAACGGCGTGCGAACTCGGCGGGGATGGTGTCTTTCAGGTGCTCCTTCCAGAGGTGGATCAGGGAAAACTCGGTGACCAGGAACTTCTGGTCCTTGCGGAGCCGGGGCAGTATGTAGTCGAGGAACGGTTGAACCTTTTCCGGAGCGGCTACATGGGGGTGGATGTCGACACCTTCGATCTCCGGGGTCCCCTGTGTGAAGGACAGCCAGCGGGCGGTGGCCCTTGTCCGTTCGTTCGGCTGGCCGAGGCGGTTCAGTGCTCCCATGTAGAGGCGGGTCCGGCAACCCGAGGGGAAGTGCTTCTTCCGGTAGGCGATGATGTGCGCCGCGACAGTCTCGTAGTACGTGTTCATGGCGTCCGAGTCGATGTCCTGGGGACGGCTCTCGATGAACGGTTCGTTGCCGATGGTCAGCACGTCGACGGTGTCGAGAATGGCTTGCAGGACCTTGTCGACCCGGGTGAGTTCCGCGGTCATGGCCTGAGTGTCCGGGCGGGGGATCGGCTGGTGGTGGAACGGGAACTTCAGTGAGAGCACCGTGCCGTAGCCCTGGTCATGTGCGTCGATGAGCAACTTGACGGCGCGCTGTTGCGAGGCGTCGGCCTTGACCTCGGGCATCGGGACGAATCCCCGAAGCCAGCTCGCGGAGAGACCACGCAGTTCGTCGAATGTCACGCTGTCGGCGTGCTCGTTGAAGTTGGCTCCCAGCTTGCCGGACGGTTCTTCGGCGGCATCTCCTTCGCTGGGACTGTCGCCGGCGTTTTGTTGTTCACCGTTGGTGCATCCTGCGGCGAGCAGAGCCCCGACGGACGCGGCCAGAACACCTCTCCGTGAAAGCGATGACGTGCTCGTCGCCTCGGGCGCCCCCTCCGGGGAGGCGTGGTTATCCCTCTCATTCCGATGGATCGGGACAAGTGAATGCAAATTCAACTGAGTTCCTTTGTTCGCGCTGATGCTTCGGCCTCTTGGGCCCGGGACTTCTTCATGCGTATAGCCGGCGGTCGCTTATCCGAACGCGAGTGGTCCCTGGACGGTTCACTGCACGTGGCTGTGAGCCCAAGGTCGATGTGCCAACCGTTCAAGGGCGTGTGGTCTCCGCCGGGAGCGGGGCGAGGGTGAGCAGGCCTTGGCCGTAGCCCTTGGCGGGGCCGATGCCGGTCAGCAGGGCAGTGCGCAGGGCGTCGGGGTCGGTGACGCGGAGCCGCCCCTGGAAGGTGGCGGTGGAGATGGTGACGCGGGGGCCGTTGGTGTTCTTGCGGAAGCGCAGGATGTCGCGGGCGATCAGCGTGACGGCGGGCGGTGGGGGTGGGGAGGTGTTGACGGTGTTCAGGCCGGGGGCGGGCGGGGTGGTTGGTGTGGTGGGGATGGTGAAGCCGTGGCGTTCGGCTCTGGTGAGCAGCCAGCGGAGTTGCTGGTCGGCGGTGCGGTGGGCGACGCGGAAACCGCGGGGCCTGCGGGTTGCGTCGGGGGGCTCGCTGCCGGGCGTGAGGCGGGCCACCTGTTCGGCGCTGGGTTTGGTGGGCCTGTGCACGTACTGGACGGGGTTGGCGGTCAGCCGGAAGGCGAATTCCCTGCCCAGGGTGATGCGTTCGAGGAGGGGCGTGTAGTCGGCGATGAGGGGCTCGCCTCCGTCGCCGCCGGGCCAGCCGGCCTGTTCGTCCAGGTGGTGCCAGGAAGGGCGGCTGTCGGTAAGGACGAGGAGGTCGGCCCGGTGGGCGGTGTTGCTGTCCAGGCGCCACAGCACGCGTTCGGTGACCGGCTGGACGGCGAATCCGGCGAGGACGGCGGCGTGCAGGCGGTGTGGGCTGGACAGCAAGGCGAATGCGCCGCGGCGGCGCGGGTTGAGAGCGATCTTCGACAGGTAGGGCATGTTCCTCACCAGCCCAGCAGGGCGAAGGGATCGTGGCCGGTGCCGGTGCCGGTGCCGGTGCCGGTGCCGGTGCCGGTGCCGGTGCTGCTGACGCGGTCGGGGTCTGTGGGGGTGGAGCGGCCGGTGGGGAGTGTCACCCACAGGTGCCGGACGGCGCGTCGGCCGAAGACGGTGCCGGTTTTGAGGTCGTAGGTGTCGGGGACGTCGTCGACGAGGTGGTCGGCGGTGGGGTCCTCGACGGTGGTTTCCAGTGTCACGTGCGGGGTGCGGATCTGCCGGCGCCGGTGGGGGGACGCCTGCCATGGAACGGAAGCGAGGACGCTGTCCAGATCGTCGTGGGGGTGCAGGCCGAGGCTGACAGGGCCGGTGGGTGGGCAGGAGCGGCGTCCCAGTGAGAGCGGGAACACGGGGTGGCGTACGGCGTGTTCGAGGTCCTGCAACAGGGGGAGGGGTCCGCGCAAGGCGGCGGTGAAGACTGCGTCCTGCAGGTAGTAGCGCTGGGTGACGCCGGTGTACTTGGCGGGGCTGGTCTTCTTCTGCACGCCCTTGTTGTCGACCTTCGCCGACGGCAGCGGCAGGCCGCGGTGGTCGCTGACGGTGTGGTAGTCGCGCAGCAGGCTGCCGGGCTGGTCGACGCGCACGCCCAGGCGCAGGCCCAGCAGGTCGGTCAGCGGTGTTTCGCGAGAGCGGCCCTCTGCCGCGGCGAGCAGGCCGAGGACGCCGGACTTGGTCGGCCGGGGCTGTGTCTCGCGGCGGTTGTAGCGTGAGGGCCCGCCCCAGGACTGCAGTGGGGCGGCCAGCCGGAGGACGAGTACGGCCTGGTCGGATGCCATCATGCACCGGCCTGCGTGGACGCGGTCAGCGGGAGGCGGCCGTCGGCCAGCCAGGTGCCGACCACGCCGTCCACGCTGTCCAGCAGAGCGGGGAAGGGGAGGGAGGGGCCGAAGGCCTCGCCGGCCTTGTCGCCCTCGACGGCGTAGGTGGCCAGCGTGCGCGCAGGGGGGCTGCCCCAGGTACGGCCCACGGAGGCCAGCTCACCGGCCAGGCGTGCGCAGGACTCCGCGACAAGGCCGCTGTGGCCGGCGACGGGCTCTTCGAACGCGGAGACCAGATTGACGGGCTGGTCCGTGCGCACGGTGACCAGGACCAGGTGGGGCAGGGTTCGGTGGGCGAAGGAGTTCTGGTGGCCGGTGGGCATGGAGCGGGTGAATGCGTCGACGAACCGGACGGCGGCCTGGCGGGTGCTGTCCGGCGAGGTCAGGTTCTCGCGCAGCTGGTGCACGCCGAGGACGGCGTAGCGGTAGAGCGTGGAGGAGTTGAACTCCACGGTTCCGATCATGCCCGCGCTGTTGTCGTCGGTGTTCTCGTCGTCGACGGCCGTGTAGTAGTCGAACTCGGTGCGCACCGCGTGCGTGGACAGGGCGTGCGCGACCTGGACGGCGGCATCGACGTTCAGCGCGGGCAGGTCGGCGACCATGCGGCCGAACAGCGCGACCTCGGCCGGGTGTCCGGTGGACAGCGCGGTGACGACCGGCAGCTTGGTGATCTCGTTCTTGAGGTCCCCGTCCGGCAGGGCGAGGAGTTTCTCGGCCCGGCCGTCCAGGAGGGCGATCAGGCTGTCGAGCTGCCGCCTGCCGAAGAACAGCAAGTATGCGGACTGTTCCTCCTTCTTGGCGGACTTCTTGATGCCGAGCGGCTCCAGCAGCGCGGCGGCCAGACGATTCGCGCCTGCGTCCTCAAGTCCGGAACCCCCCTTGTCCGTGGGCAGGGAGAGGCGTTCGGCGAGCAGGGCTGCGATCCGCTTGGTGCGCGTCGCCCGGTCCGAGGCCGGCTCAGCTTGGGCGAACTCCATCCGGGCGGCCCGCTTCCAGGCCTGGGAGGAGACCCGGGCCCGGCGGGCACCGCCGTACAGAGCCTGCTTCGGTGTGCCGGAGTCGTCCCGGTTGATGTTGGACGGCGGCAGGCTCTGCAGGATGTGCACTTCGACGAACAGGGTGGGCTGGGTCATCACGGGCTCCTTCGATGGTGGACGGTGTGCGCGCACGGCGACGCGGAATGCGTATGAGTCGGCGGCGCCCGCCTGTGCCCGGTCAGGCGCGCGAGGGACACTGTCGAGGTGCGCCGCAGGGCACAGACGGAGACGGGCCGGGCACCGGTCGGCCGCCTGGCCGCCCGTGGCGGCCGGACGCCGTGTCCCGGGCACCCGGCGGGTGCACCGCGGGGACGTCCGGTCAGGTCCGCGGCGCCGTGGGATCGGTGTGGAAGTCCCGGTCCCATCGGTTGCGGATCCGTGGCTGCTCCTGCGGGCGCTGCGGTTCGTCCCAGTACCGCAGGGCCCGGCACAGGTCGTCGTAGTCGAGACCGATGCCCGCCCGGCGCAGCAGCGGGACGAGCCCGCGCAGGTGATGGGCCAGTTCCCCTGCGTCCAGCGAGGTCAGCAGCGCGCCGAGGCGGCGCTCGATCGCGGTGTGGTCCGTGCCGGAGCCCCGGGCCAGCAGGGCGCGGCAGGCGTCTCCGGGCGTGGTGCCCGGAACGTGCAGCGTGGTGGTGCGTCCCTGCTGGTGCAGGCCGAAGACGGTGAGCGCGGAGTGCTCGGCCACGAGATCGCGGGTGAGGGCGCCCTTGTCGCGCAGAGGCTTGCTGATGCGGGTGCGGTAGAAGGGCCACATCGCGGGAACGGTGCCGGCCGCACGGCCCCCGCCGGAACGCAGCGCCGCCAGGTCGGCTCCGGCACGGGGGTGCCCGGGGACGAAGGCGGACCAGTAGCGTCGGCCGCCGTCCTCGTCGCGAGGGGCCGCTTCCGGAACGGCGGCGGGGGCGGGGGCGGTGTACTGCAGGCCCCACGCCCGCAGGACCCGACCGTTGTCCGGTGTCTGCCACGCCACAAGATCGCGGTACAGGCGCGTGTAGTCCAGGCCGATGGCGGCGTGCCGCAGCAGCGGCACCAGCCCGCGCAGGTGCTGCACGAGTTCCTCGAGGTCCTGCGCGGACGCGGCCGCCAGGAGCCGGCGCTCCGCGGCACCGGCCCTGCTGGAGAACACTCCCTCGCGCAGGCTCCGTACGGCGGTGCCCAGGCCGACGCTCGGGTAGTGCACCGGGTCAGCCCCGGCCGCCTGGTGCAGCCCGTACAGGGTGAGTGCGGCATGCTCGGCCCGGTAGGAGTCGGGCAGCCGGTCGCCGTCCCGCTGGCTGTCGGTGAGCTCGACGCGGTGCAGGTGGCGCATGGCCGGTGCGGCGCCGGGCTCGCTGCCCAGTCCGTCCCGCAGGGCGCGCAGCCCGCGCTCGGCCCACGTCGAGCGGCGTGCGTAGGCCTGCTGTGCGAACTCCTCCCAGAAGAAGGGCCGGTGGCGTCGGCCGGCTACCGAAGACGCGGTACTCACGCGGCACTCTCCCGCTGGTTGTTCTCCCGCTGGTTGCTCTGCGCGTCGGCGGCCCGCCGCAGAATCCTTTTGAGTCGTGTGCGGAACATGGCGGTGGCCTTGCCACTGCGGAAGACGAGTTCCTTGCCGCCCGTCCTATCCACCCGCCCCACCACGGCCCGGGGCGGCACGGCCTCCCGCAGTAGCTCCGCCTCTCGCGCAGCCGCTTCGAACAGCGTCAGCTCCCACGCTTTCTGAGCATGCTCCAGGACGCCGTACTCATCGCCGATGGTGCGCAGCCCGCTCAGCAGACGTCGCATGGCGGGATCCACGCCGTGCAGCAGACGGGCCGAAGGCTGCTCGCTCCTGTCCCTCGGCAGAATCTCCCCGCCGGCAGCGCGCCGCAGATCGGCGTGGAGGTCGTCGAGGGCACGGCCGACACGGTCGGCCTGGTTCACGCATTCCAGCAGGGTCGCCCGTAGCCGGTCGTCGGAAGCAACCAGAGCGACGGTGGGCAGGGGAAGGATGTCGGCGATGGCGTTCTCCACCACGGCTGACTGGTTGCCGTACTCCAGGGCGGAGATCTCCACCCCCAGCGGGTAGTCGGCAGCCAGGGCACCGTCGGCCCTCAGCTCACCGATCTGCCGCAGCAGTAGTGAGGTGCGGGGGCCATCGTCGGGGACGGCGAGTGCGAGCAGGGAGCCCAGCCCCTGCCAGGCCGTGCGCCCGGACCGGTGCCGGTGCGGGCGACGCGGTGCCTGTTCCGCCTTCGGCCTCGCGGTGTGGTGCCAAGCGGTGTGCGGCTCCGACTCGGGAGTGCCCGTCAGACGGTCCCCGGCGCAGACGATGACGTGGCGCACTCGTTGTTCCTGTCCGCTCTCCCGGCCGATCAGACGGATCCGACGGGACTGGAAGGTCAGCAGGTCCAGCAGCCCGCCGGCGTTCCGGGCGGACCACTGGGGTCCAGCAGGGGAGACCCAGCCCGGCGTCGTGGGGCGCTCGTCCCACGCCCACTGCGGACGATCCGCGGCATCCAGGCCGTCGGACAGGATTGGGGAGTTGAGCATCAGCGTCTCGTACAGGGTCCGGCCTGTCGGGACGATCACCCCGAGCTGGCCGAGAGGTCCCGTCGGGTTGCCTGTCGTCTTGCCGGCCTTGGCCTGTGGGTCGCCGACGGCCCCGGTCTTGATGGCGGCGGTGTCCCAGCACTGGGCGTGCAGGAGCCACAACGCGGCCTGAGTAACCGTCAGGTCCAGATGGTCGGCCTCACTGAACGCACTGAACAGTGGCACGTTGTTCCCCGACGCGATCGACGGCACAAGCAGCGTGGACGATTTCGCCTCCCCGCTCAGCGACTGAAGCCCCGCGACCTGACCGAAGGGCCGCTCTCCGTCGAAGAGACGGAACCTGCGGCCGTAGCGGACAGTGAGGTAGTCGGTGAGCCGCTCGCACTCGTCGGGCGAGAACCGCCCCTGAGCGAACCGCCCGGCCCACTCCCGGCGCGTACGGGGCGCCCCAAGCGCGTCCAGCACCACCGGAAGCAACAGCTGACGCAACACCGCAGGCACCATCGTCGCCACCGGCAGGTCCAGGCGTCGCACCGTGTGTGCGTCCGTCAACACCCTCAGCATGCCTGGCTGCGCTACGACTCCGTCCAACCCGACAGCCGGCAACCAACCGTCCTCGACGAGATCACCCGTCGTGGTCTTCATCGTGGGCCCTTCTCCTCTGCATGTGCGGGGATCCTGCCGACAGTCGCTCCGGACCCTCGAACCGAGGGATCCGCCGCTGGTGGAGCTGTCTTCGCGTGGCGTCGGCCTGCATCCTGTGGTTCCCGGTAGCCAGGCTGGAAAAGGGTCAGTCACTGTGCTCGTTTCGCAGGCCGGTTGACTGGCCAGCGCTGCTCAAAGCCACGGGGGGCGGACAGTCCGAGCCCCGGAGCCGCGCCCGCCGCTTCGCGGGGGTCGTCAGCCTCGCCCACGGCGGTCCAAAACCGCTCCAGTGCCTCGGCCGCGCTGTTGGGGTCCTGCAGCATCCACCAGTGGCCGACCGCTTCGAGGCGCTGCGTGCGGGCCCCGAGGCGGTCGGCCATCTCGCTGGAGGCGGCCAGGTCGTCGTAGGGGTCGCGCAGCGGCTGGATCACCAGCCCGGGCGCGGAGGCTGGGGAGGAGAGTTCCCTCTCCCAGTGCGCGTGGGGGTTGGGCGTTGCCGAGCGGTAGAGGTCCAGGATGCAGTCCGCCAGTGTGGCGTCGAGCTTCTTCCCCATCGCCGCCGCGCCTTCGGCAGGCACACCGGCCTTGGTGAGCTGCACGGCGGTACTTTCCGGGCTCCCCGGGGCGATACCGACGATGGCCTTGGCCCACCGCTCGCCCGCTCCCGGTGTCTGCCAGAGCCTGGCCTGGTTGTGCCACACATATGCGGGGTGCAGGACGCTCGCCACGTCCATGGCCCAACTCCGCACCGCCACCGAGGATTTCGTGGCCACCCGCGCCACCAGCAGCGCACCCCAGTCATGCCCGACCAGGTCGATCGGCCCGTCAATCCCCCGCAGTTCCCGCTCCAGCCACTGGACGTACTCGTCCATGGTCGCGCCGAACCCGGCGGGACGCGGCACGCCGAACCCGGGCAGGTCCAGGGCTGTCGAGTCGGTCGTTAGGCAGGCGCGGAGCCGGTCCCACAGGCGGCTGGTCTCGGGCACACCATGAATGAACACCGCGGTCATGTTGACACCTTTGCTGAGAGGCTGAGTCCGTGCGCCTTTTCAATCTCTGTCTGCACTGGTCAGCGGGGTGTGAGCCCATCTGTCGGCACCGAGTCCCCGACCAGCAGGTCCGTGGTCGGTCGTGGCGACCCGGACGCTCCGCCGGGCGTGTTCGGTGGCTCCGACAGCCAGGTTGGAAAAGGCTCACCGAGCTCTACGGACGGAGTGGCCACCTGGTTCACATGCTTACTGCGCGGGTCGGACCGATCACACAGGGAGCCTTTCTGGCTCAAGGAGGCCTTGAACTCCGCGCCCCGGTGGAACCGGAAAGGGGGGCTTCCATCCTGACCACAGACACGGACTGTCATGCAACTACGCCAGCGAAGTTGGTCATTGTCCGAAGGACAGTTGCGGGGGTTGTGTTCGTGGCGGTGGTCGGTCGGCAGGAGCAGGAGGTTGGGCTGGCAGCGCGGCGAGGCATCGCTCGACCTGCTGCCGGGCAATGGCCGACGCCGCGTACCACCCAAGCGACTGCTACGGCGTACACGACAGCCCGCTTCCCACACAGATACCCACGCCATGGAGAAGACTCCACGCCCCGGGTGCACTACCGCCTCATGGAAGGGGTGCTCCGAGGCTGCCCCGCGGTTGCGGGGACGACCACGGCTGTCGGTAACGGCGGAACTCGACGGCGGCGTTCCGCCTTCGAGCTACCCACGCGGTTGCGGGGACGACCACGGCTGTCGGTAACGGCGGAACTCGACAGCGGCGTTCCGCCTTCGAGCTACCCACGCGGTTGCGGGGACGACCCGACCGGCCTCTCGGGGCCCGCGCTGCGGTTGGAGCTACCCCCGCTGGTGCGGGGACGACGTGTCGCCCTCGGCCAGGGCGCGTTCTTGACCGAGCTACCCCCGCGGTTGCGGGGACGACCCGGACGGGCGGGACAGCCAGTCGATCGCGTTCGAGCTACCCCCGCGGGTGCGGGGACGACTCGATCGGCCACAGTGCGTCGGGCTGGTGGACCGAGCTACCCCCGTGGGTGCGGGGACGACACCGTCGGAGTCACGGCCGAACGCCTCATCCACGAGCTACCCCTGCGGGTGCGGGGACGACGCGTCCCGGCCAAAGATGGACACCAGCTCGCCCGAGCTACCCCCGCGGGTGCGGGGACGACACTTCTTGAGCTGCGATCCGTGCCACTCGCGTAAGTCGGGCAGGAGCTCATGTGTGTACTGGGCGATGGCCGCGGTCACCCTACGTGGTCGCGCTCACCGACGGGTCACCGGGGCGAACAGTTCAACATCGCCCGGCTTCCGATCAGCCCTCGTCAAGAACTGCGCGCCTCGTGAACCGTTAGCTACACACATACATCGTGCCTGCGCAGATGATCCCCGACTTGAGAGGCGTGTTTGTCGCCGTTCCTTGAACCGTGACCCCGTTTCCCAGCTCAGACCTGGTTGAGGCCGCCGTCGATGGCGAGCTCGGCGCCGGTGACGAAGCTGCTCTGCGCTGAGGCGAGGAAGAGCACCGCGTCGGCGACCTCCTCCGGGCGGCCCAACCGGCCCAGCGGGACCGCGCCGGCGAGGTGAGCCGTGAAGTCGGCGGCTCCGATCTCCTCGGGGGCGAGGCCGGCGAGCCCGGGGGTGTCGATGGGGCTCGGGGTGACGGTGTTGACCCGGATGCCCCGGCCCTTGAGCTCGTTGGCCCAGGTCCGGGCGAAGGAGCGGATGGCCGCCTTGGACGCCGCGTAGACGCCGAACGCCTCCCCGCCACGGACGCCGTTGCTCGAGCCGGTCAGGACCACCGCGGCGCCGTCGTTGAGCAACGGCAGCGCCTTCTGGACTGTGAAGACCGTTCCCCGGACGTTGACGCCGAAGGTCTGGTCGAAGTGCTCCTCGGTGATCTGCTCCAGCGTCGCGAACGAGGCGATCGCGGCGTTCGCGAACAGCACGTCGAGCCCCTGCCCGCGGTCGCGGACCGCGGCGAACAGCCGGTCCAGGTCGGCGGGGTCGGAGATGTCGCCCGGAACGCCGGTTGCCGCCGAGCCGATGGTCTCGACGGCCGCGTCCAGCTCGGCCTTGCGCCGGCCGGTCACGAACACGTGCGCACCCTCACCCGCCAGCCGTATGGCCGTCGCCAGACCGATGCCGGTGCTTCCGCCGGTGACAACGGCGGTCTTTCCTTCGAGCTGTCCCATGACAACACCTCTCTGCTCATCCTCATCCATGCTGACTCCGCTTTCCGACCGTCGATGAAGAGACGGGTAGCGTCGGATGCGGCTCCGTCTGCCCATCGGGCGGCCTCAATCCGTCACGGTGTGTGGGACGGTCCTGCCCGAGTCGCCTTGTGACCTTCCTGCCGAGCAACGACGGTCCTACGGAACCAACGGTTCAATCGAAGGCCCGGTTCTTGCGGTCGGCCGCGGCATGCGCCGGGGACCGGACTTCGCCCCGACCGGCCTCATGGATGGCCCGGCATTCGAAATTGTTGGCACCCACACCACCCAAACCTGCCGACCGGTAACTGCCTCCCACCCTGAAGGACCTGCTGCCCACCGATTCCGCCGCCTGGGCCCAAACGTTCCGCCCCCTTTCAAGTCAGGCCTCGCCGCAGCACCCTCAGGCGTGGATCGACCGGAACATCGCCGCCGCACTCCGCGCCAACTCCCGTGGCCCACAACGCCCACTCGCCCTGCTCGGCCTCACACTCTCGCCGGACCAGTACACGCGCGGCGCGGACGCCGTGGCTGCCGACTTCGCTGGACTCAAGCGGTTGCTCGAGTGGCGTGAGGATTGCGCGAAGCCATCCCGGGCGGGCGCGGTCGAGGCCATGATGGGCGGCGGCATGTACCGCGAGCTGCTCGTCGACGGCTCATGCAGCCTGGAGGAAGTCGTCGCGAAGGTGGAGTACTCCTTCGCCGACATGCTTGCAGACGGCCCTTTGGCGACGACCCCGCGGGAACGCCGCCGACTGCTCCGTCACGCCAACCGCGCCCTGGTCGACCAGTACCGGACCTTCTTCCCCCGACCGTGGGCGCGGGCCCTCGGCGACATCGCGGACGTCGTACTGCCCTTCTCCTGTGAATGCGCTGAAGCCGCCTGCGAAGCGCAGGTCCCCCTCGCCGTGTCCGCCTTCCCTGCACCGCCCGACGACACGTCCCCTCCGGTCTTGACCCCGGGTCACCAGGGGCTCGGCCCTGGGGGCCACGCGCGCGACAGTTTGCGGAGCAGGGGCGCGTCCCGCGGCGTGGCACCCAAGGTGTCGAGGGGTGATAACGGCTGGTAGGTAGTGCCATACGACTTGGGCCTGTCGCTCGGTGGGCCCGTTTGGCGGGTGTTCAGCCCCGCAGCGTGACCCCGTACCGGGTCCGCAGTCGGTGGATCTCCCAGCACGCGATGGCTGTCACCGTGGCCGGGCCGCCGATGCGTATCGCGTACGCGATCGCCGGCGGTCCGGTGGGCAGTCCGCCGAGGGCCGCGGACTCCCAGACCAGGACGCTGGTCAGCAGGGCCGGGAGCTCGGGGTGCACGTCGGCCGCACCGTCATGGCGTTGGGGTCGCGTCCGTTGGCTTCCGCGCTCTGCCGGATTTGGGAGACGACGTAGGCCAGTTGCGGTACCGGCAGCCCGACTCCCGCCCGGCCGTCCGCGCGACGCCCAATGCGCGCCAGAGTGGCAGGTGTGAAACCGCCCAGAAGCACAGGCGGACGGGGACGCTGCACGGGGAGTGTGCCGATGTGCGCACTGCCGATCGTCCACAAGGCCCCCTGTACTCGGCCGACGAACCGGACCATACGTGCTCAAGAACGTCCAGGATCTCTTCCAGCCGTCCTCCGCGGTCCGGCCGGCACACCGATGGCTTCGTATTCGTCGGACGACCACCCGAGTCCGAATCCGACATCGAGTCGGCCCCCACTGAGGATGTCGATGGAGGTCAGAGCACGGGCCAGGAGGATCGGAGAGTAAAAGGCGCGTTCAGTGTGCTTTTTCCGAGGCGCACGCGTTGGGTGGCGTGAGCGAGAAAGGACAGGGTGGCGATGGGGTTCCTCCGGTACGGGACCACCGCCGGGACAGGGGTCACGGGGCTGCATGGGCACCAGAGCCCGGTCGCCCACCCACAGGATGTCGAATCCCATCGCCTCTATGTCAACGGCCAGTCCGGAGATCGTAGAAGGGGCGGTGAACAACCCATACTGGGGAGCGGCCAGGCCAATCTTGAGCATGTTCTGTCACCCGTTCTAGGAGAGTCGGCGCTTCGCTGCGGTGCCATCGATGTCCCCGTGGAAGGCAGTACGTCGACCAATTTCGTCTGTACGGCAGTCCTTTCCCAGCGAAATGCAGTGGACGCCACCACGGCTTCGACGACGGCGCACCCATTGATGAACCTGTAGTAGCCCATGGTGCTTCGAGCCACAGGGACTGCGCTGTCCGTGAACTGCTTTGTGAGCAACCGGCAGCAGGGATCTCCGGGCCCGACATGCGCCAGGGAATGCGGGTCGAGCCCGGAGCGGTCGGCAACGGGGGGTGTGTTCCCGACTATGCCGCTCTACGTGGGTGAGGGCTCAGCGGCTCACTGCCCATCGCCGTATCGATGAGGGGGAGTTGAAGCCGAAAGTGAACCACCCCAAGCCGCGACACGTAGCACGGGATGTCGATGAAGTGCAATCGCCGTGGCCGGTGCGGGGGTCGGTGACGATCCTGAGTGGCCTGACGAATGGACATGAGTGAACAAGAAGATCAAGCTTCCTTCCGGGAAGCACAGTGTGTTGCAGGGCGCCGTCGTGGCCTGTCCGCGCTGGCCCTTGCTGCGGTTGGTGCCGTGGGACCGGCGAACGCCGCGTCTTCAGCCAACCGAGTCGTGGACTACGTTGCGCTGGGCGACTCGTACGCGCCAGGCCCCGGCATTCCCACCAGGTCGACAGCTCCTGTGCCCGGTCGGATCAGAACTATCCTTCCGTTCTCGCCGCTTCCAAGAAGTGGCGGCTGACCGACGTGAGCTGTTCTCGTGCTAGGACAGCTGCGTTGACGGGATCACAGGGCTCGCTTACACCTCAGGTCGAAGCACTCACCCGTCGGACCGACGTGGTCACGGTGACTGTTGGCGGGAAGGACCTGGGCTTTTCCAACAATCTCGCCACCTGTGGCAAGCCGGCGGCCACGGACCCCACGGGCAACCCGTGTCAGGCCTTCTTCACCGGTGTTGGCACCGACCAGCCGGCCGAGCAGATCAACAACATCACTTCCAACATCTCCAGCTCCTTGCAGGAGATCCGTCGGCGGGCTCCCCGGGCCAAGGTTGTCGTGGTCGGCCATCCCGATCTGTTCCCGGACAACGGCGTCGGCTGTACGTCTGCCACGGTGCCGCTCGCCGCCGGCGACTTCGCTTACCTGCGGGACACCGAGAAGAAGCTGAACGCCATGCCGGCCAGTCAGGCGCACGCGGGCGGCGCTCGCTACATCGACACGTACACCCCGACGATCGGCCATGACATGTGCCAACCCGCCGGGTAGCGCTGGATCGGACCACTTGTTTCTGCGCAGTCGTTCGCGCGTGCCCACCCCAACACCCAGGGGCAGCAGGCCATGGCCGCCGCAGTCGAGCGTGCAGTCAGCTGTGGCGTGCACGGCGGCTGACGGATTCGGCCTCACCCGGCCATGACGGCCGGCGCATGTCCCTCCCCACTGGAAACCCTCCACAGCAAGGAAGCACCATGGCAACGGAGCAACTCATAACGACGCCGGTCGCAAGACCAAGCGACGGTGTCACTCCGCTGCGCCGGTTCGTGCCGGCGGTCATGCTGTCTCAGTTCGGCTTCCACGTCGCGCTCAGCACTCCGCTCCAACTGCTGCTCGCGTTGCACCTCAAGGGCATCGCGGGTGGCGAGGCGACCACCGCGTTCGGGATCGTCACGGGCTTTGGCGCGTTTGTCTCGCTCGTGTTCACCCCCATCGCCGGTCGGGTTTCGGACCGTACCCGTGTCCGGTTCGGCCGGCGCCGTCCCTGGATCGTCACCGGCTCCCTGCTGGCCGCGCTCGCTTTGATCGGCGTGACTCTCACGACTCAGGTTTGGCAGGTCGTGCTGCTGTGGTGCGGAGTGCAGGCGGTCGCGAGCTTCCAGGACGCCGCGAACAGTGCCCTCGTCGCGGACCAGGTCGCCGAGCGCCGCCGAGGAGGTGTATCCGGGTTGGTCGGCATGGCCGCGGCCACGGGGCCGCTTGTCGGCCTGTCACTTGCCAACGCGTTCCCGGGGGGAAGCGCCGCTCAGTGGTGGGCCATCGCGCTTTTCGCCATCGGGGCGAGCACCGTTGCCGCCCTCCTGCTGCGTGATCCGCGAAGCAGCATGCCGAAGCCGCCGCTGAATCTGCGGACCGTTGCTTCGACGTTCTGGTTCAGCCCTCGGACCCACCCGGCGTTCGGATGGGCATGGCTCGTCCGCTTCCTGATCATGTGCGCTTTTGCATCCAGCACTTACAGCACCTTCTTCCTCATGGATCGCTTCGACGTAAGCGAGCAGGAGATCGGAGGCACCGTGCTGAAGCTCGCCGTGCTCACCATCGGATGTGTTGCCGCCGCCAGTGTGGTCGCCGGCTATCTCTCCGACAGGCTTCGGCGGCAGAAGCCGTTCGTGGTCTTCGCCGGGGTGATGGCGGCCGCAGCGCTCGTCCTGTTTGCGGGGGCCCAGGACATGGCGCTCATCTACGTGGCGTCGGCTGCCATCGGAGTCGCCCTGGGAACCTTTGTCGCCGTCGATCTGGCGTTGTGCGTACGGCTGCTGCCCAGCAAGGACGACGCGGGCAAGGACCTTGCGATCATCAACATCGCCAGCACGCTGCCGGGGTCGTTCGTGCCGTTCGCCGCGCCCGCACTCCTGATGCTGGGTGGCTATGAGGTGCTTTTCGTCACCCTGGCCGCCCTGGGCGTGCTCGGCGTTGTGGCCACCTCCAAGCTTCCCGAGATCGGACGCGAGCACGAGCCGAGCCGCTGGATCGCGCCGATCACCCGCGGGTGATCGGCTCCCGGTGCGGAAATGCCACACACCCACCTGCGTCTTTTTCCCAACTCACCTGAAAAATAGTTAGGTTGCGCGCGTGATACCTCTCGAACCGGCGGTGGGCGAGACCGTCGACGCCTACCGGACCTGTGAGTTCGCCACTCTTGCCCGGGACGGCACACCGATCGTCTGGCCGACGGCGACCCTTCGCCGCGACGACGGCACGTTTCTCGTCACCACGTCGCTCGGCTTGGCCCAGAAGGCACTGAACGTTCGTCGTGACGGTCGGGTGGCCCTGCTCTTCTCCGATCCCACCGGCAGCGGGCTGGACGCCCCTCAAGAGGTGTTCGTGCCGGGTACGGCGGTGTGTCCGGAGCAGATCGTGACCTCACCCTCGGGCGACGAGGCGTACTGGTCGATGCTCTTCGATCGTCAGCCCGACAGCCGACGCTATGTGGACCGGCCCGCTCGCTGGCTCATGGACTGGTACTACCTGCGGCTGAAGATCACCATCAGCCCGACCGAGGTGCGCACCCGCGCTCCTCTGACCGCGCCGCCCGGTGACCGGGGCGACGTGGCAGGCCGGATGAGCTCCCTGCCCGGCGCCGGAATTCTCGCCGACTTCCCCACTGCCGTGCTCGGCGCCCGGGACGCCTACGGTGCCCCACTGCTCATGCGGACCCGGACGGTGGCGAGGCCCGACGGGTTCCTGGTCGAACCGGCCGCCGACTGCGACGTCGTACCCGGTCCGGCCACTCTCCTCGTGCACCGCCACGATGACCGCCTCGCCGACGTCTACAACGCACTGGTGCGGGGTGAGCTGCGGCAGACCGACGACGGCGACTGGCTGCTGGTGCCACACCGGGTGATCGAGCCGACGGGCGACGGCAGCCCACGCGGCCAGGTCCGCGCGCTGCGTACCGTTCGCCGGACGACGAAGGCCTATCTGCGCGGGCGTGGTCTGCCGCGGCCGCGTGTGGACTGGCAGGCCCTGAAGACTCTCGCCGCAGCGTCCGCGTCCCGGGCCGCCGCCGAAACCTGATCACCCGGGTCCTGGCCGCAACGAGGACACGTCAGAGGCCGGGCAGCGAGAACAGCGCGTCACCGAGGAGTCCGTGGAGGCGCCCCAGTGTCGGTTGCGGTGTCCACGAACCGCTGCATCCAGAGCACACCCTCGCGCTGTGCTCTCGGCGTCGCGAGTGGGGCAGAGCAGCGCGGCCCTTCCGCTGTGCGGTGGTCCGAGGAGGCCACCAGGCTGTGAACCGGCTTGGGATACGCCCCATAGCAGCATCCGACGGCACTTGGTCCTCGAAGCAGGAGTCGTTTCGGAGGCATACCTCCCCGCCGCGCAGCGGCGCCGTCTCCTCAGGAGAATCATGCATACCCGAGCCGTTCTGCTCGCTTCCCTCACCTCTCTCGGCCCTTTCACCCTCATCGCCTGTGCCGGCGGGGACGACGGTGAGAGGTCACCGGCCGACGCCCAGCGGGTGATGGTGCAGGTGGCCGATACCGAGCTCGGCGAGACCGACGCCTCCCTGATCAGCCAGGTCAAGCGCGCGGAAGGCGCCACGCAGGTGTCCTACAAGGACTGACTCTTGTACTACTACGCCGGCGACGAGGTCCCCGGCGGCATCAACGGCCAGGGCTGGACGAAGAGTGGTTTGCGGCCGTCCCCGACGGCTCCCTGGTCAAGTGACCGGCCATCGCCGCCACGAAGAACGGCTTCGGCAGCTTCCCGTTACGTCTGAACCCGCCCACGAGTATCCGGCACCCATGACCCAGGTGGCACAGATCCGCTGCCACCGGACCACATGCACAACGAAAGGAACTGCAAGATGACCGAGAACCAGGGGCGGACCGTCCCCGCAGAGGCTGATGTCACCGAGCTGGATCATCGGATCACCGGATCGGTGGTCACCCCGGATGACGCGGGCTACTCGGCAGCGGTGGCGGGGTTCAACCTGCTTTCGCAGCATCGACCGGGTCTGGTTGTCGCCGCTTCTACGACTGCCGATGTGCGGGCTGCGGTCGCTTTCGCCGCCGCGCATGATCTGCCCGTCGGGGTCATGGCCACCGGGCATCAGCCATTCCCGCTGGTGGACGGCTTCCTGCTCATCACCACCGGCGAAATGAACGCGGTCGAGATCGACGCCGACCGTTCCGTGGCCCGCGTGGGAGCCGGTGCGCGCGTATCGGACGTCGTGGAGCTCGCCCAGACGGCCGGACTGGCGCCCCTGCACGGGTCGTCCCCGACTGTGGGAGCTGTGGGCTTCACCCTCGGCGGCGGTCTGAGTCCGTTCCTGGGCCGGACCCACGGCTGGGCCGCCGATCACATCCTGTCCATTGAAGTGGTCACCCCGGACGGCGTGCTGCGTCGCGTCTCAGCGGAAACGGAACCGGAACTGTTCTGGGGCCTGCGCGGCGGACGCAGCAACTTCGGTGTCGTGACCGAGCTGGAGATCGAGCTCTTCCCGGTCACCTCCTTCTACGGCGGTGGAATGTATTACTCCGCCGAGAACGTAGAGGCCGTACTGCGGGCTTTCCCCGAAGTCGTCCGCAACGCACCCGACGGGTTCACCTGCTCGGTGGCGCTGCTGAACCTCCCGCCCACCCCGGAGGTCCCCGAGTTGCTGCGCGGTAGGCTGGTCGCGCACGTTCGGGTGGTCCACCTCGGCTCCGACGAGGAGGCCGAGAAGCTCATCGCGCCTTTCCGGGCCATAGGCCCCGCGGTTTCCGACACGGTGGGCCGCCACCCCTACAGCGAGTTCGACGCCGTGCATGCCGACCCGGCCGATCCGGTTCCGTACGACGAGCAGAGCACCGTCCTGACCGATCTGCCGGCCGAGGCCGTCGACCGGCTTGTGGAGAACGCCCGGCTGATCGTGGGCAGCCCGGTCACGGCCCTGGAGATCCGCCACCTGGGCGGCGCGCTGGCGAAGCGGCCGTCTGCGGCGAGCCCCATCGCCGCTCGGGACGCCGTGTTCAACGTGTGGGGATGCACCTTCGGACCGCCGGAGGTGGTCGACGCCGGGATCACCGTACTGCGCGAGATGGTCGAGCGCCTGGAGCCCTGGGCCACGGGACACATCTACACCAACTTCGCCGGCCGTGATGACAGGGCCGAGCAGGTGTTTACCGCCGCGGACCTCGACCGGCTGCGACGGCTGAAGCGGCAGTACGACCCTCGCAATCTTTTCCGGGTGAACAACCACAACATCACTCCGGAATAGGAACGCCACGAGCGGCGAGCTTGCCCGGCGAAGTGCCGCGGTACGAAGGGGTGGTACGCCAGTTGACTCCTCTACGCAGTGACCGTGACCAAAAGGAGGTCCGATGCCGGCGGAAGCCGGGGACGGTCCCGGACAGCCCTTTGTGGTCGAACAGATCGTCGACGCGCTGTGGGGCGACGCCCCGCCGGGCAGCGCGCTCACCTGGATCGTCACATCGGGCTGCTGCGCAGGCAGTTGCAGCCGGATCTCCCGCTGCAGGCGTCCGGGCAGTGGTTGCTGCGCGGCGCCGGTGGCTACCGCATGGAAGCCGATCCGGACTCCCTCCTGTGCTTCCGGCAGCTGGCGCAGATACCCGCCTGGCCACAGAAAGCGGCATGCCGGAGCTGGGCGTTCCGCTCTATATCGAGGCTCTGGCGCTGTGGCAGGGACACACCGCGGAGGGCATCCCACCCACGGTGCGAGCGCATCCGGCGTTCACAGAGCTGGATCGGGAACGGCACGCCGTAGTCAGGGGAATCCGGGTGATGTTGAACTGTTCGCCCGGTGACCCGTTGTGTCTGTAGGGCTCGAGCAGTATCGCTGCGGCGAGCGCGACCATGTGGGGTGACCGCGGTCATCGCCCAGCACACGTATGAGCTCCTGCCCGACTTCGACCGCGACTGGCACGCATTGCAGCTCAAGAAGTGTCGTCCCCGTACCCGCGGGGGTAGCTCCCTCACCGCCGACGTCGTCGTCTCCGCCACCGGGTCGTCCCCGCACTGCGGGGCAGCCTCGGAGCACCCCTTCCATGAGGCGGTAGTGGTCGCTGGGGCGTGGAGCCTTCTCCATGGCATGGGTATCTGTGCGGGAAGCGGACTGTCGTGTACGCCGTAGCAGACGCTCGGGTGGTACGCGGCGTTGGCGAAGAAGAAATCCCCGACGACCGGGCCGAAATTCTGTATCAGCTGCAAGAGGCGCGACGGTGGGGACGCGCAGATCGCGGAGTTGACGGCGCGGCTGGAGGTCGAGTGGGAGACGTGGTCGATCAACTCACCGCCTGACTCACGGGCTTCCCAGAGTCGGAGCTACACCTTTGAACCGTTCGCGGCGCGGGTCCGTTGCTGCCCGTGGGGGATCCGCACCATGCCTCCATCTGCCGGGATTGGTCGAAGTGGTAGTTGGATCGGGGTCTGGATACGGCACCCGCCGTATCGACGCCAACATGACAAGGAGTACAGCTTATGAAAATTGGTATCGGCATTCCCAATCAGATACGCAATGTGGGAGCGGAAGTCATCCCGGAGTGGGCGCGGCGTGCCGAAGACGCGGGGTTTGCCTCCCTGGGCAGTGTGGGCCGTGTCGCCTATCCGGGGGTGATGGACACGGTCGCGCTGGCAGCCGCGGCAGGTGCCACGAGCAGGATCGGGCTCATCAGCAACGTCCTGCTCGGCCCGGTCTGGCCTGCTCTACTGCTGGCCAAGGAGGCTCAGAGCATCGACGGTGTTTCGGGCGGCCGTCTCACCCTCGGTATCGGCCTCGGAGGGCGTCCCGACGACTTCGTGGTGGAGGGCCTGGGCCCGCGCGGCACCGGTAGGCGGCTCGATCGCGACATCGAGACGTACAAGAGCGTGTGGCGCGGCGAGACCCCCGCTGGCTGCGACAACCCGCTGGTCCCCGAGGGCAGCCGTGAGGTGCCTCTGCTCTTCGGCGGCATGGTCCAGGCGTCATACAACCGCGTGGCGCGCTCCGGCCGTGGCTATATCGGCGCGTCACTACCGGCACACATGGTCGCCGGCGCCTTCGACGGCGTACGCACGGCCTGGAAGGAAACCGGACGCGACGGCTCACCGTACCTGGTCGCCATCGCCTACTTCGCCGTCGCGGACATCGAGGGTGGCCGAGCGAACGTCTACGACTACTACTCCACCGCGGGAGCAGACACCGCTGGCTTCATTACATCTGGGGTGAGCGGAGGAGCGGATGTGATCAAGAAAACCGTCAGGGAATTCGAGGCGATCGGAGCACACGAGCTGATCCTCAACCCGACCAGCGACGACATCGACGAGATCCAGCGCGTCGCCGAGGTCGTCCTCTGACACGGTAGCTGTAGTTTCTGATCACGGCTGGTCGTGGAGCTGGTGTCGTTGCTGGTGACAGGCTCGGGCGATGGCTTGGTGACGGCGGCGCCATGCGATCCAGTGCAGGATGTGGTCGCGGTCGCGGTCGCGGTCTCGGGCAGGACGAGGGCGCGTAGCAGACGTACGAGCTCCGGGCAGGTCAGCGGGATGAGCCGGGGTGGTCCGGCCGGGCCGGGCTGTGCGGTGGTGGCCGCGAGGGTGAGCGCGAGGACCGCGGCGGCGATCAGGGAGAACAGCGACCAGCGCATCCAGGAGTTCCAGCAGGTCACCTGGCCCTGGTCGAGGCCGGTGAAGCCCTTGCCGAGCTGGAAGGTCGCCTCGATCCGCCAGCGGCGGCAGATCACTTCCACCAGCGTGCCCAGAGCGACGTCGCCGGGGGCGAAGCAGCAGAAGTAGGAGACTTCCCCGGTGTAGCGGTGCCGGCGTGCGACCAGCACGCTCGTCCCGTTGCTGTGCCCGTCGGGGGTGTCGTCGGGGCGGACGTCGAGCCATGCCCAGTCGTACTCGCGGGTGCCCTTGGTGCCGTGGCCGGTCGGCCGGCGCATCCACTGCTCCGCCCGCACCTTGTTGATCACCTTGCGGGCTTCCCGCCGGCGGCCGGTCCCGTCGGACACGTTCACGGAACTGCGGCCAGGCCCATTTTCGACGCCGGGCAACACGTCCGCCTGGTCATCGCGGATCACCACAGCGGGCTGGTCAAGGCCGTGCGTAAGGTGGTGATGGACCCCGCCTGCCAAAGGTGCCGCGTTCATTTCCTGCGAAACGTTGAACTGTTCGCCCCGGTGGCCCGTTGTGTCTGTGAGGCTCGGGCAGTGACGCCGTTGGTGAGCGAGACTTCAGGCTGAGTCGGCGCCATCTCCGCGTGACCGCGGTTCCCCGCTGTGCGGCAGATACCGGTCAGCGGGTCAGGACAGGCTGAGGGGTGTCAGATATGAACAAGGTGCGTCGATGGCCGATTCCACCGCCGGTGTGTGGAGCCCGTCCCAGCCCTCTGCAGCTCAAGAAGTGTCATCCCTGCACCCGCGTGGATAGCTCCAGCGGCACGTGACGTAATTGGGCAGGGACCGCGTCGTCCCCGCATCCGCGGCGCAGCGTCGGAGCACCCGTTTCCATGAGGCGGGTTGGGTGACACAAGGTCACTCTTCCGGTGACCAGGCGTAAGAAACTCAGGAAATTCAACACGAACCATGAAGGAGTGTCTTGTCCGATTCCATCTCCGGTGGCGCTGCGCTGATCCCGTTCACCGCAACCTCCGGCGACGAGCGACACGAGATATACGCAGAACTCGCCGCGAAAGGGCCCATCCATCCGATCACTATGCCGGACGGTCAATCGGCTTGGCTTGTGACCGGTTATGCCGAAGCGAAGGCGCTATTGTCCGATCCGCGCCTGGTCAAGTACGGCTGGCAAGCAATCTCCTATGTCACAGAACTGCCCGACGATGTGGCGCGGGGGATTTTTACGCACATGCTCAACAGCGACCCGCCGGATCACACTCGGCTGCGCAAGCTGGTGACGTCGGTATTCACCCGGCGCAGGGTTGAGAAGCTGGCCCCGAGGATCCAGCAGATGACCGACGAGCTGATCGCCGCGGTCGAAGGTCAGGAGACCGTCGACCTCGTTTCCACGCTGGCCTACCCATTGCCTCTCGGCGTCATCTGCGAACTGATCGGCATACCCGAGGAGGACAGGGGCGATTTCCGTGCATGGACGGTTCGAGCGATGTCGCCCGACATGTACAGCTTCGAAGAATTCCAGAAAGCCGCGACCTCTCTGCTCATCTACAGCCGCGACCTGATCGAGAGGAGGCGGCGCAACCCGCAGGACGACTTGCTCTCCGACCTGATCACGGCCCGTGACGACGGGGAGAAGCTCACCGAAGACGAGCTGACCTCGATGATCTACCTGCTGTTGATCGCCGGCCACGAGACAACGGTGGGTCTGATCGGTAACAGCGTGCGCGGCCTGCTCACTCACCCTGACCAGTTCACCCTGCTCCGCCAGCACCCCGAACTGCTCGAATCGGCGATCGAGGAATTCCTGCGCCATGACTCAGCAGTGCAGGCCACCCCACCGTATTGGACCACGGAACCCGTCGATGTCGGCGGAGTGAGGATCCCAGCGAACTCGATGCTGCTCATAGCTCTGATGGCGGCCAATCGAGACCTGGAGCGATTTCCTCGGGGCGCAACCCTGGACATCACCCGCGACACTCCCGCACACATCGCCTTCGGACACGGCATCCACCATTGCGTGGGAGCGCCGCTTGCCCGAACTGAGGCCCGCATCGTGCTCCGTACGCTGCTCGACCGCTTCCCCGATCTCCGCCTGGCGGAGCCTGCCGAAAACCTGACCAGGACGCCGTCGGTGATCGCAAATGGCCTGACCGCTCTCCGCGTCCATCTACGCTGACCGTTCTGTCGGCCCAGTTAAGTGGAACACCATCGCCCACCTCAACGACTACGAGGGCCGCCCCGAGGCGAGGCCGTTCACCCGCGAGGAGATCCAGCGCTTCCTCGACTACGCCGACGACCAGGGCGATCGGGCAGTGCGGGCCAAACGCAGTGGGGCCCTCGCCGCCTACCGCGACGCCACCCTCTTCAAGGTCATCTACGGGTGGGGCCTGCGCCGGACCGAGACGTCCAAGCTGGATGTGGTCGACTTCGGGCCGAACTCGAAGGCTCCGCAGTTCGGCCAGTACGGCACGCTCAACGTCCGCTACGGCAAGGCCAAGAAAGGGCAACGGCCCCGGCGCTGGGACGTGCTGTCGGTGATGGACTGGGCGGTGGAGGCGGTCGCCGACTACGTGGACAACATCCGGCCGCGGTTCGGCTGCGAGGACCACCCCGCGTTGTGGGTGACCGAGCGGGGCGGCCGGGTCATGCAGGTGCGGGTTTTGCGATTTCTCGCCCGCCGTCTCGGGTTGCGCTCGTACGCTCCGGCGCATGGTGGACCCCGAGGTGCATGAGCGGATCACCGCGCGCCGCGCGGAACGGGGGGCACCGAAGCTGCTGGGCTATTGCGGGAGCAGAAGCTCTTGGTCGGGCCGCTGCGGGAGCAGCGGCCGGCCCGGTTAATCGGTTGCGGACCTTCGGGATGGAATGTCTGATCCCGGCTATGACGATTGTGCTGGGTACGCCGACTGTCGAACCCGCGTGCGCGGGGAGCAGGGAGTAGGGACTTCCCCCGACCCCAGGCGGGTCGGGGCCATCCCCGCGTGCGCGGGGATGGCCCCGCCTTATGACGCTCTGGCGCCGTCATCCCACCCTGCTCCCCGCATAGCGTCTGGGCGCTCTGCAGTCGCCCACCTTTGATGGCCGACTCGGCGCCTGCCGCGCGGGTGAACTCGCCTTTGTCTTTGACAACCTGCGCTTCACCGGCCTGATCGGCTCCGTGCCCTCGGAGCACTCGCCGACACCATGCACATTGCCTGGACGACTTCGCCATCACCGGCGACCGCAGTTGGCCCGCCTACGACGCAGGGCTCCGTGCCACCAAGCGCTTCGGCGAAACCTTACAACTGGTCCACGACCCGCGACCTGCCCCCCGCCGCACGGGGCAACCGCCGCGCAGGTCGTCCACCGGTGTCAGCGCCAACACCACCAGGGCCGCTCGTGCCGGCATTGGGCCCAGTGCCGAGCGGGGTGGCGGGGCGTCGTCTCAGGTGGGGAGTGGGCGCGCCTCGACGATCTGTTTCATGACGATGGTGGAGGTCAGTTTCTGAACACCTGGCAGCCTGGTCAGTTGCCCTTCGTAGAGCTTCCGGTAGTCGGCGAGGTCGACGGCCACGACGTGCAGGAGGCAATCGGGATCGCCGAAAAGGCGTTGTGCCTGCAGAACGTTGGGAATTGCGGCGACGGCCTCGTCGAAGGCCACCAGCGTCGACTGATCCTCCCGCTGCAGCGTCACGAAGACCAGCGCTTCGAAGCCGAGTCCCATCGCCTCCGGATCCAGCACTGCCTTGTATCCGCGAATCACGCCTGCGCGCTCGAGCTCGCGCAGCCGCCGCTGGCAACGCGAGATGCTCAGCCGGACCTTCTCCGACAGTTCCGTGATCGTCTGGCGACCGTCCTTCTGTAGCTCCGCAAGAATTTCGCGATCCACCCGGTCAATGGGCAACTCTCTCCCCAATCCGTCTGGCTGCTAGCAAAGGTGGCAAAAATATAGCGGTCGATCCCGCCTAGCCTCGTCTTAGAGAGTTAGCGCGGTCGACTGCTTCTCCAGGGGCGAAGTGAGCGCCGCGCCGCGACACATTGCTCAGTCCTGAGGTGCGGTCCGATGGCCGCGGCCATCGCTCACCCCTGACCGCCCCACGCCAATCGGAGGAACCAGTACTGATGTCCGTAGTCAACGAGATCGACGTAAAGGCTCTGCAGGAGACCATCGACGCCGTTCGGGCCACTCCCAAGCTCGGCCAGGTCACCTTCGCTGTCGACGGTACGTGGCAGGGCGGTTTCCGGATCAAGGCGCAGACCGGCGCCCTGACGCAGGGCGGTGAGCGCGACGAGCAGCGTGTGGCGAAGTACACGATGACCAGCGACGAGCCGACCGCGCTGCTGGGCACCGACACCGCGGTCTCGCCCGCGGAGTACGTTCTGCAGGCGCTGGCAGGCTGCTACACCGTCACACTCACCGCCAACGCCGCCTCGCGCGGCATCGAGCTCAAGAGCTTCCGGCTGGAGCTCGAAGGCGACATCGACCTGCGCGGGTTCCTTGGGATCGACACCGCAATCCGTCCGGGCGTGCAGCAGCTGCGCGTTCGCGTCCACATCGAAGCCCCTGATGCCACCCGCGAGCAGCTCGAAGAGCTGATCTCCCTCGTCGAGAGCCGTTCGCCCATCCGCGACACCCTCGTTAACCCGGTCGACGTCGTCACCACGCTTGTCTGAGCACGCGACAGCCCGGACGCCCGAACTGTAAATGAGAGTCGGCGCACTACCCGCTGCCCGTATCCGCCCGAAAGCGGCATCGGACGGCGGGTCAGCCACGTGCGCCGGTGTCTTCCAGGGTGGGCATCCGCAGGAGGAGCCTGGAGACCCCGCACGGCGGTATCCGGGCTCAGGGGCGCCTGTTTCCCTCAATTGCGCATGGACTCATCGCTGAGATGCCAATGGGCTGAGAGACGCGCGGAACCGAATGCCCAGGCCCGCTTCTCGCCCCGCCTGGATGGGACCCCTCCTGGGGCGTCGGGTGCTCGTCAATGAGACCAAGAGTGGCCGAAGACGGATCGCATGGGCCGGCCTATGAGACGCGGCACGGCTCTGCGGCGGCGCACAGAACGGGCGGCTACCTACGCAGTCCTGCTGAGCCGACCGCAGAGGCTACCCATCACGTCCCTTTCGAGTCGACGAGCTCACAGTACGGAGGCCATCCTGCGGACCCCTTCGGCGAGGATTTCCGGAGAGGTGGCCAGGTTCATACGGACAAACCCCGCTCCGCCCGGCCCGAAGGCCATCCCGGAGTTGAGGGCGATCCGGCCTCGTTCCAGGAAGACGGCCGCCGGGTCGTTGCCAAGGGCCAGTTTCCGGCAGTCCAGCCAGGCCAGGTAGGTGGCCTGGCCTGGGCGGCAGCGCACGGCGGGCAGGTGGCTGGACAGTAGATCGCCGAGCAGATGACGGTTTTCGTCCAGTCCGGCCAGCAGGCTATCGAGCCAGGCACCGCCCTCCCGTAGGGCCGCGGTGTGGGCGATGACGCCGAGGTGGCTGGGGCCGTGACTGACTTCCTCGGGGAGGCGGGCCAGGTCGTCGGCGGCCTCGGGGCCAGCGATGGCGAGGGCGGCTTTGAGACCGGCCAGGTTCCATGCCTTGGAGGCGGACATCACCGACAGGCTGTTCTCCGCGCCCGGCACGCTCAGGTAAGGAACGAAGGAGGTTCCGGCAGCCACGATGGGAGCGTGGATCTCGTCCGCCACGACGCGCACGGCGTACCTGCGCGCAAGCTCGGCAACATCGGTCAGTTCAGTGGCGGTGTGTACGGTGCCGGTCGGATTGTGCGGACTGCACAGCAGATACACCGGCCGCCCGCCGCGACCGGTGGCTTTCTGGAATGCGACCTCCAGGGTGGTCAGGTCGATCCGCCCTTCCTCGGTCAGCGGCGCCTCGACAACCGGCCGGCCGTCGTTGCGGATGAACTGATAGAAGGGCGGATACACAGGGCAGTTGACCACGACGGGGTCCCCGTGACCGGAGACCAACTTGAGCATCTCGACGATGCCCAGCATCACGTCAGGGACGATCGTCGTCCGCTCAACAGCCAGGTCGTCCCAGTCCCAACGTCGCGCGGCGAAGTCCGCAAATGCCTCGGCATAGGCGGTTCCGGCCGGATACCCGGTATCTCCGCGCTCCACCGCACTGTGGATGGCTCGTGCTACGGGCTCGGCGAGCGGCACGTCCATCTCCGCCACCCACAGTGGCAATACGTCGTCCTGGTAGGTCGCCCACTTCATACTCGTGCGCTGCCGCAGCTGCTCCAGAGACAGCTGCCGCAGTGGGTTCACGCCGTGAGTTCCAGTGAGGTCCTTCAATGAGTCATCCATGAAGTGAAAATAGACCGCATGTAGCGCGCATTGTTTGCCTTTCTTGTGCTATCCGCCTTCGGAGCGGCAAAGAGTCACCCAGTGTGGATCGCGATTCAGCAAGGAAGTTGCGCCTGCCGGTTGCGACTCTTGCTCTGGGTCTCCCGCTCAACGCAGTGATCCTGCCGAGCATGGGCTGCCTCGATGCCGCCGTCCTCCAGTCGCAAGCCCAGGGTCACGTCACAAGGACGGCTCTGGTCTTGTGTCGCTGTGCGGTCGGCCCAGGGCGCGGTGACGGCGTCGCTGCCGTTCCGTTTCCCTGGACCGCCGACCCGAACCGGACACGACGCATCCGCCTCTCCACGTGTCTTGCCCGGTGGTCAGCCGTTGTCGGCTGCAGTTTCGATGGTCCACGGAGTTGGAATCTTGGCTCCGCGGTAGCGGTAGCGTTCGATCATGACGCTGGATGCGCCGAGGAACACGGTGCCGCTGTCGGCGAATCTCCATCCCTGGTCACAGAATCCCTTCAACTGGCTGCTGGGGATGGTGTGTTTGCGGCGGAGCCAGATCGCGACGCGGTGCCACGTGTGGTGGTCGACCGCGTTGAAGGTCCGCTTCGCCGCGCCGTGACGGAAGTACGTCGTCCAACCGGTCAGTGTCCGGTTCAGGCCCTCCAGGAGGGTGGCCAGACTCTGATTCTGGGTGTGTCTGTAGGTCCGTTCCGAGATCCGGCCCCTGTCCGCCGATCGTGCGGCACCCACGCTGACCGGTTCCCTCGGCACCGGTTCGATCGTCTTCATGGTGGTGGCCGCGGCCGCCCCACTCACCGTCGTCAGTGGGACGGTCCCGCTGGGCATCGCTCTGGGCGACCGGGCCGCCTTCCCCGCCACGTTCGTGATCTGCTGCGTGATCCTGCTGCTGTTCGCCGTCGGCTACGGCGCGATGACCCGCCACGTGCCGCAGGCCGGCGCTTTTTACACCTACGTGCAGCAAGGCCTGGGCCGGCCGACCGGTCAGGGCGCCGCCTACCTGGCCCTGGTCACCTACACCGCCGTACAACTGGCGGTGTACGGCTACCTGGGGGCGGTGGCCGCCGACCTGGTGCAGCACTATGGCGGACCGTCGCTTCCATGGTGGCTGTGGGCGGTGGTCGCCCTGGCGGGTGTCGGATTCCTCGGCCACCGGCACATCGACGTGAGCGGCAAGGTGCTTGGCGTCCTGCTGCTGGGCGAGGTGGGAGTCGTTCTCGCCCTGGACGCCGTGGTCGTCGTACGCGGGGGTGGCTCGTCGGGGCTTTCCACCGCGTTCCTGCAGCCCGAACAGGTCGGCTCCGGCTCGCTCGGCCTGGGCCTCGTCTTCGCCATCGCCAGCTACCTCGGATTCGAGGCCACCGCCGTCTTCCGCGACGAGGCCCGCGATCCGCACCGTACGATCCCGCGCGCCACGTACCTGTCCCTCCTGCTGATCGGTGGCTTCTACACACTGTCGAGCTGGGCGCTCGTGTCGGCCTGGGGCGACGACCAAGCCGTTCGGGCGGCAAGTACCGATCCGGGCGGCATGCTGCTGACCACGATGCAGCACCATCTCGGCTCCACGGTGGCGGACATCGCCCAAGTACTGCTGCTGACCAGCCTGTTCGCCGCTGCCCTGTCCTTCCACAACGTACTGGCCCGTTACGGCTACTCCCTGGGAACCTCGGGCCTGCTCCCTCGGCTGAGCGGCAGCCGCCATCCACGGCACGGCTCGCCACACGTGGCCTCGCTGCTGCAGTCGGCCTGCGCAGCGGTATTGGTGGCTGTCTGCGCGGTGACGGGGATGGACCCGGTCACCCAGGTCTTCGCCTGGCTCGCCGGCACCGCGACCCTGGGCATCCTGCTGCTCATGAGCCTGACCTGCCTGGCCGTCATCGTCTACTTCCGCCGCACCCGCCGGGACCCGCGCACCTGGCACACCGTGGTCGCCCCGGGCCTCGGTCTGCTGGGCCTGGCCGGCTGCCTGGTGCTCGCGGTCGCGAACTTCCCTCTGCTCATCGGTGGTTCGACCACGCTGGCGACTGCCCTGGGTGCCGTACCACTGGGGGCCTTCGCGATTGGCGTACTCCTGGCACTGTGGCGGCGGCCACGGAACCTGCAGACCGCCGTCGCACAGCCTGTCCCCGAAACCGCCTGATCGCCTTGCCCCGCGACCGATGCCGTCTACGGCGTGCACGGCGGCCCTCAGCCGTGAGAGCCCGGCGTATCACGCACTGCCGGACGCTCCAGAAGCCGGAGCGAGAATTCGAGCGCACGATCGACCCGCGGCCGGTCCCCGGACACGAGGAGGTCGAGCTGGAGGCCCCTGACCTGGGCGAGCAGGAGCGTGGCGAGTGCGGAAGCGTCCTTCGACGGCCAGCCGTCCTGCATGAGCCTTCCGACGAGAATGTCCAGCCAGTCGCCGACAAGCGACCGCGCCGAGCCACGGTCGCCTTCCGGCTTCCAGCCGTTGTACCCGACCATCTCGAACAGGAGCAGGAATTGACGCTGCTCCCGGGGCTCGCACAGCCGCGGCCACAGGGCCCTCACCAGTTCGGCTGCCGAATTGGCCGCGCGCAGCTCCTCGTCGCCGGTCAGCCGGCCGGCGAGGTCGGTGCGGATCTTGTCCACGACGCTCATGATCAGCTCCTCCTTCGAGGAGAAGTGCCGCAGCAGCGTCGCGTGGGTGACTCCGAGTGCCTGGGCCACCGGGCGCAGGGACAGGTCGCTGACGCCGTGGGCCAGGACGTACTCAGTCACCGCCGCCAGTAGCTCCGGTCTCCGGTGCTGGAAGCGGAGTGTTCTCCCGTCGACCCGTTCCGTACTCATCGCCATGACCGATCAGAAGCGCCAGACCCTGGCCGATCTCAACCTCTTCACCGGGGCGCCGCAGCACGAGAACTTCTCCCGGGTGAAGGACCTGCTCGACACCCGCGAGATGGCTTCTTCGTCCAAGCCGCACGCTTGGCCGCAGGGTGATCCGATCGGCCTGCCGGAGACCTACGAGTTCGACGGCACCGTGCGATCGGCCGAGGAGTTCATGGCCGACACCGACACGGCGGCATTGCTCGTCCTCATCGATGGCGTCACCCGGTACGAGCGCTACGCCCTGACCGGCGGACCGGACGTCCAGTGGCTGTCGATGTCGGTGGCCAAGAGCTTCCTCTCGGCGCTCGTCGGGATCGCGGTCGTTGAAAGACACATCGGGAGCATCGACGAGCCGATCAGCTCCTACGTGCCGGTGCAACCCGGTTCCGCGTACGACGGCGTATCCATCGAGAACGTGCTGCGGATGTCCTCGGGCGCCCGCTGGAACGAGGACTACAACGACCCGACCTCGGACGTCTTCATGCTGACCATGGCCGCGCTGGGCATCGGCGGAACGCTCGACGATTTTGTCGCCACCATGGTCCGCGAGAGCGAGCCAGGCACCATCTGTCGCTACAACTCGGGTGACACGCAGGTGCTGGGGGCTCTCGTGGCACGGGCCACCGGACGTTCGGTCGCGGACTACATGCGGGAGAAGCTGGGCGAGCCCCTCGGTATGGCCGAGCCCGGCTACTGGATCGTGGACCCCGCGGGCACGGAGCTGTCCTTCGCCGGCCTCAACCTGACCGCCCGCGACTTCGCGAGGCTCGGCGAGCTCTACCGCAACGGTGGCGTGTGGCAGGGCCGGCAGATCGTCCCGGCGGAGTGGGTGCGCGACTCCGTGACCGTCGCCGCCCCTCATCTGGAGCCCGGTCGGCCCCTGGTCGGCGGGCACCACTTCGGCCCGGGCTATGGCTACCAGTGGTGGATCCCGGCCGGGGACCGCGGCGAGTTCAGCGCGATCGGTGTCTACAACCAGTTTGTCTACGTCGACCTGGCCAGCAACACGACCATCGTGAAGCTGTCCGCCAACCGCAGATACGGGACGTCCAGCGAGGAGTCCACCAACCGCGAGATGGAAACCATCGCCTTCCTGCAGGCGATCGCCCAGCACGACCACTGAACCAGCGGCGACGCAGCCGCTCGGGCCGACGACAAACGACGGGTCCGTATCAACGAACTTTCACGAAGGAAGCGCCATGACCCACGCCACCGCCTCGAGTGAGCGGACGGGCACGTCCCCCTCGGCCACCCACCCCCTGTCACTCCTCGCAGCCGAGGAAATCGACGCCGCGCGGCTGGCCGCCCAGCAGGCCGGACTGACGACGGACACCACCCGGTTCGTGTACGTCGGGTTGGAGGAGGCGCCCAAGCACGAGGTCCTCGCCCACCGCGACGGCGACGCCGTACGACGCCGGGTGAACATGATCCTCATCGACCGCGAGACTTCGGTCGCCACCGTCGCCGTAGCCGACGTCACCAGCGGCGAGGGTGGCGAGATCGTCGAGTCGAGGACGGTGGACGCGGCGGGCGAGGGGCAAGCCCCCATCCTCGACGAGGAGTTCGACGACATTGAGGCCATCCTGCTACGCAGCGAGGAGTGGCTGAGCGCCCTTGGCAAGCGGGGCATAGACCCGGAGAAGGTGCGTGCCGTCCCGCTCTCGGCCGGGAACTTCGGCCACGGGGACGAGACGGGTCGACGGGTCTGCCGCGTGCTGGCGTTCCTCCAGCTCGACGAGGCCGACCTGCCGTGGGCCCACCCCATCGACGGCGTGTGCGCCTATGTGGACCTGACGGCCGGCGAGGTCTTCGAGGTGGTCGACAGCGCCGAACTGGCGGTGCCGATGGAGCGCGGCGAGTGGGACGCGAGGCCGCATGCGTCGCCGATGCGGACCGACCTCAAGGCCCTGGAGATCATCCAGCCCGACGGCCCGAGCTTCACCGTGGACGGCAACTTGATCAGCTGGGCGGACTGGTCGTTCCGCTTCACCTTCGATGTCCGTGAAGGACTCGTGCTGCACCAGCTCGGCTTCCGCGACGGCGGTGAGGTGCGACCCGTCGTCTATCGGGCGTCCATCCCCGAGATGGTCGTCCCGTACGGTGACCCTTCCCCCGCCCGCTACTGGATCAACTACTTCGACCAGGGCGAGTACATGTTCGGCCGCTACACCAACTCCCTGGTGCTGGGCTGCGACTGTCTCGGAGAGATCACGTACTTCGACGCCACGATCAGCGACGAGAAGGGCCGCCCCCGCCTCGTCAAGAACGCGATCTGTCTGCACGAGGAGGACTACGGCGTGCTGTGGAAGCACACCGACCTCTTCAACGGCATGACCGAGACCCGCCGTTCACGGCGCCTGGTCATCTCCTTCTTCCTCACCATCGGCAACTACGACTACGGCTTCTACTGGTACCTCTACCTCGACGGCACCATCGAACTGCAGGCCAAAGCGACCGGCATCGTCTTCACCTCCGCCTACACCGGCCCGGACGGCTTCGCCACCCAGATGGCTCCCGGTCTGGGCGCGCCCTTCCACCAGCACCTGTTCTGTGCCCGCCTCGACCTGGCGGTCGACGGCCACCGCAACGCCGTCGACGAACTCGACGCCGCGGCCGTCCCGGTCAGCGACACCAACCCCCACGGCAACGCCTTCCGGCAGGTCCGGACCCGGCTCACCTCGGAACTCGACGCCCGCCGCACGGCGGACAATCTTCGCTCGCGTACGTGGCTGGTCAGCAACCCCGACAAGCAGAACCGCCTCGGCGAGGACGTGGCCTACGCCCTCCACCCGGAGGGACAGCCGACACTGCTGGCCGACCCGTCCAGCGTGATCGCCAAGCGCGGCGCCTTCGCCACTCGTCACCTGTGGGCTACGCAGTACGACCCCGCTCAGAAGTGGCCCGCCGGCGAGATCGTCAACCAGAGCCCCGGCGGCGGGGGCCTGGAGGCGTTCGTCGCCGGCGACCGTCCGCTGGACGGCGAGGACGTGGTCCTGTGGCACACCTTCGGCCTCACCCACTTCCCACGCCCGGAAGACTGGCCGGTCATGCCCGTCGACTACACCGGATTCAAGCTCAAGCCCGTCGGCTTCTTCGACCGCAACCCCGCACTCGACGCACCGCGCGGCACGACGTCGCACTGCCACGGATCGTGACGCCATGACCGCATCCACAGGACACGGGACCCTCCGCCGGGTGGCCGCGAGCCTGGCCGTGATCTCCGCCGTTGCCCACGCGGCCATGCTGCACCAGCACGTCCACCGGTTCGCCGTCGTCCTGCTGGTGCTGTCACTGACCTGCCTCGGCTGCGCGGTCATGCTGTGGCGGTCGTCAGGACCAGGCGAATGGACGGCCATGGCGATGCTCAACGTCATGATGCTGGTGACCCATGTCTTGCGGCCGACTGTCCAGCCCGCGGTGGATCACACGAACCGTCTCCAGAACCACCACCAGAGCGGCAGCCTCACGCTGATGCACGCGGCTCTCGCCCTGGCCGTCGTGGAGACGCTCCTTGCCGTAGCCGGGCTCTTCGGTGCTCTCCTCGGGGAGCAGCGGGACATCACCGGGAAGAACGCGGCGTCCCCAGGAGCGAGTGGTAGCGCCCCGCTCCCTCGCGGCCGCAGGGTGGTGGCCGACGGCGGTACGCAGAGCGCGAAGTTTCGAGCTTGAGCTCAGCCGAGCTGTGCGGCGACGAGGGCGAGTGGTTCGCTGCTTCGTCGTGCGCGGGCCAGGATGACGGCTCCTTCAGCGGCGATCACCAGCAGGGTGGCGCGTTGCGCGGCCTCGGCGGGCGCTACTCCGACCTGTTCGAGCCGGGCGGCCAGCGCCTCGCCCGTGGCGTTGAAGGCGGCCTCGGCCCGGTCGAGGATCGCGGGGTCGTGTCCGCCGGTCGTGACCCCGGCCATCGTGCAGCCGGCGCGGAAGTCTGTGCCTTCGACCACTTGGCGCCAGATGTCGATGTAGCCGGAGACCACGTCCTGCGGGGTCCGCGCGTGGATCGCGTCGATCTGGTCCTGCATCCACTGCAGGGAGTGGTCGACGGCGAGTTCGATCAGCTCGGCGCGGCCGCGGGGGAAGTGATGGTAGACGGAGCCGCGCGGAGCCCCGGTACGTGCGAGCACCTCGCGGGTCGACATGCCCTCAAGTCCCCGCTCGGCGATCAGCACCCATGCCGCCTTGATCATTGCTTCACGCACGCCCTCTGACATGCAGGCCATTCTTTCTCATCGTGTACGGGCTCTGGACCGGCACCTGACTATGCTATGTTACATAGCATAGTCGGGATGGTCGAAACCTCCCCACACATCCGGAGGTATTCACCATGAGCTCAGACGCCCTCACCGTTGACGTGTACGTCGCGCCGATGCGTCCGTTCGCAGGTGCCCCCGCGCAGGGGCCGGGGGACGACCCGATGTGGTCGCCCATGAGCAGCACTCTGATCGCCGGCGCCGAGGAAGCCGTCCTCGTCGACACGCTCGTCACCCTCGACCAGGTCGACGCGCTCGCCGAGTGGGTGCGCGGCTTCAAAAAGCGCGTCACCGGCGTCTACATCACCCACGGCCACCAGGACCACTGGATCGGCCTTGCCCGCATCCAGGAGCACTTCCCCCAGGCCCGCGGCATCGCCACTCCCGAGGTGGTCGAACGCGCCCGGTTCGAGGCCACCAACCCGCAGCTGTCCGCCTACTGGAAGGCCATTTTCCCTGGCGAACTGCCGCAGACCGCGGTACTGCCACAGCCTCTGGACGGTGACCAGTTCGAGCTGGAAGGCCAGGTGCTGCGGGCGGTCTCCGTGGGCCAGGGCGACACCGAGTTCTCCACTGTCCTGCACGTGCCGTCCACCGCCGCGGTGGTCGGGGGCGACGTCGTCTACAACGGCGTGCACATGATGACCGGGGAGACCGACGAGAAGAGCCGCGAGGCGTGGATCGCCAGCCTGGATGCCGTCGCCGCCCTGAACCCGAAGATCGTGGTCGCGGGACACAAGAGCGTCGGTGCACCCGACCTGCCCGAGAGCATCGGCGCAAGCCAGCATTACCTGCGCGACTTCAGCCGCATCGTCAACGAGCAAGGCAGCGTCGAGGATGTCGTCAACGCCATGCTCAAGCTCCACGGCGACCGCGACAACCCCCGCGCCCTGTGGCACTCCGCCCGCACCGCCGTCGCCAAGCGAGGCTGAGCCGACTTCGCTGGCGGGGAACGGTCACGGGGGAACGCCAACTGCGCAGCCCGTGGCGACGGCCGCCAGCGTGACGCCTGGCGCCACGGCAGATTCAGCACGGTGGCATGGCAATCGCGTGTATCGCGAAGGACAGCCTGCGGCCAGCCACAGCAAAGCCATGTTTCAGGCTGTCTCACTCCACGATCGCTATCCAAGGAGCAGACCCTATGCCCATGGGAGGTGATGACCGGCCGGATCAGCGCCCAGGCTTCATCCGACAGGTCGCTCGGGTACGGCTCGCGTCCGTCCACGCCCATCAGGGCACCGCTCATCCGGCCTACCGTGAAGCCGTCGAACCGGACAGCCCGTCCTCAAGCCCTACGACTCCGCCGAGCACTCGCAGAACACCCCCTCAGAACACGCGAACAGAGCCACGACGTCTACAAGTCACCGACACCCCCGCCGCACTCGAGCGGCGGGGGTGTCGCATATTGGACTGACCTGGCCGTCACCCCGTACTTGTCACATGGCGCCGGGGTTCGCGCTGCGGCCGAAGACCCGTGCTTCACAGGTCTTGGAGCTTGTCGACGCGGACGGGACCGCCGGTGGTGACGGACTGGATGGTGGCGATCACAGCTGGCTCATGCCGCTCTTCCCCGGGCCGCATGAGCCAGCTGATGGCACCGAGAACGAGGCACGATTCCTGCACCGCTCGCGGACGCGGTCGTGGACGGTCGAAGTACGCGTCAGCTGACCCGAAGACCGACCGCCAGCGTCAGTTCAAGGACCCGGTGTGGCGATGCGAGATCCGGAAACAGCTCCCGCAGCTGCGACATCCGGTAGCGCACTGTCTGAGGATGGACGAACAGCGCCGCCGCCACCTCGTCCCGCCTGCCCTGGTGCAGCAGCCACGCCCGCAACGTCTCCTCCAGCCGCCGTGCGGTCGCGGCAGGCAAGGCCTGCAACGGTGCGAGGGCTCGGGCACGCAGGTCTGCGAACGCGTCCGCGTCGGCGCTCAGCACCAGCTCGGGCAGGTGGTCCTCGGTGTCGCGAATAGCAGAGGAGAGGGAGCGCGCGCGTACGGCTCGTGCGTACGAGGCGGACGCTCGGGTCCATGGCCGGGCCGGGCCGACCACGGCGGTGCGGTCGGTCAGCTGCCGCAAGAGATGTGATCGGTCGGCGTCGGGGACGAGCAGCACACCGGTGGCATCCGGCAGATCGTCGAGGACGAGGGTGCTCGGGTCGAGCGCGCGGTAGGCAGGCCGGGCCTGGGCGGCGGGTAGCAGGACCGCGGTCAGCGAAACCGGAGGCTGCCACCCGGCCCGTTGAACAGCGGCCAGCAGCACGTCCGGGCTCGCGCCGGCGAGGAGGTCGCGGGCCAGGTGTTCCAGGTGGCGCTCCTGGTCCCGGCCCCGGGCGGCCAGTTCGTCGGCGTGGCCCGCGGCGCTCGCGGCGGAGAGCTCGTCGATGTAGGCGAAGGTCAGCTCGGCGAACTTGGCGACCTCGGCGGCGGGCAGACCTGCGGGTACGGCACCCGCGGCCAGGCATCGCCAGGCCACGCGGGCGCCGACGCGGTAGGCGCTGAGCAGGGCGTCCATCGAACGGCCGTCGCGCACCTCGCCGCGGCCCAGCTCGTAGGCTGCGTCACCGGCGTCGCCGCCCGTGGCGTTCCCGCTCGCGAGGTCCAGGTAGTGCCCCAGGGCGGTGCGGACGGCTCGGCGGATGGTGCCGCCCATGCGGCCCGAAAGGGCGTTGGCGTAGGGAGGGACCTCGTCGATGATCGCCTGGACGACCTCGTCGGCGGTGCTCTTCAGCGCGGCCCGAAGTGCGGTGACCGTCGTCTCATCCAGGGCCAGCTCGCTGGCCCTCCGGATTGCATGGCTCACGTTTCTATTCCCTGCGAACAATTCAGCCAGCCAGATTTACGTCCTGCGGTCAGGACTTTACGCCTTGAGGCGCAGCAAGCTGGAGTCATGACGAGTACAGCCCTCCGCAGCAGGGCGTGGAAACTGCTGGAGATGGTCACGACGCCGCTCCTGCCGTCGGACTACCTCGACCTGGTCAGCCCGCTGCGTGCGGGCGCTGACCTGCGTGGGCGCATCGAGGCCGTGCACCCCGAGACGCCTGACGCCGCGACTGTCGTGATCAGGCCGGGACGGGGCTGGCGCGGCCACACAGCCGGTCAGTACGTGCGGATCGGGCTCGACGTCGACGGGGTGCGCCTGTGGCGTGCCTACTCCATCACCTCGCCGACACACCGCCAGGACGGCCGCGTCACGATCACCGTGAAGGCGATCCCGGACGGCAAGGTCAGCAACCACCTGGTCCGCAGGGCGAAACCGGGCACGCTGATCCAGCTCGACCAGGCGACCGGTGACTTCGTGCTGCCGCAGGCCAAGCCCGCCAAGGTGCTCTACCTGACGGCCGGCAGCGGCATCACGCCCGTGATGGGCATGCTGCGCGACACCGAGTTCGACGACGTCGTCATGGTCCACTGCGCGCCACGGCCGCAAGACGTGATCTTCCGCAACGAACTGCACGACCTGGCCGCGGACAAGAAGCTGCGGCTCACCGAGGTGCACACCGACACAGACGGCATGCTCGACATCGCCCGTCTCGACGAACTCGTGCCCGACTGGGCCGAGCGCGAGACCTGGGCCTGCGGGCCCGCGGGCCTGCTCGACGCCGCCGAGGAGCACTGGAGCGAGCACGGCGTCCAAGAGCGCCTGCACACCGAACGCTTCCGCCCCAGCATCGTCGTCGCCGGCGACGGCGGCGAGGTCACGTTCAGCACCACCGGCAAGACCGTCGGCGCGGACGGCGCCACGCCGTTGCTGGACATCGGCGAGGAGGCCGGCGTGCTCATGCCCTCCGGGTGCCGCATGGGCATCTGCTTCGGCTGCGTCACACCGCTCAAGGCGGGCGCCGTCCGCGACCTGCGCACCGGCGAGATCACCGAGGCCGAGCCGGGCGTCCTCATCCAGACCTGCGTGTCCGCCGCGGCGGGCCCCTGCGACATCGAACGGTAGGAGCACCTTGACCGCCATCGACCCCACCGCCCACCTGACCACGGAGCAGATCGAGGAGCTGGGCCGCGAGCTGGACGCGATCCGCGACGAGGTGATCGCCGCACGCGGCGAGAAGGACGCCGCCTACATCCGTAAGGTCATCTCGGCGCAGCGCAAGCTCGAGCTGGTCAGCAGGGGCGTGCTGCTGTTCTCGATCTTCCCGCCCGCGTGGCTGCTCGGCACCGCCGGGCTGTCCGTGGCAAAGATCATGGACAACATGGAGATCGGCCACAACATCCTGCACGGCCAGTGGGACTGGATGCGGGACCCGAAGATCCACTCCACCACCTGGGAGTGGGATCACGTCTCGCCGTCCGAGCAGTGGAAGCACTCGCACAACGAGCTGCACCACACGTACACCAACGTCATCGGCAAGGACAACGACCTCGGCTACGGCATCATGCGCGTCGACGAGGACCAGAGGTGGCACCCGTTCCACCTCGGCCAGCCGCTGTGGAACTTCATCAACGCCTGCTTCTTCGAGTACGGCATCGCAGCGTACGACCTGGAGCTCGGCAAGAACCTGCACAAGCGCCGCCGCAAGAACCCGGAGTTCCGCGCGCGGGCCAAAGCCGTCGGCCGCAAGATCCGCAAGCAGGTGCTCAAGGACTACGTGATCCACCCGCTGCTGTCGGGCCCGTCGTTCCTGCCCACGCTCGCCGCCACGTTCACCGCGAACCTGGTCCGCAACATCTGGACCCACTCGGTGATCATGTGCGGGCACTTCCCCGAGGGCGTACAGGTCTTCGAACGCCAGTCGATCAAGGGCGAGACGCGCGGCCAGTGGTACCTGCGCCAGATGCTGGGCTCGGCGAACATCAGCGGCAGCAAGGCCATGCACTTCATGAGCGGCAACCTGTCGCACCAGATCGAGCACCACCTGTTCCCGGACCTGCCGAGCAACCGGTACGCCGAGGTCGCGGTGAAGGTGCGCGCACTGTTCGAGAAGTACGAGCTGGAGTACGTCACCGGCCCGCTGCCCAAGCAGGTGTTCTCCGCGTGGCACAAGGTCTTCCGGCTCGCGCTGCCGAACAAGAAGCCCACGGTCAAAACGCCGGACCGCGAGCAGGAGCTCGTCGCCGCCTGATTCCCGGTATCGGTTCAGATCTTCGGCCGTACCGGCGGCACCGCCGGGTTCGGTGAGATCCGTTGCGGACGGTGGGCGACCGCGCCGTCAGACCGTACGACACGGGATCCGGGGCAGCCAGTGTCCGGCTGCACTGCTACCTGGACGTGCGCCAGGAGCCCAGCACGGCGGGGCAGGAGCCTGGCGGCTTCGTTCCCGGAGATCGAATCCGGGAGAAGCCAGCTGCCGGACGCGACGGCACTGAGGAACTGGTCGTGGGGGAGAACGACCGGCTCGCCTTCGAACGGCTGCAAGCAGCGCCAGCACCGCGGGCCCGCCGCCGCGGTCCAGGCGGCCGTGCAGTGGCCGGCCACTTCGTCTTCCCTGTCAAGTTCAGCGTGTCGAAGTCACAGGTGCTCCGGTCTCGTACTGGTGGGATCTCGTTCTTCAACTGTCGCTACAGGTAGTTCCCAGGGAACCCAGTCTGATGTGGCCGGGCTGGTGGAGCCGAGCGTGTCCTGCGCGAGGGGGGACCGATGGTGACGCCCGCGGCGAGACGCGCGCCGCTGAGGACCTGCGCATCTGCGTGTCGACGATCCTTTCTGCTCGCCGGTGGCAAGTCCCGGGTAGTGGACGCGGGCGACGCGCGGGTGCGTATGAAGGAAGGCGGCGACTGCCGCGGCCGTGTCGTTCTGCGCCCGGACGCGAACGGGAAGGCCGCGGAGGGAGCGGGCGAGGAGGAACGTCGTCTCAGGGGCGATGATCTCGCCGAGGTTCTTGCGCCACCCCGCTTCCGGGGCGAGGCGTTCGGCGGGCCCGATCAGGACGCCGGCGGTCAGGTCGGAGTGCCCGCCGAGGTACTTGGTCGCCGAGTGCACGACCAGGTCCGCGCCGTGCCTGAGCGGGTTCTGATTGACCGGGGTGGCAAAGGTGTTGTCCACCACCGTCTACGCCCCCACCGTGCGGGCCTGCTCGGCGCTGGCTGCGATGTCGAAGACCGTCACAGTGGGATTGGCCGGGGTCTCGAAGAACACGATCCGCGTACGGCTGGTCAGCACCTGGGGCAGCGTTGCCGACCGCCTGGGCGGCATCGCAGTGGAACACCGCATTGTGCTCGTGGGCGAGGATGGCGAGTTCGGTCGGCGACCGGCTGGAGGGCGCCGGTCTCGTTGTTCGCCGCCATCACCTCCCACCACGGCACCCCGGGGCTTGTCGCTGACGTCCTCGTCGGGTCCCGTTAACGTCGCGGCTCCCGAAGCGGGGTGTTGGGTGACTGGACGAAGGTGCGGTACTGGCTGGGCGGCATCCCCACCGCTATGCGGAAGGCGCGGCTGAAATCGGGGAGGCGGGGGAAGCCCCGTCGGGCGGCAATGGCCTGGATGGTCAGGTGATGCAGTTGGGGCCCGTCAGATCGCGGCTGCATCTGTCAATGCGTCGGCGTCTGATGTAGGTGCTCGCTGAGGTGTCGTGCTGCTGGAAGATCCGGTGCAGCTAGCGCAGGGAGATCTGGTGGGCTGCGGCGATCGTGGTGACCGGCAAGGTCTGCTCGTCGTCGAGATGGTGCGCCAGCACGGCCGTGGCCAGATCGACTGCGGGGGCCGGCATATATGGCCGTAGAGCGCAGGGCAAAAGCCGTTCAGGCCGTACCGTTCCAGGGTGCCCTTGTCCGGCCCTTCCCGTGCCGAGCCTTGCCCGGTCCCCGGTCCCCGGTCCCCGGTCCCCTCCCGGTCCCCGGTCCCCTCCCGGTCCCCGGTCCCTGGTCCCCGGTCCAGGACGTCAGGGGGTGAGCTGTTGGTGTCCGATGACGGAGAGCAGTTCGAGTTTGCTGTGGCTCTCTGTTCCGGGGCGGGTGGTCAGCACCACGAGGGTCTGGGCGCGGTTCTCGGTGTACAGGAGCTGGGCGTCGAGGTCGATGCGGCCGAGTTCGGGATGGAGGATGGTCTTGCAGTTGCCGTAGCGGGCGACCTCCTGAAGTTCCCACATGCGGACGAACTCGGGGCTGTGTTCCTGGAGTTCGGCGAGAATCCGGGCGGCTCGGGGGGTGTCGCTGCCGGCTGTCAGCGCGGCCCGCAGGCGCGCTGCCTGGGCGCGACCGTGGCTTTCATGGACCTCCTCGGGATACACCAGACGTTCGGCCGGGTCCATGAACCAGCGGTAGTAGCCGCTGCGGGCCAGACCGGTGTGGCAGGTCTGGTCGCCGAGCAGCGCGATGGCCAAGGGGTTCATCGCGAGGGTGTCGAGCAGGTCGGTCGTTACCAGGGCCGGGGAGTCGTTCAGGCGGTCCAGGACCCGCAGCAGCGTCGGGCTGACATGTTCGGAGCGCTGGAAGCGGGCCGGGGCGTTGTGGCCGATGAGGACGAAGAGATGGTCTCGTTCGTCCAGGGTCAGCCGCAGCGCCCGGGCGAGAGATGTGGTGATCTGGACGGAGGGCTGCGGAGCACGCTGCTGTTCCAGCCGGGCGTAGTAGTCGGTCGACATGCCGGCGAGTTGCGCGACCTCCTCGCGGCGCAGCCCCTGCGTACGCCTGCGCGGCCCCTCGGCCAGCCCGACGTCGCGGGGGCGCAGCATTTCACGCTGGTGGCGCAGGAATTCCGCGAGTTCCTTCTTGTCCATGCCCTCATCCTCGCCGCATTCCGCCCTACTATCCAGAGACCGCCGATCCATGGCTGAGCCCTCCTCTCCCACCCCCGCGAAGCCGCTCGTACGGCCGACGCCGAGGGCGCGCGCAGCGAGACGACCCGAGGGTCACCCGACCTGCATGACCCGCTGGGGAATGCGCCGGCTGTCCGCGGTGCGCCGCAGGCTGCCGGTATGGAAGACGGCCTGCGGCGATGGTCCCACGTCGAGGACGCCCTCGACGTGGGAGGCGCGCCTGCGCGATGTGGCGGATTCGTGCCCCACAAGCCCAAGCGCGGCGACCTCGACGCCTACCCGTGGCAGGCCGCGATCGACGCCCTCGCTACTGCGCGAGACCTCCCGATCGGGTTCCAGTGCGGGAAGCGCGAGGTCGTCTGCGCCGTCCAGCAGATCCTCTGCGACGGAGCTACTGGCCTGCAGGGCCTGCCACCAGTCGCCGGCGGTGTGGGCCAGCAGCAGCTTGAACGGGCTGGTCCCGTTGTGCCGGGCAGCAGCATCCAGCAGCGCGGCCACCTGCCCGGGGCAGGTCTCCGCGTAGTCGACCACCACCAGTACCGGCACCGCGGCGCCCGCCAGGACTCGACTGGTGCAGCAGCGCCGGCGGCCTACACGGCTGTGGCCGGCCTTTCGTTGTCTGCTCGCAATCTGCGTCGCAGGATTTTGCCGGAGGCTGACTTCGGGATGGCGTCGAGGAAGGTGACCGCCCGAATCTTCTTGTATGGCGCCACACGTTCGTTCACCAGGCTGACGACGTCGTCGGCCGTGAGGTCCGACTCAGGCGCGCGGACTATGTACGCGTGCGGAGCCTCGTCGCCGTCCCCGAGAGGATCGCCCACCACTGCCGCGTCGGCAATGTCCGGGTGCTCCAGCAACAAGCCCTCGAGCTCGGCGGGGGCGACTTGATAGCCTTTGTACTTGATGAGTTCCTTGAGGCGGTCGACGATCGTGACTGCGCCGGCGGCGTCCACCACAGCCATGTCGCCCGTGTGGAGATAACCGTCGCCGTCTACGGTGCCGGCCGTGGCGTGAGGGTTGTCGAGGTAGCCGACCATGATGTTCGGCCCCTGGCACCAGAGCTCGCCAGGCTCGCTGGTACCGTCCTCCGGCTGCGGGATCTCGTTACCGGTGGAAGGGTCGATGAGCTTGCACATCATGCCCGGCACGGTGAGCCCTACCGACTGGGCCGGGAGCGAGGCGTCGTGCAGGGGTGCGGCGTGGCTGACGGGACTCATCTCGGTCATGCCGTACGCCTGTCGGACTGCGCAGCCCAGTCGATCCTGCACTGTGCGAGCCAACGACGCGTCGAGCGGTGCGGCTCCCGAGAGAACGAGCTGCACGGACCCTGTGTCGTGGTCTCCCACGAGCGGCGACTTGCCCAGGGCCACCATGACGGGCGGAGCGACGGGAAGGTGCGTGACCGCGTGGACCTCGATGGCCCTCAGAAACTCGGTCAGGTCGAACGAGCGCATCGTGACAATCGTCGCCCGGCGTCGTAGCGACAGATTGACGACCACGGTCATCCCGTAGATGTGCGCGAACGGCAGGACGCCGACGACCACCGAGTCGCGACCGATTCCGAGGAGCGCGTCGAGCTGGCAGACGTTGGCCACCATGTTCCGGAGCACGAGAGCGCCTACTACGCCCTGCGTCACACCATCCTGAACGGGCGAGTCCTGCGCTCCCGCGATCCGGTCGGCGTCGAGCCGTAGGCGACCGCCCTTCACGACCACACTCTTTGTTGCAGCCGTCGCCCGGGATCAGTCCCGTGCGGCGGCTGTTTCGCGTGGAGCTGCGAAGCGCGCCCCGGACACGGCGCCCTGTACCGCGACCTTGGGCCCGTCAATGGCAGGTCAGTGTGGTGATGTCAGTTGGGGGAGTGGTCAGGGCCGGTGGTCGATCCGGTTGCAACCGGATGCTGCCAGACCGGCATGTACGGGGCATGAGAACACTGCACTCCATGCGCGCCCTCCGAGAGCAGCGAGAGCGTCGCACGCAGCGTCGGGTCGACCCGGAGGGCCTGACCGAGCTGGATCAGCGTCGGGCGCGCGCTCGACGGAAGGAACGCGCTCGGCTACGGACCGTGACTGTGCTGATGGTGGCAGGAGCAGTCGTCCGGTGCCATCTCATTCGGCCTGGTCACGTCTCTGAACTGGTGCCGAGGATCCAGCCCTTGGCACAGTTGACCAGGCGTGCAGCGTTGTCTTCGCTGCGCTGCATCCCTCTTGAAGGCCGTCGGTGTCAGGTTCCGCCGCCGGGTTCCGGCACTGGCTTGCCCGGTGGTGTGAAGGCGGCGAGCACCGTGGCGGTGATGTGGTGGGCGGCGCGGTCGGAGGTGAGGCGGCCGGCGCGGATCTCCTCTGCGGCGCTGTGCATGATCGTGTGCAGGGTATTGACCAGCCACGCGATCGGCAGGTCTGTGCGGAAAGCGCCCTCGGCGCGGCCTCGGGCGACCAGTGTCTCGACCCGGGCGGCGGGTCCGCTGTGCAGTTCGCGGATGCGTCCCGCGGAGAGTTCCTTCTGGGCTGCGACGAGCAGCGACCGCGCCTGATCCACCAGATGCCAGCCGGCCTCGATGTACCACGCGAGGGCGAGCAGCGGATCGCCGGTCAGGTCGACCGCGTCCAGTGCCTCGTTGCCCCGGTCGATGACGCGGCTCATCGCCGCGTCGACGACCTCCGCCCGGGAGGTGAAGTGCGCATACAGCGTCACCCGGCCCACACCCGCGGCGCGCGCGATCTCGCTCATGCTCGCCTCCGGGTTGCGTCCGAGACATTCGGCCGCTGCCTGCTCGATCGCCTCGATGCTCCGCAGGGCGTCGGCGCGCTTGGTGGTGTTCTTACTGCCCATGCGCACACAGTACCCCGATAAGGCGAACAACTCTGTTCGCTTTATACCCCCAGGGCGTATAACGTGAACACGCCTGTACGACTTCGCGATGAGGGGTGAGCGTCATGAGCGACACGGAAACCACCACCACACACGCACCGGATGCGCCGCATCCGCTGCGCTGGCCGGTCCTGGGCCTGCTGGGGCTGGCGCAGTTGATGCTGATCCTCGACATCACCGTGGTCGCGATCGCACTGCCCCACATGGGTGCCGAACTGGACCTGAGCCGCGCCGCTTTGACCTGGGTGGTCAGCGGCTACGCCCTCACCTTCGGCAGTCTGATGCTGCTCGGCGGCCGGGCGGCGGACCTGTTCGGCGCCAAGCGAGTCGTCCTGGCCGGGCTCGCCGTGTTCACCGCGGCGTCGCTGGCCGCCGGATTCGCCACCGGTGCCCCGCTGCTGCTCGGGGCCCGGATTGCCCAGGGAGCGGGCGCCGCGATGCTCTCTCCCGCCGCTCTGTCCGTGGTGGTGCGGCTGTTCGACGGCGACGAGCGCAACCGCGCGCTGGGCATCTGGTCGGCGCTCGGCGGCGGGGGCGCCGCCCTCGGTGTACTGATGGGCGGGCTGATCACGGCAGGTCCGGGCTGGGCCTGGGTCTTCTTCGTCAACGTCCCCGTCGGCCTGGTTGTTCTCGTCTTGCTGGCCCGGATACTGCCGCGCCTGCCCCGTGTGGCGACCGGCTCCCTCGACGTGCCCGGCGCCGTCCTGGTCGCCGTGGCGACCGGCGCTCTCATCTACGCCCTGATCCGGGCCGGCGACCACGGCTGGCTCGACGCCGTCACCGTCGTCCTGGTCGCCGCCTCGGCAGTCGCTTACGCCGCCTTCGCCGCGTGGCAGCGCCGGGCGACGGCACCGCTGGTGGACCTGCGTCTGCTCGGCCGACGCCCGGTGGTGGCGGGCACCTTTGTGATCGCCGTCACCACGGCGCTGATGGTGGGGGCCTTCTTCCTTGGTTCCTTCTACCTCCAGAACCATCAGGGCCACGGTGCCCTGATGACCGGCGTCCTGTTCCTGCCGGTGGCGCTGCTGACGATGGCCGCCGCGACCGCCGCCGGACGGGTGATCGGCACTTTGGGAGCACGGTTGCTGGCTGCGGTCGCCCTGGCCGTCGCGGCTGCCGGATTCCTCGTGCCGGTGCTCTGGTCCGGAACCGCCGCCATGGTCACCGGCGTGAGCATCGCCGCGGCGGGACTCGGTGCCCTGTTCGTTGTCGCCTCGGCCACCGCGCTCAGCAGTGTCGCCCCCCACGAGGCCGGTGTGGCCTCCGGAATCGTCAGCACCTTCCACGAGTTCGGCGCCTCGGTCGGCGCCGCGGCCGTCTCCAGCGCCGCAGCCGCGAGCATCGCTACCCACACCGGCGACCAGGCCGCCTCCGGCTTCGACGACGCGTTCCTCGTAGCCACGGGCGTGGCCGCGCTCTCCGCCGTCATCACCCTGTGGCTGATCCCCTCCAAGAGCGAGTAGAGCCCAAGGCCGCGGGCGTCCAGGCGACAGGTGCGGGCGGTGCCGGCACGCCCACAGCCGCCGTGCACCGCCTTGAGCCGCGGCGCCGCCCACCAGGCACCGGCCACTCCGGTTGAAGTGATCCCACCCAAGAACGGGCGGGCGTACCGCGAGCCCTCGACGTGTACGGAGGCAGTGGATGAACAACCGCAAGCGCCGTCTGCTGATGACCGGCATCGCCGTAGGGGGTGTCGGCGCGGCCCCGGCCGCAGTCCTGCTGACCGGGAGCCCACAGCACGATGGTGACGACCTGCAAGGCGACCGGCAGGAGGCGGTCGCCGAACGCGGTCAGACGGTGATGCCCTTCGACCTTGAGCAGACCACCCACCACTCTTGAGCAGACCACCCACCACTTCAACCCCACTGAGATCGGCGGAGCCCAGGACGTCGTCGCCGACCAGTCCGACAACACCAAACAGATCGGCCTCATACGCTCCCACCTCCAGCAGGAGGCCAAGGCGTTCAGCCAGGGAGACTTCGGCGACCCCGCCCAGATCCACGGCGACAGCATGCCGGGCCTGAAGGGACTACAAGAGGGCTACGAACGCGTCGAGGTGTGCCACCGGGAACGACCCGACGGCGCCACCCCCACCTACGCCACTGACGAGCCGGCGCTGGTCGACGCCCTGCACGACTGGTTCGAAGCACAGCTCAGCGACCACGGTGACCACGCCGAATCCGGCTACTGACCATCGAGCCGAGCACCGGAGCACGCCCATCACCGCGCACATCACACGATCGGAAGTGGAAAACTTGAGTGATCCTTACGAGTTGAGCGTGGGCGTGCCCTCCGTCGAGGTCTTCCGCCGCTTGCGCACCGACGCCGGCCTCTCGGACAAGGCCCCCGAGGCGGTTGCGCTCGCCCTACCCAACACCTGGCACGGGGTTCTCCTCCAGTACGAGGGGGAGCCCATCGGCATGGGGCGCGTCATCGGGGACGGCGGTACCGCGTTCCAGATCGTCGACATGTGCGTACACCCCGCACACCAGGGGCGCGGCCTCGGCAGGCGCATCATGGCCGCGCTCACCGGGGAACTGGAGCGCCGGGCGCCCGCCACCGCCTACGTCTCGCTGATCGCGGACGGCCCCGCCCGCTTCCTCTACGAGAAGTTCGGCTTCGCCGACACCGTCGCGCACGCATCGATCGGCATGTACCGCGTGATGGGCGGGGGGCCTGGGGCCGGCGGACCGCGGGCTGAACCGTAGCCGGCTGCCGCGGCCGCCTAGTCGAACGACGACGCGGACGCGTGCGGCTGCGGGCGGGCGCGGCTGCGCCTGCTGTTCATGAACATCTCGTTGCAGACCGCCTTCAGCACCGTCCGGGGCACTGATACTGGCCAGGCAATCGATCAGCAGGGGCAACGGTGGACTGGACATGGGTGGGTGGGCTGGCCGCCGGCCTGCTGATCGCAACCGTGACCGCCCCGGTCGGTGTGTCCGGAGCAGTGTTCCTCCTCCCCATCCAGCTGAGCGTCTTCGGCGTGCCCAATCCCGCGGTCACCCCGACCAACCTGCTGTACAACGTCGTCGCCGGACCAGGAGCCCTGTGGCGCTACCGCCGCGACGGGGCCCTGCGCGGCGACCTCGCCCGGCGCCTGGTTCTGGGCACCCTGCCCGGCGTCGTCCTCGGCGCCGCCATCCGCGTCTTCGCCCTCCCCGGCCCGAGCGTCTTCCGGCTCCTGATCGCCGCCCTGCTGCTGCCGCTCGGCCTGTGGCTGTGCCTGCGCGCCCTCACCCCGGCTCGTCACCGGCCGCCGTCCGCAGGCGAGTTGAGCCCACGCACACTCACCGGCCTCGCCCTGGCGGTCGGAGTGGTCGGCGGCATCTACGGCATCGGCGGCGGCTCCCTCCTCGGACCGATCCTCGCCGGACGCGGCCTGCCTCTCGCACGCGTCGCCCCGGCGGCACTCGCCGTCACCTTCGCCACCTCCCTCGTCGGCGCTGTCGCCTACGCGCTGCTCTCCCTCGTCAGCTCCGGAGACGTCGCCCCCAACTGGTGGCTCGGACTCGCCTGCGGCACCGGCGGACTGATCGGGGGCTACCTCGGCGCCCGCCTCCAACCCCGTCTACCCGAACAAGCCCTACGGCTCCTGCTCGGCGCACTCGCCGCAGCCCTCGGCACCCTGTACACCGCCCAGACCCTGAACTGATTCCGGTCCAGGGGTCGGCCCACCCGCCATCTCCGAACTTGCGCCGCAAGCGGGGCTCTTCCTCGCGGGGCCCGGCTTCTTCCGCCGAGTAGGCGGGCCGAGGTTCACCGGTCCGCCGAGGGCTGCGGCGTCGATCTGGCTGATCTTGGACTGAGCGCCGGGGCCAGGCTGACGCGGAGCCCTTCGATCTCGCCGAGCCAGCCCTCCCTTTCAGCTTCGGCGATGTGGTCAACGAGGTTGTCCCGGATCTCCACCAGCTGAGTGCGCTGGGCGGGATCGGGTCGCAGGAGCGAGGAGCAGTGGACGCCCCGTTGACTGAACGAACAGTGAGGATTGGGCAGTTCAGGGGGCAGATGCTGCCTGCGGTCGCTACGGTCACCGGTCGTGATGGACGATGTCCCCGAGCGGGATCCGGCAACGTTGGTGGTTCCTCGGTGGGGCCGCCTGGTGGAGACCGGCGATCGGTACGAGCCGTATCGGCTCGTCGATCCAAACGGTGTGAATGTGGAAGCGGCCGCCGTCTACTTCCAGGAGTTGTTGGCGGCCGGGAAAGCCCCGTCGACGGTCCGCTCTTACGGAATGGACCTACTTCGGTGGTGGAGGTTCCTGCAGGCAGTGGGCATTTCTTGGGACCGAGCGACCCGGGCAGAGGCCAGGGACTTCAGTCGCTGGATCCAGTTAACGGTCAAACCGAGGCGAGCGAAGACCTCGGCTCGGCGGGCGGTACAGGCGTCCAACGCTCCTAACCCGTGACGGGGAAGCCGACAGCCGGCACCGGCTACGCGCCGACCACCGTCGTACACAGCGAGACGGTGTTGCGACGCTTCTACGACGTCCATCGCGACGCGGGCTCCGGCCCGCTGCTCAACCCGTTCCCGTTGGATCTGTCGCGGCGCTCCGGCCGACCGCACGCGCACCACAATCCAATGGACGGCTGGAAGCCGGAGCGGGTAGGTCGCTACCGGCCCAGCATCCCGCGCTCGATCCCCGACGAATGGTTCAACACGCTGTTCGCTGCGCTGCCCTCCCACCGCGACCGGGCGCTGGTCGCCTTCTGGATCTCCACCGGAGTCCGTGCCTCGGAGCTGATCGGCGTCCACCAGCACGACATCGATCCTGGCCAGCAGTTGATCAGCGTGGTGCGCAAGGGCACGCGGGCCGTGCAACAAGTGCCAGCGTCGGCAGACGCGTTCGTGTGGTTGCGCCTCTATCAGCAGGAGCTACAAGGTCACGTGCCACGCGGTCGTACCCAGCCGGTGTGGTGGACACGACGACGCCCGATACGCCCGCTGACCTATCACGGCGCCCACCGGATGTTCGAGCGGGTCAACGCCTCGCTCGGCGCCGACTGGACCCTTCACGATCTGCGGCACAGTGCGGCCGCCCGCATGGTGCGCGACCCGAAGCTGACGTTGGCCGACGTGCAATGGGTGCTCGGACATGCGCATTTGTCCTCCACGGAGCTATATCTGACGCCGCACAAGGACGAGGTCGTGGCCGAGGTACTGGCCCATCACGCGCGTCAGGCCCGTGAGCGCAGCCAGCCGGTGCCGCCGCCTCCGGCGCCTGGCTACGACCCGGCGTCGCTGGACGTCTTGTTTGGGCGGTCCTTGTGAGTGCCGTCGCCAAGCACGTCACCCGCAAGTCGTTGGAGGTCTCGAACGCGACGGCAGAGCAGGCCCAGGCGAGGAACAGCCAGTTGCGGACCCGTTTTCCGGCTCGGCTGGCTGAACCCTGGTGGTCGCACACGGCGCGGCCGCTGGAGGAGACGCTGCGGTGGCTGACGGCCCCACCGTTTCTCCCGGCGGTCAATGGCACCCGAGCCGGTCGTCGACGTGGGGTGATCAAACTGCTGCGCTGGCTATCGAGTCTGCCCGGAGAGACTTGGCAGCAGCGGTGGGCAGCCAGCGGCGCGGAGGATCTCCCTGGAGCCGCCTGGGTGGATCTTCCGTTGCGGTGGCTACACGAGTCCGGGACCTCGCCGTCCTATGACCGCGACGACTTGTCGTCGGGGTTGCTCATGCTGATCTGCGGAGACGTGATCCGTCCCGGTCTGCGGTGGATGCTCACCCGCACGCATCGATATCTCGCCTCTGTCATGGCCGAGGTCCGCGACCCCGACGGGTTCGGGCGCCTGCGCAAGTTGGCTGCGACCGGGCCGGCGAGCTCGCGCAAGGACGCTCAGATCGCTGCGACACGCATCGCGACCCTGCTGGCCTGCAAGGGAGGACAGGTCCGAGACATCACGGTCGGCGATTGCGCGGAACTCGTCGATGCCCAGCGCCGGGTGCATGCCCGCGGCGGGCAGAAGAAGGTCGACTTCTACCTGCGGTTGAAGGCTCTGGGGATCTTCCCCGAGGATGCCCCCGCCACGATCCGGGCATTCGGGCTTGCCCTTGGGCAGTTGAGCATTGAGGAGCTGGTGGACCGCTACCGGATCCAGTGCCGGCCGGTCCGCGATCTGATCGTCGAATACCTGCGGGAGCGGCAGCCTTCGCTGGACTTTGCCAGCCTGGACGCGATCTCTCGAACTCTCGCGGGCCTGTTCTGGGCCCGGATCGAAGCCCTGGCGCCGGGGACCGACTCGCTGCGGCTGCCGCTGGCGGTGGCCCGTGCCTGGAAGGAGGACTTGAAGGTCAAGAAGCGCACGGTCACCGGTCCCGACGGGAAGAGTGTCGAGATCTCCAGCCCGCGGCTCAATGCCAAGGACGAGCTCATGCGAGTCCGGGCGTTCTACCTGGACATCGCACAGTGGGCAGCCGAGGAACCGGCCCGCTGGGGACCATGGGCCGTGCCCTGTCCAATCCGCGATGACGAGATCCACAAGGCGAAGGAACGCAAGCGACGTAAGGCCCGGATGGACCAGCGCACACGAGAGCGATTGCCCGTCCTGCCCGTGCTCGTTAGCACCACCGATCGTCGACGACGCGCGGCCGGCTGCTTGCTCCAGACGGCGAAGAACACTGAGCCTGGGGCCTTGATCCCCGGCACTGACGGGGCACTGCGGAGGGCCATCGCCCCCAAGGCTGCGGGGCACCTCACCTGGGCGGAAGCGACGTCCTGCGGGCAGCGGCGGAACCTGTCCTATGACGAAGAGGAGGCGTTTTGGGCATTCGCCGCGATCGAGGTCCTACGCCTGACCGGCATCCGCAACGAGGAACTCCTGGAGCTGACGCACCAGAGCGTCACCCAGTACCGGCTCCCGTCCACTGGCGAAGTCGTACCGCTGCTGCAGATCGCCCCGTCCAAGACCGACACCGAACGACTCCTGCTGGTCAGCCCGGAGCTCGCCGACGTCCTCAGCGCCATCATCAGCCGCCTGCGCGGCCCCAACGGGGCGATACCACTGGTGGCCTCCTACGACGTCCGCGAGAAAGTCTGGAACCCGCCGATGCCGCTCCTGTTCCAGCGCGACATCGGCTCGGAGCACCGCGCATTCACGCCGACCGCGATCCGAAAACTGCTCATCAATGCCCTGACCGCCACCGGCCTCACCAACGCCGACGGCGAGGCCCTCACCTTCTCGCCCCATGATTTCCGCAGAATCTTCGTCACCGACGCAATAATGAACGGCCTGCCGCCGCATATCGCCCAAGTGATCTGTGGGCATAAGAACATTGACACGACGATGGGATACAAAGCGGTCTACCCCGCCGAGACAATAGAGGCCCACCGTGCGTTCATCACCCGCCGTCGGGCCTCTCGCCCCAGCGAAGAGTATCGAACCCCGACAGAAGAGGAGTGGGGCACTTTCCTCGCCCACTTCGAGAAACGAAAGGTCTCCATCGGCACCTGCGCACGCGCCTTCGCAACCCCGTGCGCCCATGAGCACGCTTGTGTCAGATGCTCACTCCTGAGACCAGACCCAGACCAGCGAGCACGGCTCGTTGACATCCGCAACAACCTGCGCGACCGAATCGCCGAAGCCGAACGAGAAGGCTGGCTCGGCGAGATCGAAGGCCTCAAAGTCAGCCTCGCGGGAGCCGAAACAAAACTCGCCCAACTCGACGCACAAACTACACAAGGCCAGCAGACAGTCGATCTAGGAATGCCCTCATTCGACGAGATCGCTATACGAACCATCTGATTACTCCGTCAGAGCATCAACGAGAGCTGGCATCACAAGGCGCTCTGCGCCGCGGCCGACAGAGATCAAAACGAGGGAGCAGGTCCATAAGAAATGCCACGGGCGGTCAGTCGATCGATAATTTCGATCCACTTAGTGCTGATTGCCAGGAGATCTCGCATCTCGTATTCAGAATGAATGCTGCGCTCTCTCAAAGCTCCATAGGAATCCGGAAGGAGCCGTATATCGTTTCGCCTGAATGCCTTTACGGTCAACTTGCATTCCAGCACAGAATTCCCGTAGTCGTCAATAATTAAAGGAGGAGATCCTAATCCGAGTACCCAGGAAACATCTCCCGTGAAGTGCAGCATCAGGTTATTATCCGAGAGGCGGGGAGATAGTGAATCGCGAATCACATTCCACTGAGCCTCCATGGCATCAACTTGGAGTTCTTGTCCAAGCACTAGCCTCCTGGAGGATTGACAGAACTCTTCCCATATCCCTAATTCTATTCGCCTTCTTTCCGTTTCCCTGATTTGCCCTGCGGATCTGCGGGCCAGCGCTGTCTCGCTTTGGGCTCGATAGGAGGCAATCATTGCAGTCAAACTATCGCGAGCGGGACGCAACCCGGACACTGCCTCATTGAATCGTCGGAGATCTCGTTCCGCTTGCCTTGCAGCCGCACGTCTATCCGCTAGCTCCGCGTGGGATTCGCTGATCCGACTGAGCACGACTAAAGCGAAGGGCACAGCGAACATCAATCCCGTGAAACTGCTCGCCAGGTTCGTCAAAAAGCTCCGACTTTCCCACCAGCCACGACTGTCACCCGCGACACCTAAGCCGACTAGTGCACAGCCGAGCGCAGGCATGATCTTACAGAGAGACCTCGTTAGTGGTGGTATCTCACGCCACGCGTTGCGCACTCGCCGCAATATGATCCCCCCGAATCGTCAATGAATTAGGTAATAATAGCGTTTTTACGGAGATAAAGCCTCCTCCAGGGAGGGTATTTTTCAGCAACCTTCGTTTAGGGCGCAACCTTCTTACCGGTAGTTCAGAGAAGCCTGCATCCGCTGCCCGATGCTCCGCCCGGACCCGCGCGAGCGGCGGCGTCTCGTCGAGATCAAGGACAACCTCGTCGACCGCATCGCCGAGGCCGAACGAGAAGGCTGGCTCGGCGACGTCAAGGGCCATGGGACCACCCTTGAGGGGGCCAAGGACAAGCTCGCTCAGATGGACGCGCAAACAGCAAGATCAAAACAGTCGATCTACCTAGGAATGCCGTCGTTCGGGGACATCGCCGCTCGAAGTACGGCCGCGGACACCGAAACGGGGTCCTGATCAGCTTGTCAGGACCCCGCACGGCATTGGCCGCAGGCCTCGTCAGTCTTCGATAGCGGCGCCATCTCGCTGCTGATCAGGAATAACAGTCCTGACCAAAGCAGTGCAGGAAGCTGTGATCACACCAACCGCTGATGCTTGCTCCGGCGATACTGCGTTCAGCAACACCAGGGCACACAGCACCCCTGAAACCATCGCGATGCCGCCAACAAGCAGCAACCGACGACGGCGAAAGGCGTGGGCTAGACCGGGACGGAGTGGGCGTCGTTCGCTGTCCGCCCTAGCATGGTCCATGAAGACGGCTCCCTTCGCGGAGATCGGATTCACCACCACCGGCGGCCTCCTGTGACAGCAGGAGGCCGCCGCCTTGTCAGGCGGCGGCCCGCGGTCGCCGGTTGAACCATGCTGGACCCGAGGGCTCTGACCAGGCAACTCTCAGGATTTTCGCGCGCCTCACCTTACGTCAAATGGGCGGGCGCCATGCTCGGACTCGTGGAAAAACCACATCCTGCCTGGAAGCGGCCATCAGCCCGCTCTCCTTCAGTAAGTCGTTCTACTCGGGCGGATGACCGGAAGAAACAGCACATTAATTACATTCGCGGCGCCGTGCGCGACATGAGAGCTACTAAAACCCGCAAGGCCTGATCGATGCGGAGTAGATCGAATTCTTCCGCTTGTGACGCTGTGACCTGGTACTTCGGCGCCGCTCGGCTCGCCAGCAGTGGGGTGTGACATGTCTCACGTTTGAACTGGAGGGGCTATTGGGCCTTGCCTCTTAGTTCAGAGAAGCAGGCGTGCTCGTGGATGCAGGCGGTGCCGTAGGCATGGGCACAGGTACCGACGGAGAGCTTGCGGCGTTCGAAGTGCCCGAGGAAGTCCTTCCACTCAGCGTCGGTGGGGGTGCGGTACTCCTCGGCCGGGCGCAGGGTGCGGCGGCGGGTGATGAAGGCGCGGTGGGCTTCGATGGTCTCGGTGGGGTAGATGGCGTTGTAGCCCATGGTGGTGTTGATGTTGGCGTGACCGGCGATGGCCTGGGATATGTGAGGCGGCAGGCCGGATCGGATGGCGTCGGTGATGAACATGCGGCGGAAGTCGTGCGGGGTGAAAGCCAGCGGTTGGCCGACAGAGTCGGTGAGACCGATGAAGGCCAGGACCTCGCTCAGCGTTCGGCGGATGAGTTCGCCGCTCATGCGCGATTTCTCACCGCCGCGGTGGTACTGGAACAGCAGCCGTGCCGGCGGGTTCCAGGTGCGTTCCGCGTAGTCGTAGGCGGCGAGGAGCGGAATCGGCCGTCGTGGGGGTCGCGGACGCGACGGATGATCGTGGACAGGACGTCGGCCAGTTCGGGGCTGGCGAGCAGGACTCGTTCCTGGTCCGTCTTGGACGGAGCGATCTGCAGCAGGGGGACGATCTCGCCGGTGGTGGGCAGCCGGTCTGGATCATCGCGTGATGGCTGACCTCCAGCATCTCCTCGATGCGGGCACCGGTGTGGCGCAGGAACTCGACCGCGGCCCAGGCCCAGAACGTCCGTGGCTCAGTCAGGTTGAAGTGGAGAAGGTTGGGTGTAGATCTTCTGAGGGTGCCTCGTTGGGGTGATTAGCAGGGGTTCGGGGTGTGGCTGGTTGTGCTGGCTTTTACCGTCGCTGGGGTCGAGCGCGCCGTGAGGCGTGCGGGTGCTGAGCGAGGGTGGGTGTGGTGTGCCGTCGTTGATGGAAGCGTTGGAGGCCAGGCGGGCTGAGGTGCTGGGCCAGGCCGAGCGGCTTCGTGAGCAGATCGCTGGTCTGTCCGAGGAGTTGTCGCGGGCAGAGGAACGGCTGGCGCGGTTGCAGATCGCGCGCGAGACGGTGGAGGAGGTGCTGGCCGCGCCGTCTTCGCCGGTGCCGGACACGGACGCCGCGGGTGGGGGTGCCGGCGAAGTTGCTGTGGCGCTGGTGAAGGCCGAGGCGGAGCTGGACGTGACGGTGATGTCGCAGGAGTACCGGGAGATCATCGCCTTGTTCGCGACCTCGGGGGCGGCGATGCGCTGCAAAGAGGTCTGCCGGCACCTGGGTCTGGGGATTGAGCCGCGCCATGTCGAGGGGATGCGTTCGAAGCTGAAGAGGCTGGTGGAGCGCGGGATCCTGGCCGAACCTTCGTCCGGGCTGTTCAAGGTCGACGGCAGGAAGCAGGGGTGGTGAGCGGGGTGGGGCCGGCCCGGGATGCGCTCGCGGAGTGTGAGGACGCCTTCGCTGCCTCGGCGGGTCTGTTCGCCGCGGCGTGTGCGGAGCTGACGGCTCCTCAGGCGGCGGTGATGACGCATGCGCAGTTGGAGGATCTGCTGGGGGCGCGGATGCGCGAGGTCACCCGGCAGTTGTTCCAGGACCATCTGACCCTGCGGGCCAGGGAGGAGGTGCGTCGGCAGGAGGTCGTGGACGCCACCGGTGTCGAGCGCTCGAGGATCGAGCGGGGCCGGCGCCGGAGGCTGGCCACGGTGTTCGGCAAGGTCACCGTGGTCCGGATCGCCTACCGCGGCACCAGGGTGGCGGACCTGCACCCGGCCGACGCGGTGCTGAACCTTCCGGACGGAATGCACTCGCACGGGCTGGCCAGGCTCGCCGCGATCGAGTCCGCCCGCGGCAGCTTCGCCGACGCCTGCGAGCGGATCAACGCCCACACCGGCTCCGGCATCGGGCACCGGCAGGTCCAGGAACTCGCTGTCGGCGCCGCGGCGGACATCGACGCGTTCTACGACGCCCTGGTACCCGCCCCCTGCACCGACACCACGCCACTGATCTTGTCGGTGGACGGCAAGGGCGTGGTGATAAGGCCCGAAGCCCTGTGCGAGGACACCGCGAAGGCCGCGGCCGCCAAGGGCGGCAACGCGATGAAGACCCGGCTGGCGTCCGGGGAGAAACACGGCAGGAAACGGATGGCCACCCTGGGAGCCGTCTACGATGCCGAACCCGCGCCGCGCACAGCCGACGACATCATCGCCGACCCCGACCGGCAAGACGCCGACCACGGCGCGGCGCCCGAGCGCCGCCAGGGGCCGAAGGCCCGGTCGAAGTGGTTGTGCGGCTCGGTGAACGACACCGCCGCGCAGGTGGTGGCCGCCGTGTTCGATCAGGCGGAGCACCGCGACCCCGGCCACCGCCGTTGCTGGGTCGTCCTGGTCGACGGGGCCCGCCATCAGATCGACCTCATCAAGGCCGAAGCACTACAGCGCGGCGTGGACATCCACATCATCGTCGACCTCATCCACGTGCTCGAATATCTGTGGCGAGCAGCATGGTGCCTGCACGACAGCGGCGATGCCTCCGCCGAGACCTGGGTCGCCCGTCACGCCCGCGTCCTGCTGGGCGGCGGCGTGCAGCAGACCGCCGCCGCACTCGAGGCAGCCGCCCGCACCGCCGGACTGCGCGACGCCCAGCGCAAGGGCATCGACGAGGCCGTGAACTACCTGACCGGCAAGGCCGAGCATCTGCGTTACGACACCGCTCTGGAACGCGGCTGGCCGATCGCCACCGGGATCATCGAGGGAGCATGCCGACACCTGGTCAAAGACCGCCTGGACATCACCGGCGCCCGCTGGGGCCTGTCCGGAGCCGAAGCCGTACTCAAGCTGCGTGCCGTCCGCGCCAACGGCGACTTCGACGCCTACTGGACCTGGCACCAGCAGCAGGAATTCATCCGCAACCACCAGACGCGCTACCGCGACCAGGTCATACCCACCGCCTGATCAACAGCACCCTCATTGGATCTACACCCGAGAAGGTTCCCGCCGGAGTCCCGGGCGGCCACGCGGTGACCGTTCACGGTGCGGACGAGTTGGCTCGCTCAACCTGCAAGCGCCATGCCAGTCTCCGGGGCTTCGGCCTCGCGGCGTACCGCTAACTTTTCAGGGTGCACCGAAGATCAACCGCGGCGTAACGGTCACCCAACCCATCCGATCTCACGTACCTCGATGGCTCTCGCATGCGGCATGTGCTGGATTCAGCTTCTCTGTGCCAAGTCAAGTCAGGCGAATCCTGAAGGCGGAGGCCGAGCAGACGTGGGGAGCGTGATGCTGCCGTAGACCCGCGGCACCATCCATCAGGCGTACCGGGACGGCATGGAGGACCAGCTCGGCTCGCTCGGCCTGGTCCTCAACGCCATGGTGTCCTGGACGACCCGATACATCGACGTCGCCGTCGCTCAGCTCCAGGCCGAGGGCCACGAGATCCGCGAGGAGGACATCACTCGGCTCTCCCCGCTCAAGCACCGCAACCTGAACCTGCTTGGCCGCTGCAGCTTCACCGCCTCGACCCCGGCCGCCGGTGCCCTGCGCCCGCTGAACGACGCGGACGCGCTCGAGCTGGACGAGGACGACGAAGGGGTGGACTGAACGCCCACATCGCGTGACGCGGGCATATCGGGTGGCCGGGTGCTCGGAAATCGCAAGTGCCGGTGGGGGAGCTGATGTCAGGCTGCCCGGTATGTCCGACTAAGCCTTGATTGATGCGGCCGACCTGGCGGCCTGCTCGATCTTCGCGCGGTAGGCGGCACGGGCTTCCTCGTCGATCTGCTTCTCGTTTTCGGCGCGCACCCCGGTCCGGCCGTCGAGGCCCTCGCGCAGGATATCGGCGTGCCCGGCATGCCGGATGGACTCGCCGAGGACATGGACCATGATGGCGAACAGGTTCGTGTTGGGATGAGGCTCCGGCCACCACGGCACGTGGCCGGGGGCGTCGAGGGGAAGCTCGTTGATCGTCGCGTCCGAGTGTTCCCACGTGCGCCGGTAGAACCCGATGATCTGATCGCGGGTCTCGTCCTCGGTCGCCCACAGATCGCTGCCGTTGGAGTGGTCCTGCCACCGGGGCAGCGGTTCCGGGGAAGGGCGGTCGAAGACCTCGCCGAAGTACCTGGCCTCGACGTTGGCCACGTGTTTGACCAGGCCGAGGAGGTTGGTCCCGGTCGCTGTCAAAGGTCGGCGGGCGTCGTATTCGGACAAGCCGTCGAGTTTCCAGAGCAGCGCCTCGCGGTCCCGCCGCAGTCTCCCGTGCAGGTTGTCCTTCGCGAATTTATCGATCATGCGGCATTAGCCTTCCATGGGCTGTTCGTGGTCTCAAGATCCCGTACGTGGTCCGCAACGGCTGGCAGAGCCGAGGCTCAGGACTCCTTACACAATGAGCTACCGGGAATGACTGTCTGTCAGAGAGGCGTGGGGGTGGGGGTGGGGTGCGTGACGGCTCGCGGCCGACCCGACCTGCGACGGTTACTGCGCAGGAGAGCTACACGCATGCTGTTCGGTGCCGTTCTCTGATCCCGTTGAGTAGTTCGGGACGGGGACCGGGGAGGTGGGCGGGTGCCAGGTGAGAATCCAGACGGCGGTAAGCGCCGCCGCGCCGCCTGCCAGGGCGATGGCGCCGCCTGTTCCGATGCCTGCGGCCACCGAGCCGAAGCAGACCGGCCCGACGCCCTGCAGAGTCATGCTGCCGGAGCCGAGCAGACCGAAGGCCTGGCCCTGGCCATTCTGTGGCAGGGCGTCCAGGAACGGCCGTTGCAGGCCGAGACCGTAGGCGAATCCGAAGCCGCAGAGCAGCAGCAGACAGGACGAGACGCCCACTCCGGGCTCGGCAGCGAAGCCGACCAGCGGCAGTCCCATCAGCGCAATCAACGGGACTACCAGTCGCTCCCGGGTGGGTGGCCGTAGGAGTCGACCCACCAGCAGGTCACCGACAAGCATGCCGACCGGCAGACAGCCCATCAGCACCGCGTACCAGCCGGGCGCGAAGTGGCGTCCTCCCGCGTAGGCGACGATCAGGCCTTCCGCGCCCGCTACGAACGCGGGCGGTAGCCACTGGGCCAGCATCAGTCGTCGCACCGTGTGTCCGCGCAGCAGCAGGCCGGCACCGTGCAGGCTTGCCCGGACGGCCCCGCCATCGCCCCGAGCGCTGCCGGGTGTGCCGCCGAACTCTCCCGGCTCCAGCCGGGGTAGCCGCATGCGGATAGCGAGCGCGCAGCCGAGGTAGAGCGCGGCGCTTACCGCGAGCGCCCGGTGCGGGCCGAGTAACGCGACGACCGCACCTCCCAGCGCCAGACCGAATAATTGCGCGCCAGAGGCAGCGATGTTGTTCAGTGAACGGCCCAGCACATAGGCGTCGCCCTCCAGCCACTGCGCGACCAGCCGACTCGACGCGCCGCCGAACACCGGTGTGGCGAGGGCGACCAGCGCCACGACACCGAGGCTTGCCGCGATCGGCATCCGCACCAGGGCGAGCAGCAGGGCGGCGGCGCACTCCAAGGCGTAGCCGCCGACGATGAGCGCGCGGGGCGGCAGTTGGTCGGCCAGTGAGCCCAGCAGCAGCGAGCCGAACAACTGCGGGAGAAAGCCGATGCCGAAGGCCAGTGCGCTCAACAGCGCGGAACCGGTGGCCGCGAAGACCAGAACCGAGAACGTGGTGATCCGCAGCGAGCCCGCAGTGATCGCGACGGTGCGGGTCGAGAAGAGCAGCCGGAATCGCGGCTCGGCCAGCACCTCCCGGTAGGTGGCACGGTGGTTGCCCTGCGCGGGTTCGGCGGTTGGGGTCATGACGCCCAGCCTCGCCGTGCGCCCACGCCACTCACCAATGATTCGTCGCTGGACGAATCGGAAGAGAGGTCCCGCGGTAGCCTGGCCGGGTGCTGCGCTTCGAAGTCTCCGTCGAGGACCTGCTGCGCAGCCGCTTCGCACTGTCGCCCTCGCTGGACCTCTGCTTGCTGCTGCGCTCGCTCGCCGGCCAGGACCGGCCGCTGCCGCGAGCCTGGGCCACCCGGCTCCTGCCGGCCTTTGAACGGCTTCGCCGCGAGACCGAACTGAACGCCGTCCTCGCCCTGCACGCCCCGCAAGGTGGACCGAACTTCGTCGCCCCACCCCCGCGCGGCCTCAACCAGACCTGGGCAGACGACCTGGCCATGATCCGGGCCACCCCGCTGGAAGAGGCCCGCCACGAATTCGCCACCACCGCGACCGGCCCGTCCGCCCGTGATCCCCGCGTACGCGCAGTGCTGGACTCGACGGACGCCGTCCCCAGGATCGCCGAGGCGATGGACCAGGCGTGGCACGAGCTGCTCGCCACGGACTGGCCGCAACTGCGCGCGATCTGTGAGCGCGATGTCGTGCACCGGGTGGGTGTGATCGGCGAACACGGATGGGCCACGGCCATCGAGAGCCTGCACCCGAGCATCGCCTGGCAAGCCGGCGGCATCGAGATCGGCCACTTCCCCCAAGTCGGAACAGTCCGCCTCGCCGGCGACGGCCTCCTGCTGATCCCTTCGGTCTTCGTCGGGAATATCGCCGCCCACCTGGAAGACCCCTGGCCCAGGACCTTGATCTATCGTGTCCGCGGCACCGCCGCCCTGTGGGGCGAACAGGAGACCGTCCCCCAACCGGACGCGCTGACCGCTCTGGTCGGCCGGGCCCGAGCCCGGCTGCTGTTGGCGCTGGACGCCCCGGCCAGTACCAGCCACCTCGCCCGAAGTCTCGCCATGGCACCCGGCGCGGTAGGAGACCACCTCGCCATCCTGCGAGGCGCGGGGCTGCTCGTCCGCGCCCGGTCCGGACGGTCGGTGCTCTACCGGCGCACCCCGCTCGGTGAGGCACTGGTCGCCGGTTCGGGCTGAGGGCTCAGGTCCGCACTGGTTTTTTGAGGCGCCGTCAGCAGATGATTGGGCAGCCGAGGGTGAGGAAGGCCTGGTGGATGTCGGCGCGGATTTCCCGGCGGATACGCAGTGGGCGGAACCAGCGCAGAAGTGCGAAGGCCGCTTCGACGACCCAGCGGTTCTTGCCCAGGCCGCTTCCGTGCTCGGTGCCGCGCTGGGCGATGAGCGGGCGGATGCCCAGCTCACGGACCTGGCGGCGGTAGACGTTGTGGTCGTAACCGCGGTCGGCGTAGCGGACGTCGGGGCGCTGACGGGGTCGTCCGCGCTTGCCGCGGATGGGCGGTACGGCGTGGATCAGGGGCAGGCGCTGTCCCACTGAGTCTGACACTTGGGTGTCTGTTGTGGCGTGCACCGTCGTCGACGGACGGCCCGTTGCTGTGATCGGCACCAACTGCAGGGTGTACATGAGGGATTGGTCACCGGCCGTCAGAGCCTGTGGGGGAGTAGGCCGACCGAGTCACAGCGTCGCATGCGCAGTCGTTGACGACCGGCCCATTGCCGTCACCGCCGACGGTTGTACGACCACGGCTTGTACTTCTCGCGGTCGGCCTTGGGCAGGCCCTCGTCCTGTTTGTAGTCCGCGGCCGACATCGCATCCAGGCGCGGTCGTCCTTCTCCGGCACGATGTGCAGCCGGAGTGGGCAACCGGCGTCGCGCTGGGTGTGCGTGTGCGCGAAGACCACGAGCGCGTCGCCGTCGGTGGTCTTGAGTGCGTAGCTGTTCGGGAACTCGGTATGGGCGGAGGAGAATTCGGTGGTGCCGCCGCTGCCGAACCTGTGGATCTTGTCGTCGTGGACCTTGATCTGCCGCGTGGACGTCTTCGATGTGGCGTAGACCTTCTTGCCGCTCATGGTGCCGCCGGTGGCGAAGTTGCCCGGTACCCACATCGTCTGGGACTGGAACGGCACCCTTAAGGACGATCTCGACCGCGCCGTCGTCAGAGGTCTTTGCTTCCACGGGGTCGGGTCACGCCAGGTTGGGGTGGCTTCGTCGGTGAGCGGCTGGGCAGGACGACGAACTCCGTGGCGTCATCGATGCGTTTGCGAGCCCGGTTGACGAGGTGGCCGGCGTATCCGCCGTCGTCCCACACCATGGTGATCCTGCGATGGGGTGAGCGGAGCCGGGTAAGCAGCAGTATCCCGGCGTCGCGGTCCCACACTCTCGCGGCGGTGACCAGCGCCCCAGCAGCAAGCCCAGCCAGTCCACGGCCACGTGTCCTTTGCGGCCCGCCTTCTTCGCGCGGTCCCGGCTTTGTCCGTCGGCGTCGACGGTGTGGGTCGCCCGCAGGGACTGTGAGTCGACGATCATCGCCGTCGACGTGTGGCTGCAGGCGTACACTGCTGGGCAAATAGCCTTTTAATTGTCTTAAAGTTGCAATTCGGGCAGAAGAGCGGTCGGAACCGTTGGATCCGGCGTTCGATCTGTCCGGGAGGTCCGCAGCGAGTGGCCGTCGGCAGTCTTGTGAGGGCGCCGGCGGATCACACAGGCGCCAGGAGGAAGATTTTTTGATGACCCGGCCCGATGACCCGCGCACCGCGGCGGCCCGGGTGTTCGCCGAGGGCGGCGCGTTCGGCGAGCTTCTGGCAGGGATCGACTGGGCGGGGACGCCGCTCGGGCCCCCCGTCTCCTGGCCGGGGCCCCTGGTGGACACCCTGCGCCTCATGCTCACCTCTGAGCATGCGATGGCTCTGTACTGGGGGGCTGAATTCACCACGCTGTACAACCTGGGCTCCACACCCATTGTCGGCGCCAAACACCCCTGGGCGCTCGGCAGGCCCTATAAGGAAGTGTTCCCCGAAGTCTGGGTCCACCCCGTGAGCTCCCACTTCCACTATGTGACCGGCACCCGCAAGCCCCTGCTGGTCCCGAATGAGCTGCTCATCATGGAGCGCCACGGCTTTTTGGAGCAGTGCTACTTCGACTCCGCCTTCCAGCCCGTGCTGCTGGACGACGGCACCGTCGGCGGCGTGCTGCAGATCCTCACCGAGACCACCGGCCGGGTACTGGGCGAGCGCCGACTGCGCCTGCTGAGCGAGACCGGCACGCGCACGGCCGGGCTGCCCACCCCGGGCGACGTCGCCCGCGTGGTCGCCGAGGTGGCGGGCTCCTACCCCGAGGAGATCCCGTTTCTGGGCCTGTACCTGGCCTCCGAGCACGGGATGCAGCGGCCGGCGGCCTCCGCCGGGCTCCCGTCGGGGCCCGAGACCGTCTCGCTGAGTGCGGCCGACGGGTCGGAAGTGGCGGCCCTGCTGGCTCAGGTGGTCGCCGACGGTGCCTCGGCCACGCTGTCGGCCGCCGCGTTCACCGGCGGCAGCACGGCCGGGCAGCACGCCGCGGCCACCCAAATCCCGGTCGAGCAGGCGCTGGCCCTTCCGCTGCACTGCGCGGGCCAGGTGGAGGGCGTCCTGGTAGTGGGCGTCAACCCCTGCTTCCCCCCGGCTGGGACCTACCACGACTTCCTTGAGGTGCTCGCCTCCGCCGTCGCCGGGGCACTGTCGGCCGCGCTCGCGCACGAGTCGGCCGCGCTCGCGCACGAAGAGCAGCGCCGGCGGGCGGAGGCGCTGGCCGAGCTGGACCGGGCCAAGACCACCTTCTTCGCCAACGTCAGCCACGAGTTCCGCACCCCGCTCACCCTGCTCCTGGGCCCGCTCCAGCAGGCTCTGGCCGACGAGGACCGCCCCGAACGGCGCGAGCAGCTGGAGCTTGCCGAGCGCGGCGCCCTGCGCCTGCTGAAGCAGGTCAACACCCTCCTGGACGTCGCCAGGGCCGAGGCAGGGAAGATGCGCCCGGCGCTCGAGCCGGTCGACCTCGCCAGTGCCACGGCCGAGCTGGCCGGGGTGTTCCGCTCCGCCTTCGAGGCGGCTGACCTGACGCTGGAGGTGGACTGCCCGCCGCTGCCCAGGCCGGTGCCCCTGGACCGGGAGATGTGGGAGAAGATCATCCTCAACCTGCTCAGCAACGCCCTGAAGTTCACCTTCACCGGCGGCGCCCGGGTGCGGGTGCAGGTGGCCGCGGCAGGCGACCGGGCCCGGCTGACCGTGACCGACACCGGTACCGGCATCCCCGCGGACGAGCTGCCGCGCCTGTTCGAGCGCTTCCACCGGGTCCGCGGCGCCCACTCCCGCTCCCACGAGGGCAGCGGCCTCGGCCTGGTGCTGGTAAGGGACCTGGTGGAAGCACACGGCGGCACCGTCGGCGTGGACAGCCGGCTCGGCCAGGGCACCACCGTCACCGTGGACCTCCCCTTCGCCGCCGCCCACCGGCCCCGCTTGGCCCCGCCCGCCGTCGGCGCCGGGGAAACCCCCAGGGAAAGCGGGCTCGGCCCACCCGGCCGCGCCGCAGCCTATGTGGACGAGGCGCTGGGCTGGCTGGCAGCCGACCCCGTCCCCGCCGCGGCCACCTCCGCGGTGCGCACCCCGCACGCCCCCGCGACCCACGATGCCCCCCACGGCCCTGGCCCGCACGAAGCCGACCGCCCCCACCGGGCCCGCCTGCTGGTCGTCGACGACAACGCTGACATGCGCGCCTACCTCACCCAGCTCCTGCAGCCCGACTACGACGTGTTGCTCGCCGCCGACGGCCGGGCCGCCGTGGAGACGGCCCTGGCGCAGCCGGTGGAGCTGGTGCTCAGCGACGTGATGATGCCCCGCATGGACGGCTTCGAGCTGGTCCGGGCGCTGCGCGCCGACCCCCGCACCGCCCGCCTGCCCATCGTCTTGCTCACCGCCCGCGCCGGCGAGGAGGAATCCGTGCAGGGCCGGCACGCCGGCGCCGACGACTACCTGGCCAAACCCTTCTCCGCGCGCCAGCTGCTGGCGCGCGTCCGCACCGGGTTGGAACTGTCCCGGGCGCGCGAACAGGTCCTGACCGATGCCCGCAACCAGCTGGCCGTACTGGCCTCCCTGGCCGACGCGGGCCTGCGGTTGTCGGCCACCCTCGACCCGGACCAGATCCTGCAGACTGCCGGTCAGCTACTGCTGCCCGACTTCGCCGACCAGATCAGCATCCACCTCACCGCCGCGACACCCGCCCCGGCCCAGTCGCCCCCCGCATACATCGTCGGCGCCCCCCTTCTTGCCCGCGACGCCCTGGCCGCCGCCGCCACCCACGCGATCAACGGCACCGCCCCAGCCCCAGCCGGCCCGCACCCGGCGCCCGCCGCCGTGCTGGCCCTGCCGCTGCACGCCCACGACCGGACGCTGGGGGCCCTGGTGCTGGCCCGGCACACCGGCGGCTACTCCGCGGTCGAACACAAGTATCTGGAGAACGTCGCCCACCGCCTGGCCCTGGCCTACGACAACGCCACCCGGTACCACAACGAGCGCCGCCTCGCCCTGACCCTGCAGCGCGCCCTGCTGCCCCACTGCCTCCCCCAGGTACCCGGCGTGCGCCTGGCCACCCACTACCGGGCCAGCAACCGCGGCGCCGAGGTCGGTGGCGACTGGTACGACGTGCTCGCCCTGCCCGACGGCGCCGTGGGACTGGCCATCGGCGACGTCATGGGCCACGACGTGGAAGCCGCCACCCTGATGGGCCAACTCCGCTCCGGCCTGCACAGCCTCGCACTGGAGGGCGCCGGCCCGGCCCAAGTGCTGACAAGGCTGGACGCCTACCTGCAGTCGCTCTCCACCGACCGCTTCGCCACCTGCCTCTACGCGGTCTACGACCCCCACCATCACCACCTGCGCTACGCCGCCAGCGGGCACCTGCCGCCCCTGCTGATAGCCGCCGACACCGCCTACCTGGAGCTGCCCCCGGCGCTGCCGCTGGGACTGGGCAGCACCCCAGTCGACCGCAAGGTGGCGTTCCCGCCCGGCACCAGCCTGCTGCTATACACCGACGGTTTGGTGGAGAACCGGGCGCTGTCCCTGGACGACGGCCTGGCGGCCCTTCGCCAGACCTGCGGCGCGCTGCCCGCCGCCGCCCGCCCCGACCCCCAGCAGATCACCCAACGGGCCCTGGAACTGCTGAACACCCCCGACCGGGTCGACGACGACGCCGCCCTGCTCGCCGCGACCGCCGAACCATCATGTTGAACCGGCGAGCCGCAGGCTGACGGAAGTGCCATACAACCGAGCGCTATTGCTCAATAGTCATTGCTGAGGAAGCTGCGGATTTGCTAATTCACTGTGACCGAACTGCCTTCATCGCTAACGGAGTCGCGGATCCCAGTCGCGTGTGGCAGTCCTCGATCACGCCGTGAGCACGGGCGGCGGTCAGGTCGTGAGTGCGTCGGGCAGGGCCCGCGAAAACCCCAGGGGTGTGCCGTCGGGTGCGGCGACGACCTGCACGTTCCTGCCGTGCTTCTTGTGCTTCGGGGAGTAGTACGGCTCGTCCGCCGCGATCCGGCCGGTGGGGATCAGAGTGCCGTCCAGGATCACGAAGTCGTCCTCGCCGCGGCCGGTCAGGGCCTCGCGCAGTGCGGGTGCCCAGCCAGCGAGGCCGTCGACCGTCTCGTCCACGTACCGCCAGGCCGTCGCTCCTGAAACGCCGAACCCTGCGTTGAGCTGAGCGAGCGTCTCGTTCTTGCGCAGGTAGGCAAGGGCGAGCTGGGCCTGACGGAAGCAGCTCAACTTGAGGCAGCGAGTGCGGCGTTCACACCTTCGGGGTTAGCTTCGGGCTTTCACGGGGTGGATTGTCCGAGGCTTGGCCATAAACGCGAGAAGTGCTTCTGACCTGACCCTATGAGGGCCGGGGCCCCATTCGGGCGGGCCCGGAGGACCATCGGTTGCGGATGGTTCGGACTCGAGGAGGAGGCCCGGGATGCAGGCTTGTGTCGGGATTGATGTGCACCGCCG
>NZ_JBQQCG010000062.1:0-71369 GCF_052245575.1 Streptomyces sp. 2A115 | reverse complement strand
CGGTCACGGTCGCGGTCACGGCGGTCGCGTCGACCCTGACGGCCGTCGGCACCGCCGTCACCGGCGTCGCCCTTGGCTTCGCCGGAGGCCACGGGGACCTCGGCCTTCGGCTCGCTCTTGGCCTCGGCAGCGACCGTCTCGGGGCTGCCGGCCTCGGCGGTGGCGCGACGCCGGCGGCGCTCGGCCGGGGCGTCTTCACTGGCGGGCTGGCCGGGAATCTCGATCTGCTGCTGGGCCACGGCCTTCTCGGCCGGGTCCGCCTTCTTGTCGGCGGCCTTGGCAGCGGGAGGCGCGGCCTCCTCGCTCGTGCCCGTACGAGCCTTCGAGGTGGCCCGGCGCTTGGGCTTGGTCTCGGTGGCGTCCGCGGCGGGAGCCGCGGTCTTGGCCGGAGTACCCCCCCCAGCCTGCGCCTCCTTGATGACCTCGATCAGCTGGCTCTTGCGCATCCGCGCGGTGCCCCTGATGCCGAGGCCGGATGCGACCTGCTGCAGCTCGGCCAGCACCATGCCATCGAGGCCGGTACCGCGGCGCCGACGGGAGCCGGCACCGGTGGCAGGCGCGGAGGCGTCCGTGGCGGGCGCGGCAGCGGTCTCCTCGACACGTGCGCCCATCAGATCGGTGGTGTCGCTCACGAAGGGTCCTTCCCTGGAGCGGACGTCGGCCTGTCTGGCTCGGCGACCGGTTGTGCTGTCCGACAGTGGTCCTTGCTTGTGTGGACCGTGCCGGGGCGGTGGTCCGCCAAAAGGCGGAAGGAATATCTGGGATGGCGCTTCCCGGGGCCGCGGCACTGAGGTGCGGTGTCGATCGGCTCGGTCACGCCGGTTCCGGAGCGTGCTCAGCACCGCTCAGCGCGTAGCACCCAAATGCATGGCACAAAGCAGTTTGGGAGGCTCCCGGAAGAAGGTTGTCCCGGACGGGGACACAAAGCACCTCGCCATGGTGGGGTCGGGTGCAGACTTGAGGTTAACACTACCGGATCCAACAAACATTCCCCCTCTCCAAATCCGGCAACCGTGTGTCACGGAGCAAGCGGCAGCACGCTCGCTCCCGTGGCGTCGAGGCCCAGCCGGTTGGCCGCCCAGCCCTCGCCCGCCAGTCGTGCGACCTTGTCGGCCGCCGTATGGTCGGCGAGCGCGAGCACCGTGGGTCCGGCGCCGGAGATCACCGCGGGGATTCCGTCGGCCCGCAGCCGCTCCACCAGTGCCGCGCTCTCCGGCATGGCCGGTGCGCGGTACTCCTGGTGCAGTCGGTCCTCGGTGGCGGGCAGCAGCAGCTCGGGGCGCCTGGTCAGGGCCTCGACGAGCAGTGCGGCGCGGCCCGCGTTGGCGGCGGCGTCGACGTGCGGAACGGTGCGCGGCAACAGTCCGCGCGCGGTCTCTGTCAGGACGGGCTTCGCCGGTACGAAAACCACCGGAACGATGGATTCGGCGGGCTCCATCCTGATGGCGCGCGCGGCACCGCCCTCCATCCAGGACAGCGTGAAGCCGCCGAGCAGACAGGCGGCGACGTTGTCGGGGTGTCCCTCGATCTCGGTGGCGAGCTCCAGGAGCGCCGCGTCGTCGAGTTTGCTGTCGCCGCCTATGGTCACAGCGCGTGCGGCGACGATGCCCGCGCAGATGGCGGCTGACGAGGAGCCGAGACCGCGGCCGTGCGGGATGCGGTTGGCGCAGACGATCTCGAGGCCGCGCGGCTGTCCGCCCAGCAGATCGAAGGCGGTGCGCAGGGAACGTACGAGGAGGTGGTTCTCGTCACGTGGCAGGGTCTCGCCGCCCTCACCCGCGATGTCGATGTTCAGGCCGGAGTCGGCCACCCGGACGACCACGTCGTCGTACAGCCCCAGTGACAGGCCGAGGGCGTCGAAGCCCGGGCCGAGGTTGGCACTGGTGGCGGGGACGCGCACCCGGACGGCGGCGGCGCGGAACGCTGGACCGGCCATCGCTCGATGACTCTCCTTGAGCTTGAGCTGCGAGATTTTCGAAATCCTGCGAGACATACGGAAAATGCGGAAGACCCTCAGGCCGCAGGGACTGCGCGGCACCGCGGCATATGCGGCGGGCGGGTTCAGTACAGCCTATCGAAGGAAGGTTCTGTGGCGACATAGGGCGCACAGGAGGCGCACGATGCGTGTCGTAAGCCCCTCGTGCACCCCCCTTTTTTAGAGCTCGGTTCGCCTCCGGGGCGCTACAGCCGGTGTCGAGGCGGTGATCGTGCTCGACCCTCCTTCGTCGGGCCTCCGCGCGTTCACCACCTCGACACCGGCGCGCCCCTTCGGCTCACTCGCTGCCGCCGGTACGGGACGAGGAGCCGCGCTACACCAGGCCGAGCCGTTCGGCGGCCGTGGCCGCGTCGACCGGGACCGTGACCGGCTGCGGGGCGCCCGCGACGGCCCAGTCGGGGTCCTTGAGGCCGTTTCCGGTCACCGTGCAGACGATTGTCTGGCCCGGATCGACCTTGCCCTGCTCGGCGGCCTTCAGCAGGCCGGCGACGGACGCGGCGGACGCGGGCTCGACGAAAACACCCTCCTGCGCGGCCAACAGCCGGTAGGCGCGCAGGATCTCACGGTCCGTCACCTCGTCGATGAAGCCGCCCGACTCGTCCCGCGCGGCCAGTGCGAACTTCCACGAGGCCGGGTTGCCGATACGGATCGCGGTGGCGATCGTCGAGGGGTCCTTGACGATCTCGCCGCGCACGATGGGCGCGGAACCGGAAGCCTGGAATCCCCACATGCGCGGGGTCTGCTTGGCGATCCCGTCGGCGGCGTACTCCGTGTAGCCCTTCCAGTACGCGGTGATGTTGCCCGCGTTGCCCACCGGCAGGACGTGGATGTCGGGAGCGTCGCCGAGCATGTCCACGATCTCGAAGGCCCCGGTCTTCTGGCCCTCGATACGCACCGGGTTCACCGAATTGACCAGCGCCACCGGGTAGTTGTCGGACAGCGCGCGCGCCAGCGTCAGACAGTCGTCGAAGTTTCCGTCCACCTGGAGGATCTTCGCGCCGTGCACGAGGGCCTGGCCCATCTTGCCGATCGCGATCTTGCCCTGCGGGACCAGAACGGCGCACACCATTCCGGCCCGTACGGCATAGGCCGCGGCGGAGGCCGACGTGTTGCCGGTCGACGCGCAGATGACGGCCTTCGCGCCCTCCTCCTTGGCCCGCGTGATGGCCATGGTCATACCGCGGTCCTTGAAGGACCCGGTCGGGTTCGCGCCCTCGACCTTGAGGTGGACCTCGCAGCCCGTGCGCTCGGAGAGCACCTGCGCCGGCACGAGCGGCGTACCGCCCTCGCGCAGCGTCACGACCGGCGTGGTGTCGGATACCGGCAGCCGGTCCCGGTACTCCTCGATGATTCCGCGCCATTGGTGGGTCATTGCTGGTTACTCTCCTTCAACCCGCATGATGCTGGCGACACCCCGCACGGTGTCGAGGTTGCGCAACGCCTCGACGGTCCCGTTGAGGGACGCGTCGGACGCGCGGTGGGTGACGACGACGAGAGAGGCCTCGCCGTCCTTACCCTGCTGGCGAACCGTATCGATCGAAACGCCGTGCTCGGCGAACACGGTCGCAACCTGGGCGAGAACACCCGGTTTGTCTGCCACGTCGAGGCTGATGTGATAGCGGGTCACGACCTCGCCCATGGAGCTCACGGGCAGTTGGGTGTACGCGGAGTCGCCGGGTCCGGTCGCACCGCTGAGCTTGTTGCGGCAGACGGCGACGAGGTCGCCGAGGACGGCGGAGGCGGTCGGGGCGCCGCCCGCGCCCGGCCCGTAGAACATGAGCTGCCCGGAGGCGTCCGACTCGACGAACACGGCGTTGTACGCGCCGCGCACGGAGGCGAGCGGGTGGGTGAGCGGAATCATGGCGGGGTGCACGCGCGCGGTGACGGACCCGCCGTCGGCGGCCCGCTCACAGATGGCGAGCAGCTTGATGGTGCAGCCCATCTGCCGCGCCGAGGCGAAGTCGGCGGCGGTGACCTCGGTCATGCCCTCGCGGTACACGTCGTCGAGGCGCACCCGCGTGTGGAAGGCGATACCGGCGAGGATCGCGGCTTTGGCGGCGGCGTCGAAGCCCTCGACATCGGCGGTCGGGTCGGCCTCGGCGTACCCGAGTGCCGTGGCCTCGTCGAGTGCTTCCTGATACCCGGCGCCCGTCGAATCCATCTTGTCGAGGATGAAGTTGGTGGTGCCGTTGACGATCCCCAGCACCCGGTTGACCTTGTCGCCGGCGAGGGACTCGCGCAGCGGGCGGATCAGCGGGATGGCACCGGCGACGGCGGCCTCGTAGTAGAGGTCCCTGCCCTGCTCCTCGGCGAGGGCGTGCAGCGCGGCACCGTCCTGGGCGAGGAGCGCCTTGTTGGCGGAGACGACGGAGGCGCCGTGCTCGAAGGCTGTGGTGATGAGCGTACGGGCCGGCTCGATGCCGCCGATGACCTCGACGACGACGTCGATGTCCCCGCGTTTGACGAGGGCGGTCGCATCCGTGGTGACGAGCGCCGGATCGATTCCCTCACGCACCTTGGAGGGCCGCCGTACGGCGACACCCGCCAGCTCGACCGGGGCTCCGATACGCGCGGCGAGGTCGTCGGCGTGCGTCGTCATGATGCGCGCCACCTCTGAGCCGACAACCCCACAGCCCAGCAGCGCCACCTTCAGCGGACGCGTACGCATCATCCGACCTCGTTTCCTCTTACCGTCACGGTGGGACCAGTCTCACTCACCGGACGGGAGTTTCTATCCCTGGTCCGGATCGTGAGACGTCTATTTCATTTACGCGCGGGCGAAAGACAGGAGATCTTCCGCCCGCCCCGGGTGTGTGCCTTCGATTCTCTCAGCCGACGTCGAGGCGCAGGAGGTCCTCCTCCGTCTCGCGGCGGACGATCACCCGCGCCTCACCGTCGCGGACCGCGACGACCGGCGGGCGAAGGGCGTGGTTGTAGTTGCTGGCCATCGAGCGGCAGTACGCGCCGGTGGCGGGGACGGCGATGAGGTCACCGGGCGCGAGGTCGGCGGGCAGGAACGCGTCCCGGACCACGATGTCGCCACTCTCGCAGTGCTTGCCGACGACGCGTACGAGCATGGGTTCGGCGTCACTGGTCCGCGACACGAGAGCGACGCTGTACTCGGCGTCGTACAGCGCGGTGCGGATGTTGTCGGACATGCCGCCGTCGACGGAGACGTACGTACGCAGTCCGTCGAGCGGCTTGATGGTGCCGACCTCATAGAGGGTGAAGGCGGTGGGCCCGACGATGGCACGCCCCGGCTCGACCGAGATCCGGGGGGTCCTGAGCTTGGCGGCCTCGCACTCGCGCGTGACGATCTCGCCGAGGGCCTTGGCGATCTCGTGGGGCTCTCGCGGGTCGTCGTCGCTGGTGTAGGCGATGCCGAGGCCGCCGCCGAGGTCGATCTCGGGGAGCTCGACGCCGTGCTCGTCGCGGATCTCGGCGAGAAGGGACACGACGCGGCGGGCGGCGACCTCGAAGCCTGCCATGTCGAAGATCTGCGACCCGATGTGGCTGTGGATACCGATGAGTTCGAGCCCGTCGAGCGCGAGCGCGCGCCGTACGGCCTCGGCGGCCTGCCCGTCCGCGAGCGCGATCCCGAACTTCTGGTCCTCGTGCGCGGTGGCGATGAACTCGTGGGTATGCGCCTCGACGCCGACCGTGACCCGGATCTGCACGCGCTGCCGCTTGCCGAGACTCTGGGCGATGTGCGCGACGCGGACGATCTCCTGGAAGGAGTCGAGGACGATACGGCCGACGCCGGCCTCGATGGCGTCCTGGATCTCCACCGTGGACTTGTTGTTGCCGTGGAAGGCGATGCGATCGGCGGGCATACCGGCGGACAGGGCGGTGGTGAGTTCGCCGCCGGAGCAGACGTCGAGGTTGAGGCCCTCTTCGTGCAGCCAGCGCACGATGGCACGGGAGAGGAATGCCTTCCCGGCGTAGAACACGTCGGCGTCGTGCCCGAACGCGGTGCGCCAGGCTCGGGCGCGAGCCCGGAAGTCGGCCTCGTCGACGAAGTAGGCCGGGGTGCCGAACTCCTCGGCGAGCCTGGTCACATCCAGGCCGCCGACGCTGACGACTCCGTCGGGCGTACGGGTGACGGTCTGGGCCCAGACCTTCGGGTCGAGGGCGTTGAGGTCCGCGGGCGGGCCGGAGTAGTGGCCCTCGGGCAGCACATCGGCGTGACGGGGTCCGGCGGGGTGTGCGGAACGGCTCATGTCTGTGTGGGCTTCCTCAAAGGTGTTCAGGTGCGTCGATGCCGAGGAGGGAAAGGCCGCCGGCCAGCACCGTCCCGGCGGCTTCGGCGAGCGCGAGCCGGGCGCGGTGGGCGGCCGAGGGTTTCTCGTCGCCGAGCGGAAGCACGGTGTGCTGCACGGTGAGCAACAGGTCAGCGGTGGTGACGAGGTGCCGGGCGAGGCGGTCCGGGGCGCGGTGGCGGGCCGCGGTGGCGAGGGCGGGGGGGTATGCGGCGAGGGCGGCGAGGAGGTCTTCCGCGCTCCGTACCTCGTGGTTCTGCGCGTCTTGCACGTCGCCCGAGGTGGGGGCGGCGGCGAAGCCGAGGGCAGTGGCGTTACGGGTGAGCGCCCGGGTGCGGGCGTGGGCGTACCGGACACGGAACAGAGGGTTGCTCCCCCGCTGGACGAGGTGGTCCGCGACGATCCGGGGCCGGTCGTGGGCGGCGGGGTGAAGCAGGGCCCAGCGGGCGGCGTCGCGGCCGAGCGGGGTGGGGTCCTCGGGGGCGGGTACGGGCCGGAGGTTGACGTCGATGACGTCGATGACGTCGTCGACCTCGATGACGTCATCGAGGTCGACGACGTCGTCAAGGTCGGGGAAAGCCGGGGCGCCGGGCCCACCGTGGGCGTCGGCGGTGACGGCGAGGGGGGCCGCCCATGCCGGGTCCGGTTCGGCCTCGCAGAACGTACGGACGAGGGCGCCCTGGGAACGCAGGATCCGCGCGACGACTTGGCCGGTGACTGCGGCGCGTACCTCGCAGGGGTAATGCAGCCGCACGATCTCCCCTTCTCCCGCCCTCTCCGCCTCTCCGCTCGGCGGCCCTTCGGCGAACCCGTACCGGTCCCCGCGCCGCAGGATCTCCCGGACCAGGGCCTGCTCTCCCCCATCCCCGTCGAGGGTGATGTTGAGGAAGCCGGGACCGGTGATCTCGACGCCTGCCACACCCTGGGCGCCGATGATGTGCGGCCGCAGGATCTCGGCGACCTGCTGGGGCGGGCGTCCGGCGGGACGGGCCAGCTGCAGGGCGACGTTCGTGGCGTAGTCGCCGGACCCACCGGGACCGGGGGACGCGACCAGCGCGCGCTCGGGCACGGGGACGGTGAGCTCACCCGCGTCCACCGCGCGGCGGACGGCGCGCAGGACGGTACGGGAGAGCTCGACGGGGGTCACGGGGACAAGCGTAGGGGAGGAGGGGGGTGGGTAGGCGAACGGGTTTGGGGAGGGTCCGCGATGTGGACGGTGGGAGTTCGCGCCTGCCGCCGTCGGAGAGGGGGCGGGGAGCCGGTGGCGGGGGACCGCGGCAACAGGTTCGCCCTCGGTCTGGCGCGACTGAGCCGGACGCGTTGGAGACGTCGGACGCATTGGAGACCTGGGACCTGGAGACCTGGGACCTGGGACCTGGGACCTGGGACCTGGGGACCTGGGGACCTGGGGACCTGGGGACCTGCGAGGAGACACCAGCCACTGCGGGCTGAACATGTCGCCACCCCCTCAGGACGGTTCGGCGCGTACGAGTACGAGCTGCACGAGTGCAAGCTGCACGAGTGCAAGCTGCACGAGTACGAGCCGTTGAAGGCCACGGTGGCGAGGAGCTGAGACGAGAGGCTCGGGCGAGCGGGGCCTTGGGGAGTCAGCCGCCCGCCCGGCCGGCGCGCTCGGTCTCTCCGGCACCGTAGGCACTGCCCAGCGACGTGGTACCGGAACCGCTGGCCGAAGCACTCCGCCGTTCCATCAACTGCCGTACGACCCGAACGAGTTCGGCAGGATCGAAGGGCTTGGCCAGGAAGGCGTCAACGCCGACGTCGAGGCCGCTCTCCACCTCGTACTGCGTGCAGGCGCTCACGATGGCGAGGGGAAGGTTACGGGTCCGCGGATCGGCCCGGAGCCGCGCGGCGGTGCACAGTCCGTCAAGCCGGGGCATCACCACGTCCAGGGTGACGACATCCGGCCGAACCTGATGAACGACATCCAGACACTCGACACCGTCAGCCGCGGTCACGACCTCGAAACCCTCCAGCTCGAGGTTGACCCTGATCAATTGCCGGATGACCTTGTTGTCGTCCACAACAAGCACCCGACCCGACGCGCCTGGCACACCTTGAGAGTAGGTCCGCACCCACGACCGCGTCCGGCTTTTCCCCACTTCCACCCCGCCCGAGCGACCCTCCGCCCACCGGACCCACAAGATCCGAACGCCCCCCGCACCCCCCTCCCCCACCCCCAAAACCCGTTCCAAACGACCCCGAAAGAGCTGGTAGGGTTCTACCCGTCGCCGCAAACACCGCGCCCGACACGCCCCCGTAGCTCAGGGGATAGAGCAACGGCCTCCGGAGCCGTGTGCGCAGGTTCGAATCCTGCCGGGGGCACCCTGTATGAGGTGCCCAGAGACCCCGCCATCAGCGCTTTAGCTGAGGACGGGGTCTTGGCGTTTGTGCAGGCGGATGCCGCTGAAAGCAGCCGTTTGCCAGTGATCACGTAATGACGACGTAATGATCTTGGCGACCCTTCCGGCAGGTCAGCGGCCGTTTGCCGTCCCCTTGAGCGTAGCTTTCCGACGCGCCTCCGACACGACGCGAGCCCCGGATCACTCCGGGGCTCGCGTGAGGGGCGTGTGGGCCCCTCAGTCTTCGGCGTCGTCCTCCTCCCCCAGACCCTTCAGGATCCGGTCGTTCATCTCTTGCTCCTGGCCGTCGATGCACTTGGCGTAGATCTTCAGCAGGACATCGACCGAGTGACCGGCACGGGCCGCCACCTCTGGGGCGGGTACGCCGGAGTTGAGCCACTGGGAGACGCCCGCGTGCCGCAGGTCGTACGGACGGAAGGCCAGCACCGAGGACACCTGATGCGGGACGAGCGCCATTTCCCGAGCCTGTTTCCACGCCCGGGAGTACGACGAGGCCGCGATCACGTTGCCCCGCTCGCTGGAGAACAGCCGGCCGTCGGGGGCCGTACCGAACTCCTTGAGGTGCTCACGGAGCAGCGTCACCAGCGGAGGCGGTATCGGCACGATGCGCACTTCGCCGCGCGCCCGTTGCTTCAGGCCGCGCCGGTCGTGAGCCTCCCCGGAGTCCGTCCACGCCTTCCCAGCCGTGGGACGGGTCTCCGTCAGCTCGATCCGACCCCAGCCGGACACCGGAAGTGTGCAGTCGGAACGGCGGAGTCCCAGCGCCTCACCCGGCCGCATGGCCGCGTAGTACAGGCACCCGAAGAACGCCCTCAGCCGTCGGCCGCTCGCGCGGTCGTAACCACCGACGTAGGTGAGAGCAGTCAGCAGTTCCCGAGCCTGCCGAGGATTGACTACCACCCGACGGTCGACCTCCTGCACCGCGCGCTTGCCGCGCTTACGGCGCACCCGGCTCAGCGGGTTGGACTGCAAGTGCTCCAACTCCACTGCGTATTCAAGGGTGTTGAATATCACCGCCCTGCGCCTGCGGTAGGTCTGGGTCGCCGCAGGTTTGCCGTCCAGCCTCCGGCCCAACCCGTCGATCAGCTCATGTACTCGGGCGATCTCCTGCAACTCCCCCACGGGGAGCGAGGCTTTTTCGATCCACCGCACGGCCGCAGCGATCTCGTCTGGCCGCTCCCGCTCTCGACGGGGAACCGGCAGGACATACGAACGCAGCGCCCGCCGCAGTACCTCGGGAGCGGGGCGCCCCCGCCCTGGTTTGATGAGGAGGGGAACGACCGTCGCCAGAGCATCAGTGATGCTGTCCCGTTGCTTCGCTGACGCTTCCGCCCATCGTGCGTCCACGTACTTCCGCGCCAGGTCAAGGAATGACAGCGCCGCCTTCCCTCCGCGAAGCGAGTCGGGCAGACCGGTGACTGTGTCGAACGGTTCGCCCTTGTCGGCAGCGCGGAGAAGCTTGGCCCGGAAGCGGTCCGCGAGCGCCTTTGTCTTGTGCGACTCGTGGAACGGCTCGCCGTCCACGGACCAGCGAACAAGGTAGGTCGGTTTCTTCGCGGAGCGGTTGATACTCAGCTTCCAGATGACGACCTTGTACGACTTCACGACGCGGCCCCCTCCGCACGCTCCGCCAACCAGTCGTTGAGTACGTCGCGGCGAACCCTCAACTCCCCGTTGGGCAATCGGATGCAGGCCGGGGCGATGCGCAGTTCCCGCCAGCGGTAGAAGGTGCGCCGGGAGATCCCGCCGAGTTCTTCGAGCACCTGCCGCACAGTGAGCAGCTCGGCCGCCTTCTCACGTGCCATGAAGACCACCGCCTTCCCGCACGGAGGCAGCGAGGAGCGCCGCCTCCGGCGAGTAGCCGCGCCCGGCGTAGCGCCACTGGCCGACCGTGGCGGTCGAGCGGTCGGCCAAGCCAAAGGCCGCCCGCTGTTCCTCCGCGCGATGTTCGGCACGGGCCTCGCGGAGTGCGGTCAGGGTGGTGGAGTAACGGCGCGATTTGGTGGAGAAGTGGCCGCCGTAGCCGAGCATGTGCGCCCAGCGCCGTAGTCCGAGCGGTTCGAAGGCGGGCAGGCCGCCGAGCCACCAACAGGTACCGATCATGCGGAGTACGTGGGCCCGTACGGGCAGGATCACCAGCTCCCGTGCCTGGTGGATCCGGCCGTCCACCGCGCCCGCGGCCTCGGCGCCCTTGGTGGCGTACTTGGCGACATAGCCCGCGACGGCCGCCGAGGTCAGCCGCTCCCCCGCACCGAACGCCGCGATGGGCCGGACGTCGACCTGTTCGCCGAAGAACAGCACGCGCCGGCCGACGACGTCCGCGCCGGGAGCAACGAGCCGAACCCGGCCGACGGCACTACGTACCGCATCAGCGAGGAGGGCGGTTGTCGCCCAGCCCGGCGGGGACGAGACCGGTCCGTCCGGTCCGTCGAGGCGGATCACGGCATGGAAGTGGACCAGACCCCGCCGCTGATACTCAGCCACTTTGGCGTACGACAGCCGAGCTACGTCCACGAATTCGGCACGCGAGAGACCAGCAAGCCGCGCGATCTCCCGGCGCAGCTCCAGACTGAACCGGTGCCAGAGCTGACCGGCATACGCCTGCCAGAGCACCGCCCCGGCGTAGTCGTAGCAGCGCGGGCACAGTGGCTCGCCGAGGAGGGGCTCATCCGCGGGATGCCGCTCATGACACCCGATCGGCACCCCGTGCGGGCAGCACTCCCCCACTTTCCGGGGACGGCAAGCCCGTACGCGCCCGTCGTGTTCACGGCGGGTGTGAACCGGGCCGAAGCCAGGAGCGGTGAGGGTGGCGAACACCCGAGGGTGCCCGCTCACCGACTCCGTGACGTTCTTGCCGCCGACCAGCCCGGCCCGGACCAGCTGATAGGTGTCGGCCCGGTAGAGACGAGAGCAGGTCGGGCAGACCGTCGCCCGCCGGTTGCCGCACGCCGTCAGTAGCCGACCGCCGTAGACATCCGACCCGTACGAGAACAGCGCCTCGCCCGTGGTCGTGTCGACGACGGTTGCCGCGCCGACCAGGTGGATCGGGTTGGTGCAGCCGCCGAGGCGAACGATATTGCGCCGCCAGGCAGCGAACTCCGGCTCCGCTGCCCTGGTGAGCAGGGCAGCAACGCTCTTCGGCAGAGGTTCGGTCATCGCCGACCACCGCCCCCGAACGCCTGCCACATCACGGCAGTGATCCCCTCCGGTCGGGTCTTGGCGCTGAACCGGAGCGTTGGATCGGTGAGCCAGACTGCGGCGGCATGCGCCGGACACAGATGCCGCTCGTAGCCGTCGAGCCCGACGAGGACGACCTGTTCACGTCCTACGCAGGTCGACCGTTCGGAATCGGTGCCCCTCAGTTCACAGTCCGGCAGAGGGGATTTGCGCGAACGATGCGCGGTGGACAAAGTGTGAGTGCTCCTTTCACTGCTCATGTGGCGGATGGAGTGGGTTCCTGACGGGGTCGGGTTTGGCGACTTCGCGCCCCGTCGGGAGCCCTTCGTACGGGCGATCACTGCCGCTCCTCGGGCGGTATCGCGATCACGCTGTACGCGATCGGTCCGAAGCCGCGGCGTGCGTTGTAGTAGCCCTCGCCGATGTCCTCCACGGGGACGCCGAGCGGCGTGGCGACACGTTCCGCGCCCTCCCTGCGAGCGGCAGGGTCGGAGGCGTCGACGAAGATGCCGAACGACGCGGTGCGCGGTACGAGGACATCGGGGTTGGTGGAGAGGAAATCCACCAGCTCACGGAGACCGGCGATGAACGCGGCACGGTCACCGGAGCGGATGACGTACGCGGGCATGGCTCACCCCTTCCTTTCCTTGATCGGGTCGATTCAGAAGCGGAGCTGGCCGAGGAAGCCGCTCACGCCGTCGAGGAACGCCTGAACCACCGGCGCGGCCACGGTCGTTGAGAGCAGGAAGCCGAAGGCTCCGCAGAGCAGCACGTCGGGCAAGCGCAGATAGCGGATGCGCAACAGGAACCAGATCAGGAGGCCGAGTAACAGCACGGCCGACATGGACACCAGCACGGCGGCCCCCTCTCACTTCGCTGCGGCGAGCAGTTCGGGCAGGACCGGGGTCAGGTGCGCGTACTCGGCCGCGATGGCTTCCGCGTCGGCCTCGGTGACCAGGTGAGAGCGAGCGCGTTCCCAGCCGTCGCCGGAGGCCAGGACCGCGGTACCGGCCTGTTCCGGTGTGATGGCTTGCGCCGCCTTGAGTGCATCGGGGTTGAGGTCTCCGAGCGCCATCTCTGCGGTACCGGGATCGGCCACCCGATGGCACACTCGCCCACCGAGTTGGGCCCGCAGGGCTGTGACTCCCGGCCCCAGATCGGAGCCGACCCGCTGGCCGGCCACGACGAGGAACACCCCGAGTGCCGCGCCGAGTTGAGCCAACCGGATAAGCGCCGTACCGGCCGCCTGCGCTTCGTCTTTCTCGTTCCGGCTCGCGACGAGGAACAGTTCCGCGATCTCGTCGACGATCACGACGACGGGGACCGGACGTTCCTTCTCGGGAAGGCCCCAGATGTTGCGTACGCGAGCCGCCCGACAGACGGTCATACGGTCGAGCGTCAGGTCTACGAGCGCCACCAGGAGCTTGACCGCCTGTTCGCGGTTGGTCGCCAGCGCGGACAACCGGGGCTCGTAGAGCGACAGTTCCATGCCGCCCTTGCAATCGATCCCGACCAGCGCGACCGGTTGCGGAGCCAGCCCCGCAACGAGCGCATTGATCAGCGTCGACTTGCCGGAACGAGTGGCACCGACGATCAGCCAGTGCGGCACGCGGCGCAGGTCGACCACCCATGCGGCACCGGTCTCCAGCGCACCCACCGCGACCCGGAGCAGATGACCGGGCCCGCGTTGCTTCGGCACCCGAGGAGCCGCCAACGGATCCGCCACCGAAGCAGCGATCCGCACGGTTCCCGGCTTCCAGGAGGTCACCCGCACCGCATGGACCTGCCAGTCCTCCGCCATGGCGGGCCCCGCCTTGACGAAGTCCTCGGGCACCTGCCCCGGCAACAGCCGCACCAGCAGCCAGAATCCGCCGACGGTCGGTCGTATGACCCCGCGCCGAGGGACGCGCGGCTGAGGAGGGGGTGCCCCGTTGCCGACGAGCCCGGACACTACGGTCAGCGCCGGTCGACGACTAACGGCGAGCCCGCACCCGGCCATCAATGCCCGCCAGGTGTACGTCACCCGGAAGGCCACGGCCGGGAAGCCGAGTAGCAGCCACCAGGCCACGGGGTAGCGGCGGCGCAGGGCCGGGCCCGCGATAAGCAGGCCCGACACCAGCACTGTGGCCACCAGCAGTACCCAACTCGGCCAGGTCGCCCCAGCCGAAGAGGTGGAGGCCAGGATCATCACTGCCCGGCCCCCTTCCCAGCCGAAGCCGGAGCGTTCAGGGGCCGGATCTCCGCAGCACGGAAGGCGATCCCGTGCCGCCCGTCGTTCTCCCACGGAGTGGCGACCAGGTCCCGCACCGCCACCGGCATACCGAGCTGCACACCGTTGGGCTCCCCAGCCACGCTCACGTTCACCACGTCCGCCGACGACCCAGCCATCAGGCAGAGGCCGACTTGGTACATGGTCTTTCCGGTCTCACGGTCAACGCGGAGCTGACCGGTCTCACGATTGGCAACCCGCGGAGTCGGGGGAACGGCGCAGATGATCCCCGTGAACTTCGCGGTGTCGATCGGAAGGCTTGCCACTGTTGAACTCCTCATCTCTGGCGCCCGAAGGCCGATCCTTCGGGCTGCTAGACCACCCGTAGTACGGGTGACGAATCCAGAGTGCGACCCGTAGTACGGGTTGTCAACCGTCTTGTGATGGGGGACGCTGTCCAAGAAGTTGGTCAACTTGCCCAGCTTCTTGGACAGCCGCGAGGCGAACCGGCCTTGGAGGGCCCTGCATGCCGCCGAAGAACACGCAGCCGAAGTACCGGCAGATTGCCGACTACCTGCGCGAAGGCATCCTGAACGGCACCTTCCCCGCCGGCCAACCCCTCCCGTCCGAGGAGGCGTTGGCAAAGCAGTTCGGCGTGACGCGTCCCACAGTCCGTCAGGGCCTCACAGAGCTGAGGGCATCCGGTCTGGTCGAGGCGATCATGGGCAGGGGCACGTTCGCCCGCTCGCCCCAGAGCCGCCCAAGCCTCACGCGCCCGCGCGGCGTGCGCCTGGCACCCGACGGCCGATACGTAGAAGCTGACGGCATCCGATGGGAGGACGCCGAGCCCTCCGTAGCCACCCGCACTGACGCCCCGATGGCCCTGGCGGACCTACTCCGCATCCCGCCGGGCGAGCCGATGTTCACGTACGACGCCTTGCAGACAGCCGACCACGGCCGCCTCCGCCAACTCCACCGCACGTACGTGCCGTTCTCGGTACTGGTCGACACCAAGTACGAGGAGGAGGCACCGCCCCCAGCACCGGAGCTCTACGGGGCGCTCGCGGAGCTGGACCACGAACTCCACTTCACGGAGTACGTCCGCACCCGCATGCCCCTCCCCGACCAGGCCCAGGCCCTCCGCCTCCCGAACGGGGTCCCACTCCTGCACGTCATCCGCGTAACGCTCAACGAGACGGACAAGCCGCTGGCCCTTGAGGAGTTCCACCTCCCCGGCGACGACTTGGAACTCTCGTTCAGGCTGTAGCCGGACATCGGAGCGCAACCGAAGCGCACCCCCGGTTGGCTCAGACTTTCTCCACGTCATCAAGCCGCCGCGCAAGCGCGGCGCTCGCCCGGGCCGCGCGCCGCCGCTCCTGTCTTCGCCCCGCTCCGGCGCGCGGCCCGGCCGGCGCCGCAGTCAGCTGCTATCCAGAGAGAGTTGGAACAGACGCGGGGCTCCGCCCCACACCCCGGCCCTCTCTCGGAGGGGAGGCGGCCCGACATCATGCGCGGGTGCGTCGTGGTTGGGGGGTGGTGGGGCGCGGAACCGCGCGGGGTGGTTTCGGCGTTTTGTACTCACGGAGTGTCGTGTGTTCCTACGCTTGGTCACCGGCACGGATCGGGTGACGTTCAGTCAGGGGCGGGCATGGGTACGGAGATCGTTCAGCTGGTGGAGCAGGCCGGGCCGTATCTGTCGGCGGCGGTGGGCGCCTACGGGGCGGCGGTGTTCAGCCGGGCCCAGGACGCGGCCGTGGACGCTGCGGCCGGTGCAACGGCGAGTCTGGGGCAGCGGATTCTGCGGGTGGTGTGGCACCGCCGGGACGACCAAGGCCGCGCCGCTTTGGAGTCGGCGGTGCGGGAGGCTGCCGAGGAGCCGGACGACGAGGATGCGGCAGGGGCGTTGCGGCAGCAGATCAAGCGGGCGTTGCGGGAGGACGCGGAGCTGGCCCGTGAGGTGGCCGCCCTGCTGCCGGCGGCTGGTGGGGTGACGGTGAACGTGTCGGGGACGCGTGCGATCGGCGCGCAGCACATCGGCATCGCGGCCTCCGGCGACAACACCACCATCCACCCGGCACAGCGGTGAGCGTGCCGGTCCCGGGGGAGCCGGTGCGGGTGGAGGTCTCCGGAGATCGGTCGATAGCCGCAGGCGGTTCGATCGGGGTGGCGATCAGCGGGGACAACGCGCGGGTCGTGATGCTGCCGGGGGAGGCAGTGCACTGGGCGCTGACGGTTCAGGCGCCGCGGGGGGCGGGGTTCTTGCCGGAGTCGGTATCGGGGGTCTTCGTCGGCCGTGAGCAGGAACTGACCGACCTGCGGGGGATGCTGGCGGGCGAGGGCTCGGCCGCGGTGGTGCAGTCGCGGGTACGGGCGATTCACGGGCTGGGCGGCGTGGGCAAGAGCTCTCTGGCCCTGCACTACGCCGACCGCTACCGCAGCGCGTACACGCTGGTGTGGTGGATCACCGCCGAGTCCCCCGAGTCAATCGTGACCAGTCTGGCGGGGCTGGCCATGGGGCTGTGTCCGCAGTGGGCCGGGACGGCCGGTCCGGACGAGCGGGCGGCATGGGCGATCACCTGGTTGCAGGCGCACCCGGGCTGGCTGCTGATCTTCGACAACGTCGAGGACCCGACGCACCTGCGCCCCTACCTGGGCACCCTGGCCGGCGGTCACCATCTGGCCACCAGCCGCAAAGCCACCGGATGGCACACCCTGGCCCCCACCATGGCCCTGGGCCTGCTCCCCCTGGACGAAGCCACCGACCTGCTGTGCACCATCACCTTCCCCGGCCGCACCCCCACTGGTGAGCAGCGGGAGGCGGCGCGGCGGCTGGCCGAGGTTTTGGGGTGTCTGCCGCTGGCCCTGGAGCAGGCCGGGGCCTACGCGTACCGGACCGGCACCGACCTGGACACCTACCGCCGCTCACTGGGACTGGCCCTGGACGAGGATCGTGACGTCATCACCCCCGAGCGGACCATCGCCCGCATCTGGGAGAAGACACTCATCGCCATCACCCACCGCGACCCGCTGGCCGTCACCCTCCTGCACACCATGGCCTGGCTGGCCCCCAACGACATCCCCCGCACCCTCTTGGGCTCCCTCGCCCCCAACCCGATCGAGCTGGGCAATGCCCTCGGAGACCTGCACGCCTACAACATGATCGCCTTCACCGACGACCGTCAGGGCGTCAGCGTCCACCGCCTCGTACAGACCGTCCTACGCACCCGCACCCCGGCCGAATCCGAGCCCGACGCCTACGCCCCGGGCCGCACGGAGGCCGAAGAGGCCGTCCGGCAGTCCCTGCCCGCTCCGTCGGATGGCCCGCTGCCCGAACCCACCGCCCCATGGGACCGCCTGCTCCCACACATCCTGGCCCTGGCCGAGTCCACACCACCAAACACCCCCGTCTCAGACGACACCGCCGACACCTACCACCAGGCTGCCCAGTACCTGCGCCGGCAAGGCCGCAACGCCCACACCATCACACTTCGCACTGCCGTCCTTACCCAAAGCGAGCAAGTGCTGGGCGACACTCACCCCGACACTCTGGCCAGCCGCGGCAACCTCGCGAGCGCCTACGAGTCGGCGGGGGATCTGGGGCGGGCCATCCCCCTGCACGAGGCCACCCTCACCCAGTACGAGCAGGTCCTGGGGGGCGCTCACCCCGACACCCTGACCAGCCGCAACAACCTCGCGCTCGCCTACAACTCGGTGGGGGATCCGGGGCGGGCCATCCCCCTGTTGGAATCCACGCTCGCGCAGCGCGAGCAGGTCCTGGGGGATACTCACCCCGACACCCTGGCCAGCCGCAACAACCTCGCAGCCGCCTACCGGGCGGTGGGGGATCTGGGGCGGGCCATCCCTCTGTACGAGGCCGCCCTCGCGCGGCGCGAGTGGGTGCTGGGCGACACCCACCCCGACACCCTGACCAGCCGCAACAACCTCGCGCTCGCTTACGCGTCGGTGGGGGATCTGGGGCGGGCCATCCCCCTGCACGAGGCCACCCTCGCGCAGCGCGAGCGGGTGCTGGGCGACACCCACCCCGACACCCTAAACAGCCGCAACAACCTCGCGCTCGCTTACGCGTCGGCGGGGGATCCAGGGCGGGCCATCCCCCTGCACGAGGCCACCCTCACCCAGTACGAGCAGGTCCTGGGCGACACCCACCCCCACACCCTAAACAGCCGCCACAACCTCGCCTACGCCTACGAGTCGGCGGGGGATCTGGGGCGGGCCATCCCCCTGTACGAGGCCACCCTCGCGCAGTACGAGCAGGTCCTGGGCGACACCCACCCCGACACCCTGGCCCTCCGCGACAACCTCGCGTCCGCCTACGAGTCGGCGGGGGATCTGGGGCGGGCCATCCCCCTGTACGAGGCCACCCTCGCGCAGTACGAGCAGGTGCTGGGCGACACTCACCCCGACACCCTGAGCAGCCGCAACAACCTCGCCTACGCCTACCAGGCGGTGGGGGATCTGGGGCGGGCCATCCCCCTGTACGAGGCCACCCTCACCCAGTGCGAGCAGGTCCTGGGCGACACCCACCCCCACACCCTGGCACTCCGCGACAACCTCACGTCCGCCTACCGAGAAGCCGAAGCAGTACAGCAGGGAAATCCAGCAACCTCAGCAACCGCTACCAACCCCCACCAGCCGCATGACCTGCCCAGCTGGTTTCAGCGACCGCCCCGCCCGTAGTCCGAGGCTAAGAGGTCGTGCCAGACCCGTGCCAGATCGTACGGGGAACCACGGGGAACACTGGGGAACGAAACAACGGCCTACAGGAGTGCAACGCGGCCCCGCCGCAGGTCAGCCGTGCGAACCGCGCTGGATCACCTGAGCTTCCCAAGCTGAGGTCTTGGGGAGGAGGTTCGGTAATCTTCACGTGCCGGCGGTCGCAACTTGCTCTGGTCGACGGCACCGGCAGCGTAGTTGAGGCCAGTGGAGGTACAGCGAAGCATACGCGCGCGGTCGGTCGGCTGACCCGCGGCTGTGGCTGACTGTCGTCGGCTGAGGCTCAGGCGGATGTCCGAGCCGTCAAATCTTCGTGGTCAAGCGTAAATGTCATGGTGGAAGGCACTGAGACAGCCCAAGTTGCGCGTGGACCGTTGCCATGGGCCTGGTCTTTGCCCTGGCCGCGAGGTCCTCGAAGTACAGCATGGCCGGGGTAGATAAGACTCGCTCCCTGTAAATATACGGGGCCAAGGCATCCCACATGCTGACGATGTTCAATCCATGAGATCCGATAACGAGACGCTCGTCGACTACACCAAAAGCCACCAGTTTACCCACATCATCGTAGAACACAACTGACACGTCTGACGTGCCGCCGTGCTTCTGGTGGCAGTTTCCGGTATCCGTTCTCGGGTGAATGTTCCCTTGCCAGATCATGGCTTATGTACTCGATTGCCCGTGAGAACTCGGGATCTCGGGTCTCTTTGAAAAGCTGCAAGACAATGGGAAGTACGTTCGAGTGCTGCGCGACTCGGAGTTGCCGATGCGCCACAGTGACTGAGGTGACTACTGCGACGGCCGATAAGAAGACTGCCAGCAGGTTCAGTGCGAGTGACAGACTCATAGGCGGAGGTTAGCCGCTTCGCGAGTTCCCCAAAAGACCCGGGACATTCGGCAACCACGAGCTGATCGAGGCAACGGTCATGCGGCACCGTCGCACGGGCACGACTTTGATGTCCACTGGCCCTGCACCGCTCGACGCCGCACCACAACCGCACCAGATCGAGCGGGGAAGCACGGTGGACGCAGCCGAGCCCGCGAAGGCCAGAGACCGGCCGTACGCCCAGGTCAGCACCCCAACCGGCCCCACAATGCCCCAACATCCCAAGCTGATGTTCAGTGCGGGCTTCCGCCGTGTGTCCTCTGTGCCGCTTTGGAATCTGCCTTGGTGGCCTGCCGTTCGTCCGGGCTGCGGCGCTGGGGCGCCGGTCCCGGCCGAGCGGCAGGCCACGGACCGGAAGGCGCTCGACAGGTCGAAGCCCCGCACGGCACTCGCCGGGGCGACGAGATGCCGTGCGGGGCCCAGGGCCGGCAGATCGCGGGAGGCTTGCTCGGACCGCGACGAGCCGGGGCTCGTGGTTCACTTGCTCAAGCTGCGGACGCTTGCTGGTGAGGAGTCTCCGGCGACGCCTGAGCCGGAACGTCGGGCTGCGTATTTACCGCGAGCCCCGACGTGATCAGTTCGGCCAGTAGCAGTGCCGCTTGCCGCCTCCGGGCGGATGGTGCCGAGGCGCACCAGGCCGTCACCGAACACGTTCACGTCAGCGACCAGGCCGGGGAAGTCAGAGCCCAAGCCCAGGGCGTTGAGTTGCTCGGCCAAGACTCCGGCACTCCGTCGAGCCTGTATCCAGCCGCGGACGTAGGGGACACCGGGGAGCAGGTCCTCAGCGCGCTTGGCTGTCACTCCTTGCCTGTCGGTCATGGCTTCAGCTCTCCCTGTCGTTCCTCGTGGTCGTGTCCGCGTTCGTCGGGCTCTCTTCTGCGGATGACAGCGCGAGCCGGAGCAACTCGGCCAAGCGCTCTGCCGTTGCGGGAGACACGCGCCCGAGTTCGATCAGGCCGTGCCCGAAGGCGTTCAAGTCCGCTCGGAGGTATGGAAAGTCCTTCTCCATGCCCGCGCGGATGAGGGCATCGCGTAGAGCGCTGGTCGCGTTCCGGGCGGCGTACCACCCCTCGCTGTGCAGGGCCGACCATTCAGCAGCGTCATGACGTTCGGTTGCGTCATCCCGCATCGGTGGCAGCCCCCTCGGGAAGCGCCGCGACGGCTGCGTACGGAGTGGCATACCGCTCGCTGTATCGGTCTGCTCGCGCAAGCAGTTCAGCAGAGGCCACGAGCATGGTCGCGAGAGCCACCGCGCGCAGCGGGTTCGCCTCCGGGCGGCGTGATGGAGCCCGCAGCCACTGATACCGATCGCCGTCCATCGGCATCGGGCCCGGTACGACCACCACGGAATCACTGCCGAGGTAGCGATAGTCAGGCGGCTCCGCCGTCTCCTGGCCGAGGAAGTGTGTGAAGGGTTCCTGACTGCCAGACCCCAGGAAGAAGCCGACACGGCTGGCTTTGCGATCCAGAACGGTGGGGCCGAACGGCAAGCCTCGGCGGAGCAGTTGGTCGAAGACCTCGAGGCCGAGGCGCTGTTCGACCGCCACGACATCGAAGATGCGGCCCGCCGAGAGCATGCAGGGCCTACGCGGGTCGTCCGCCCAGACACTCCGACACATCGCCGGATCGTCGGCCGCAGTGGACAGCCACTCGACGCCCCTCCTGGTCATCCTCTGCACGTCTTCCCACCTCAGTCGGACTGTGTTGCGGCTCGGTGCCGCCGTGCATCCAGACTCGGGGCACGTGGCCTGACCACGGCAGATGACGAGAGGTGACGGGGGATGACGTATCAGCGCGCGATGCGTCATCCCCCGTCATCCCGAACCCAAGGGCGATCTCTGTTACTTGCCTGCCACAGGCGGTGACGGACGCGTACATTCATTGCAGGGAGCGAGTCGCCGCACCGGCACACGTGCAGGGAAGGAACGGTCACGTCCCCCGATGGAGTCGATCAGCGTTCGCTTACGCGAGGCCCGAACAGGTCGAGGGTGGAGTCAGCCGCGATTGGTGCGTGAGTTGCGCCAAGCCGCCGCGCGGCGTGGCCATCAGCTTCCGTCGGACGCGAGTGTCAAGCGCCGTATTGCCAGTTGGGAGAACGGGCACAGCACCCCGGACGACTTCTACAGCCCGCTCCTCTGTGACGTCTACGGCGTCAGTGCGGCGGAACTCGGGCTGAACCACGGTTCGCAGCAGGACTCCGCGCTCCTGGACGCCGGCTATCCGGCCAGTCCGGATGGGGCGATCCAGGCCGTCGGGAAGCTGTGGCGAGCCGACCTCAACCGGTACGAGCCCTTGTTGGAGGCCGAACCATCCGAGCACGCGTGGAGTGAAGCGTCCTTACGCTGGCTGGTGGCGCCCGAGCCTGCGATTCCCCGACCACGCTCGGAGGGCATGCGTGTTGGGCTGGGCGACGTGGCCGCCATCAAGACCACCGCGGACCTGTTTGCCCAACTCGACGACCAGTTCGGTGGGGATCACGCGCGGCATGCCGTAATCCAGTACCTCAGTAACGACGTTCTGCCGATGTTGAGGGGCAAGTACACAGAGCAAGTAGGGCGAGCCCTCTTCTCCACTGCCGCTGAGGCGACGCTGCTCGCCGGCTGGATGTCCTACGACTCGTGTCATCACGGCCTCGCGCAGCGGTATTTCCTTCAGGCGCTCCGGTTGGCCCAGGACGCCAACGACCGTCGACTCGCGGGGAGCATCCTCTCCGCGATGAGTCACCAGGCCACGTTCCTCGGCCAGTACACGCACGGCGCGACACTCGCCCGTGCCGCGCTCATGGGCATTTCCCCAGTAGCCACACCGACCCTGCGCGCCCAGTTCCACGCCATGGAAGCCCGCGCACTCGCGCGTACAGGTGACGTCACCGCATGCGAGGCCGCGCTGAGCGCAGCGACCAGGTCTCTGGAGAGTCGGAACAGCGACGACGAGCCGGAGTGGATCAGCTACTTCGACGAGGCCGAGCTTGCCGCCGAAGCTGCGCACTGCTTCCGCGACGTGAACAGCGCCCGCCAGGCCGTTGCCCACGGCGAGAACGCCATGAGTGGAAGCCACGTGCGAAGTGACTTCTTCGCGACCATGGTTCTCGCCGATGCCCACCTACGAGCCGGAGAAACCGAGGAGGCCTGCCGCGTCGCACTCGATGCCCTCGATCTCGGGGAACAGCTCAAGTCCGCCCGTTGCGTCAGCTATCTCGCCGAGTTCCGGCAGGACCTTGCTGCCGCCGGTGACAGCGCGATCTCGCGGGACTTCACAGAGCAGGCCCAGGAACACAGATTGTGGGTTGCTTCGGAGGCCCAGCTCGGCATCTGACCACGTCTCAGAAAGGGCCCCACGAGTCTCGCCCCTCGCCCGTTCGCAGCGACCGCACGCGCCGGGCAAACTCCGCCGCGGAACGCTCACTGGCAGCGACCTGGTGACCGAGCCAGGCAACCATCATCAGTTCACGAAGATGCGCCAAGGTCTCGTAGCCAGGCCAGTTCATTACGTCGAAGCCATATCGGTGAACGAACTCTGCGTACTCAGCCTTCGTGTGCCAGCCGTACCGGTCGTAGAACATCGCGGTCTGGATCAGATCCCACTCGCGCGGGGCCAGCGCGAAGCCGTCGAGGTCGATGAGCACCGCGTGACCGTCCCGGTGACGGATCACGTTGCCTATGCTCGCGTCCCCGTGGATCATCCCGAAGGGGAGGACGAAGTCCAGCCGGTCGTAGTCCTTGTTCAGCTTTGCGGCACGATCCTCCAGGAACGTGCGGTCTTCCTCCGTGACGCCGTTCATCTGCCTCAGAGAGCCCGACAGCTTCGCGAACGGATCAAAGTACGGGAGCCTCAGGGACTCGGGCTCCTCAAGCCAGTGAAGTCGGCGCAGTAGGTCAGCCAGCTCACCCACCGTGGCGTACTCCTCGCGCTCCTGCACGCTCTCCCAGAAGGTCACGACCAGGCCGCCGACCACCAGCGGTTGCGAGACGCCCGCCGGCACCCGCGTAGCGGGAAGGTCCTCCGCTTCCAGCCACCGCGCGACCCGTACCGCCCGCTCCATCTCTTCCAGGGCATCGGGGTCACGAGCAACGCGGACGATGATCGGCGACGTCGATAAGCGGTACACAGCGTTGGAGCCGAGCCGCAGCAACTCGGCGCCGTCCGAGTCCAGTCCGGCCGTCCCGCATGCCTCGCGCAGGACAGCCTCAAGGCTTTCCGCCGTGAACTCCGTGCCGCCGTCCTGGCCCCCGCCGCTGCCCGAGATCATGCCTTCGACCATACGGCGCCGCCCCGGCACTCGACAGGCCGCCTACGTAATAGGGGCGTAATGACCTTGCTCGGCAGGCCTCATGACCATCACTCCGCCGCAGGTCAGAGCCCCAAAAGACGCAGGGCCTCACCTGGGCTCCGGAGCCGTGTGCGCAGGTTCGAATCCTGCCGGGGGCACTCGCCTAGGAACAGCAGAAATCGAGCGCTGACCAGGGCGGATGCCGATAGAAGAGGGCGGGAGTCAGTCTCACTGACTCCCGCCCTCTATCACTGTCTCTCAGCGTCCACACTATCTGCGATACACGCCACGTACTCGCACGCTCCTCACCGTGTGGCGTCACAGCAGTTCTGTACACACCGCACGACTCCGCGGTTACCTACGCTGGCACGCGTAGATGAATTTCCCGCCGGAGCCCGCATTCAGGTCCACGGGAATGCGCTCCCAGCCGGCCTCCGGCTGAGTGTCAGCACTGTCCCCAGCGATGATCTTGAGGTCCCTGACCGGCCCATCAGGGCCACCGCGGCGGATACAGAAGTAGATCCACTTCCCTTCCGCCCCTTCGTTCAGATCGTGGTTAATCTTCTCATATCCTGCCGGGGCTGAGATATCGGGGCTATCGCCCCAGATCACGGTCAGATCAGTGATCGGGTTGGGGGGGTTCTCTACGAGCTCGTAGGAGAGGTAGAGATATGCACCACCCGCCCCCCAATTCAGGTCGATTGGGTCCCTGGTGTACCCAGGGATCGTCTGACCACCGACGGTGACCACGACGTTGTTGACCGCCTTCATGGACGTCTCCTTGTCACAGCCCAGCTGCTTGTGTGGGAATTAGCTCCCTCCTCTCAGAACCATTGCAGGAATTATTGATCAAGCGATGGATCCTACACCGATAGGGCGGATAGCGTCACTCGTCTGGCCCAGATGATGGTTCTGAGGACCTCTCCTATTGCCCGCATGACGCGCGTCGGTCGCCCGCATGCCAACGCCACGCGATGAAACGGGTCGCTATGTAGCGTCACCATCCTCCTCCAGTGCCTTTTCAATCTGCGCGTTAGCCACTTCCTCGTGACCATCGATACAGCCGTGATAGCGGCGGTGGATCACCTCAGGGGAGTTGCCGACTCGCCGGGCAACCTCAGCAATCGGCACCCCCGCGTTCAGCCAACGCGTGATGCAGGCGTGTCGCAGGTCGTACGGCCGACCAGCCAACGGCGTGTCGACGCGCTCAGGCGGGAGCGCGTACTCCCGCGCCTCCTCCCACACCCGCCAATAGGTAGAAGAGCCGACCACTCCCCCACGCTCGCTGCCGAACACGCGCCTCTCCTTGGCCGTGCCGAACGCGTCCAGGTGCGCCCGCAGGATCGCCACCAGAACGGGCGGGATAGGCACCGGACGGTCGCTCTTAGCCTCCCGCGCCTTGAGCCCGCGGCGGTCGTGACGTTCCCCGGAATCGGTCCATTCCCTTTCCGGAGACGGGACGCGTCTCCCGAAGCGTCAGCGTGCCCCATCCCTCGTCCGGTAGATGGCAGTCAGACCGCCTCAGCCCGACCGCCTCAGCCGGACGCAGGCCCGCGTAGTACAGGACTGCATAGAAGGCCACCAGGCGCCTCCCACGGCACCGATCCCACGACCCGACGTAGGAAACTGCCGCGAGCAACTGACGGGCCTGTAGGGCGTTCACGAGGACTCGCCGGTCCACCACGTCATTGGAGCCGACGTGCTTCCGGCGGGCGCGCTGAAGCGGGTTCCCCGAAAGGTCTCCCGCAACCACCGCGTGTTCGAGAACGCTGTTCAGGGCCCGGCGGCGCCGCCTGTACGTGTCGCCCGCCGCCGGGGTGCCGTCCAGCTTGTAACCGAGGCGGTAGAGCACGCCCTCGAACACCTCAGCGTCTGCCACATCGCCCACCGGACGATCCATCGTCGTGAGCCAGTCATACGCGGCTTTGAGGTCGGCCGGCGGATCCTCCCCAGCATGCGCAGGCACGATCCCCCACCGGAAGGCCAACCGCAATTGCTCATCCGATGGAACGCCGTCCCCGCGCTTGACCATGGCGAGCGTCACGGCTGCAAGACCGTCCGCCATGCCCTCTCGGGTCTTGGCTGCACTCGTACGCCACCGCCCGGCGACGTATTTGCGGCAGAACTCGAACCACCGCAACGGCGGTTCCTCTTCTGAGGCTTTCGCCGCTTCCGCTGCCGCGCGGACTTCGGACTCAGGCTGTCCGCTTGCGATCTCGAAAGCCTCGCCCCTGCGCATTGCCTGGCGCAATTCCGAGCTTCGGTTTTCGGCTAGTGCCGACGTGGCGAACGTCGCGCTACTCACCTTCCCGCCTACGACCCATCGCAGTTGTACGGGCGCGCTTTCCGATTGACCTCCGTGACTTTCCACAGTCGGACATCGAGGGAATACCCCGGCTTGGCCTCCCCGTGCGGCCGGAGAACAAGAGCGTTGTCATCCGTGCTCACGCAGCGTCCTCCCGCTCTGTAAGCCAACGTTCGTACTCCGACCGCCGGATCCGTACGTCGCCGTTGGGGAGTTTGATTGCGCGGGGTCCTTTGCCGAGTTGGCACCACCGGTAGAAGGTCGACGGGGCGACCTTCAGATCGGTGATGACCTCTTGGACGGTCATCTTTTCGTCCTGCGTACGGGCGCTCATTCCGCCTCTCCCTCGGCTTCGTCCGCACCGGACAGGCCGGACAGCTGCAATTCCGACTGTCCGGGGTGTTCGTGCTGGTCAGACGGTGTAACCGGACAGCCGGACAGTGCGGACACCTCTGGCGTGCCCTCTGTCCGGGTTTCGGTGTCCGGGTAGTACCGGCCGCCGGGGTCCTTGGTGAGCTGTCCGGCGTCGGCCATGCGGTTGCAGGTGCGCCGGATCGTGTCCAGGTCGACGTTCGGCAGCTCGCCTGCCATGTCCTTCGGCTTGGCGCCGGGGTGAGCGCGGACGTAGCGCAGGATCGTGGCGCGGGTGTCGCTGACGGTGTGGTCGGACACCGGACCGTCCAACAAGTGCCACGCGCCGGAGGCGGGTTGGAAGCTTAGGGCGTACTCGGCTTCGTCCACGTCGCGTCCGGTGACATACAGGATGCCGTCCGCCTGGCCGCGCGCCCGCTTCAGTACAAGGGTGGCGTCCGCGGCTCCGGCGATGCCGTTGGTGCCGGAGACCTCGGTGAGGAAGTCCTCGGAACCCGCCTTACGAACGTGGTGGACAAGGACGACAGCCACGCCGTAGTGGTCGGCGAGCCGCTTGGCGTAGCCGACGGCCACATAGTCCGCGTCGTACGCCGACACCCCTTGCGGCGCAGCATCGCCTCGCTGAACACCAGCGGGGGCACGTCGGCGAGCGGTGCCTCGCGCCAGGCGCCCTCAACCCGGCGGTCGAAGCGCACCTGGTCGGTTCGAGGCCAGTTCGTCGTCGCCCGCCCAGGCGGCCCAGGTGTGGAAGAAGCGGACCCGCCACTCCCCCACCGCCAGGGTGCGCTCGGCCTCGTCGCCGTCCCCGCCATCCCAGGGGCCGAGCCGGTCGCTCTTCCATCCCCGGGCCCGGAACAGGGCGAACATCCTGCGGTAGTGGACGATGTGCGCGGCGAAGCGGTTGGAGTAGACGCGGGTCCGCTCCTCGGCCGGGGTGAGGAGGTAGATCTCGCGGAACGCCTGCTTGAAGGGCTGCCGTATGCGCCGCTCGGTGAGCAGGTCCCGCCAGGCCCGCACGGCGTGGGGGCCGGAGCGGAGCGGGTGCCAGAGCCGTACGGAGGCGTCGTCGGGTGCGTCGGGAAGGTGCTCGTCCGCCTCGGGCAGTACGGCCCGCCACTCGCCGGGTGCGACCTCGATCTCCCAGATCAGCCGGCGTACGAGGGTCCGGGCGAGGGGGTGCCCGGCCAGCTCGGTGCGCCACCAGCCGTACGGGTGGACGGCCTCGACGGTGAAGCCGCCCTCCAACGCGCGTACGAGGGTGATGAGTTGGGCGTTCACCCGCTTCACCAGGTCGCGCAGCTCCTTGACCAGGGTGGCGTGGTCACGGCGGACCGGCGCCGGGACGCTGCGCAGCGGGCGGCCGTCCTTCTCCCAGGTCAGCGTGGCGGTCTCGGTGACCATGACGACGGCCTGGTAGTCGCCGGCCGACCGGCGCAGTACGCCGCCCGCGGCGGAGCCGCTGATGGTTGCCGTGTCGAACTCCAGCCTCGGCAGCCGTAGCGCCACGTCGGTGCGCTCGGCCAGAGCGGCCTCGACCTTCTTGATCATCTTGTCCAGCTGCTTGTGCACCCCGACGTGCCGGACGGTCCTGCGCACGGTGCGGATCGCGGTCACCAGCTCGGGCGTCGGGAAGTCCTGTGCGGCGCGCACGAGTTCGTACAGGAGGGCCTGTGACGGCAGGGTCTTGGCGGACGTCGGGGCGAGGGCGACGCCGGGCAGCAGCCGGTCGAACAGTGAGGGCAGCCACAGCTCGTCGCGTACCAGTGCCACCCGCGCGGCCTGTCCCAGCGAGATGACCTCCCGGTCCGTGAACGCCTTCTCCGCCCGGTAGGGGATCTCCCCCGCCCGGATCGCGTCGGTGCGGTCGGCTGCGGATTCCAGGGCACGGCGGGCGAAGGCGACGTAGGCGGGGTTGGCTGCCGCCCTGTGCCACGCGTCGGGGAGCGGCGGAGAGAATCTGTCGCTCCGACCGATCTCGGACAGCAGGACCTGTTCGGCGGGGGCGAGGCCGGCGACAACGGCGATCTCGTCCGCGACGACGGGGCCCACGTCCTCGGAGAGGCGCTCTACGGCCACACGCAGTGTCTCGACGCCCGCCCGTCTCGCGACCGCGAGCAGCGCGTACGGCTGACGCACGGGAACCTGCTGCTCCAGCAGCAGCCCGACCAACGTGCCCGCCGGGCCGGACACGTCGGGCAGCGGGCCCGTGCAGCGCTCCAACGCGACCAAGGCCGGCGTGGGATCCGCCCAGCCACGCTCCTCGGCCCTCGACACGAGCGCCTCGAAAAGCCGAAGGCACGCGTCGGGCGTATAACGCGGCTGCCGTTCCCCGGCCGCGTTCTCGATCGCGAAGCGGACCCTCGTCATCGCGTGCGTGGCCGAGGCGTCCACCCGGTAGGCCGCCACGAGCAGGCTGCCGAGTTCCTCGTCAGAGACCTGCGACAGATCCGGGTGCCTGTCCTTGTCCTCAAGGACCTTGAGGTCCTCAAGGACCTTGAGTGCGAAATCCGGGTCGGTCAGTGCGCGCATCAGCCGGGCGGCGAGGCTCATCGGGCACCCCTCTTGATCTGGCGGAGGATGGTCTCGTCGGTGATCTTGGTGTCGGCGGCGAGCAGAAACGCCTTGCTGAGGATCAGGGAGAGTCGCTCGTCCTCGAACGGCAGGAACACCTTGCCGTCGCCCTTGCCGCGTGACGGGACGATGCACAGGTAGGCGTCGTCCGGTTCCATCAGGATGTTGGCCGAGCCCAGGTGGATCTTGTACGTGCGCAGATCGCCGCGGACGATCAGGAAGCGGCCGTCGAGCGAGCACCGTCCGGCGATTTTCAGGCGCGGCAGTATCCGTTCCAGCACCTCGCGGCGGACTCCCGCGCTTGCCGTCAGCGCACCGAACGTGGCCGTCCGCCAGTACGCGGCATAGCGGTCCTCGCCCCGGTCGGTCCAGTCGGGATCGGCGGCGATCGAGGTCACGCCGACGAAGAGATCGACGTCCCGCATCGCCTCGCTGAACACCAGCGGGGGCACCTGCGCCAGCGGAACCTCCCGCCAGCGTCGGCCGTCCCGCCGCTCGAAGCGGACCTGATCCGTCGCGGCGTGCTCGGGCGCGTAGCCGCCGTCGTCGTCCGTGGCGGGCTCGTGGTGGAAGCAGGCCCGCCACTCGCCCTCGCCGAACTCGGCCCGCGCCTCCCCGTCGTAGCCGCCGTCGTGCCGGCCGAGGAAGTTGGCCTGCCAGCCGCGTTCCTTGAACAGTGCGTAGAGCTGCAGGTAGTGGACGATGTGGGCGGCGAACCGGTTGGAGTAGACGCCGGTCTCCTCCTCCGCCGGAGTGAGCAGGTAGATCTCCCGGAACGCCTGCTTGAACGGCTGCCGCAGCCGCTCCACGACGAGCCGCTCCCGCCACGCCCTGACGTCGTCCGTCGACGCCCGGATCGGATGCCACAACCGGACGCGGTCGGGCCGGCCGGGCGGCTCGGCCATCGGTGCCACCGCACGCCACTCGGCGTCGGCATCCTCGGTGTTCTGCAATTCCCAGATCAGGCCGCGGACGAGGACCCCGGTGACCGGATGGTCGCGGTAGTAGCGGCACCACTCGTCGTACGGCCACTCGCGGCCGGCCGACATCAGCGCCTCGACGCGGGCCCGCTCACCCGACAGTGTCCCCCGCACCTCCTTGGCCAGGGCCTTCAACTCCTGGAGCTCGTCCGGGAAGCCGTCCTTCACGGCCGCCGGAGCCGTACGGGACATCCCCCCGTCGGGGCGTGTGAAGGTGAGCCGCACGGTCGCCGCTTCCTCGATCGCCACCCGTACCCGGTGTCCGCCCAACTCCCGTTCCAGCGAACCGTCCGGCGCCAGGCCGTGGTCCGGCACGCTGCGCTCGATGAGCTGCCCGGCCGTGATGCCCTGCCTCCCGGCGGCCGTCACCAGCGCGGTGTCGAGCTGCTTGCGCAGAGCCCGGTGCTTGATACGGGACCGCAACCGCCACAGGGCCTCCAGAGAGGCCGGATCGCCGGTCTCGGCCAGCGCGTTGATCGCCGCGCCCGCGAGCTTGAGATCCTGGCTCACGCCGGTTCCTCGGCCGCCGGTCCGCAGAGCGAGCGCGCCGAGGTGCGGCACCGCGGCCGGGCCGCCGGTCAGCGCGGCCGCCCAGACGACGCCGCGCGCCAGGTCCCCGTCGTTCTGGTGGACGACGTAGTGGTAGTGGAACGAGTCGCCGATCCAGCCGGTGTGCGCACCGCTTCTTCTGCTGCACAGCGGATCGTCCTCGGCCAGCGCCCGCAGGACGTCGGCCACGAGGTCCCGCGCCGCCGCCGCGTCCGCGAGTTCGAGGCACGTCCGCCGCCACCGCTGCGCGGGACGCGGCCCCGACAGGCTCGCCAAGTGCCGCACAAAGCCCGCCAGTTCCGGCGTCGGAGAAGTCTTCGCACGGTCGCTCAGCGAGGAGGCCCAGGGAGCGTCGGCTGGGATCAGGTCCTCGGGGATGTGCGCCTCGTCCACACTCGCGAGCAGCGTGCGGAGGCGCTGGGCGAGAGACGCGCGCAGACGCGCCTCGACCGTGGTGTCCATGAGCTCCGTGTGTGCGTGCCGCAGCCAGGGCACGACCGCACGGCGGCCGTCGGCGTCGAGCTGGTCGGCGACGTTCAGCACCAGCCCCAGCGAATCGGCGAACCAGAAGCCCATGTCGTACTCCGTGGTGCGGAGCAGCAGCACCGCGGCCTCGTCGGGCGTCCAGCCGCGCACCCGCGAGATCAAGGGCCCGATCTCGGCTTCGTACTGCCACAAGCTCGTGTCGTCGAAGCAGGCGGCCAGCACGAGGCACAGGACCGCGGCCCTGCCCTCCTCGTCCGCGCAGGACGCAAGCCGCCCGTCGATCTCGGCCTGGGTCGCCGCGCCCGCCGCCTCGAATCGCCGGTGCTCGGGCCCCATGGACTGCCGGAACTCGGTCCGCTGACGTTCCAGGAGGTCGACGAGCCAGCGGACACGGTCGAGCGCGGCCAACCTCACGTCGTCGAGCGAGTCGTTCCTACGGGATTCGGCCACCAAGGCGTCGTACAACATGGCGGGATGATGACAGAGGGGTCTGACATCCCTGATGCGATGTCAGAGCGGTGCACCGACCAGACCGGATCCGCCGGATCCGCACCGAAGTGCAACGACCCGCGTTCCGTGTCGAGCAGGACCCATTCCGCCACTTGACCCGGTTCAGCCGCGCTGAAGACGGATTTTCAGAATTCCGCGCGCAGTGAGCGAAACGTCTCCGGATACTCCTCAATCAACGACACGATTTCCGCCCGCGTCGCCGGGAGGCTGTGCCGGTAGGCACGGCGAATCATTTCCTCCCCCTCCATAAACTGTTCCACAATTCCGAAGTGCAGCGAACTCTGGAGGTAATCGTCACCGAGTGCGACGCCCTCGACGTACTCGAAGCACGCACGGATCGCGGCCTCGTCCTTCGGTGACGGGGAGTCCTCGCGCAGCAGGGGCAGCAGAATCGGTCTGGTGAACGCCTGCAGGAAGAACTCGAGCATGTCGTCGACCTTTCCCTCCTGCCAGGCGCCGTAGCGCTCGGGATGGGAGGCGGCCAGGTCGTCGAGCACGGAGCGGGCGTTCGGGACGACGCGCAGGAACTCTTCGACCACACGGTCGGGACGAATCGGGATCACGCTTGTCAGGCCTCTCTTCGGATACGGAAGACATTCTAGTGGCGGGAACGAAACGGGGCCCACCGCGCGCTGTGCGCGACGGGCCCCGAATCAACCGAAGTCAATGACCGCAGAAAACGACTGCTGTCATCAACTACCTGTCAGGCGCAATTCCCGCTCGACGGGTCGCAGATGTTCGATCCGCCGCCGTCGACGAAGGGATCGTCACCCATGCTGTCGGCGACTCCGAGCGGGTCGAAGACGTCCTTGAACATCTCCCACGACCCTCTGCCCCAGCCGTAGCTCTTGATGTAGCTGGGAGCCTGGGCCGCCGAGACCACCCCTCCGGCGATGCCGAAGGCCTTGTAGGCACCCCGCATCTTCACGGGATCGCCCACCGGCGTCTGCCTGGCCAACGGATGTGCGGGGGCGAAGTCCTGCCCGGTCAGTTCCTGCATCGCAAGCGTGCCCGCGACGGTGGCCCTGTTCGTGTTGATCGCCGCGAGCATCGCGGGGTTGGCGTTCACGTCCTTGGTCACCGCACCGGCGATGTCCTTCGAATTGAGCGCGTTCCACAGCTCACCGGCCTCGGCCTGGGCGACCTTGAGGTCGGCGTCGTTGAGCAGCCCGTTCCCCTTGACCCGGGCCCTGCGGTCGTCCTCCAGGAGGTTCGAGAGGGCGACCATGGCATTGGACGCCTTCTGCATGTGCCAGAGCTTTCCGGTCTTCTGACCGGAGTTGAACTCCTGGATGAGGGCCGTGGTGGTCTTGCCGTCGCCGTAGACGTCGGCGTCCTGGACGAAGTCACGCGCGTACAGCTGCCCGAGCGCCTTGTCGAGGTCCTGGTTGGCGACGGCCGGCTTGCGGGCGATCGGCTTCGACGCGCCGGGGTTCGGCGTGGCGACGCAGATCAGGCAGACGCCGTCGGTGCCGGTGGCGCCTCCGCACACGTCCATGATGCCCTCGGCGCACGGCAGATGGCCGTCCATCTCCACGAAGCTCGTGGGGTTACCGCCGGTGAAGGCGTACCGGTTGCCGGTCATCGGGTCGGTGCCGAGGTCGCTGTCGGCGAGGGCGCCGTTGTACATGTCCCGGGTGGTGAATCGGTTGAGACCCGGGTTGTACTCGCGGAAACCCATGTCATACGTGCCCGAATTGGCGTCCCAGCGCTTGGCGTTGTAGCGGTAGGGGTTGTACGCCTCCTTGGTGGGGTCGGCGGTGTCGGGCTTGTCGATGCCGGTGAACTCGGAGTCGTCGTTCTTGCCGTAGGCGGTGTAGCCGTAGGTGGCCTTGGTGTCGCCGTCCTTCGTCGTCAGGGTCTCGACGTCGGAGTGGCCGTTGTAGCCGTAGTAGCCGTCCTCGGTCGTGCCGTCGGTGTTGTGCGTGATCTGTGACAGTCGCTCGCCCCACGGGCTGTACTGGTACGACTTGGTCAGCTTGCCGGCGACCTCCTCGCCCAGGACCTCCGTGGACATGCCGAGGTAGTCGTAGTCGGTGGTCTTGCCGTCCACCGTCTTCGACGTCGTGCGGTCCAACGGGTCGAAGGTGTACTTCGTCGACTTCAGCAAGCCGGAGTCGTCGAGCTTTTGCGCGTCGACGACGTGGTCGAACCCGTCGTAGACGCTTCGCTCGATGGTCTTGCCGCCCCCGGTGACGGACTCCTGCCGGCCGAACGGGTCGTAGTTGTACGAGAACGCCGTGCCCGACGTCGTCGACGACAGGAGCCGGTTGCGGTCGTAGTCGTAGGTCGAGGTCTTGTCGCCGACCGTCTGCGAGACGACGTTGGCGTTGTCGTCGTGGACGTAGGTGTCGGTGCCCGCGCCCGTACCGGTCTTCACGGACTTCGCCAGGCGGTCGGCCGGGTCGTAGGTGAAGTCGGTGGTCGAGGAGAGGAGCGCCGTGTGATCGTCGGCGTTCATCTTCTTCGCGACGTCCTGCGCCCGGTTCCCGTTCGGGTCGTAGGCGTAGGTGTGGTCGCTGACCAGGGTGCTGTTGGGCTTCTTCTCGGTCTGGGTCTTGAGGGACCCGTTGAGGTAGTAGCCGTAGTCGACGGTGTTGTTGTTGGCCTTGGTCTCCTTCAGCTTCAGACCGCGGTCGGTGTACGTGTACGAGGACACCTTCGGCGAGGCGTCGGTGGCCGACGTGCCGACCGACACTGTCTTGACCAGCTCGCGAAGGTCGTAGGTGTACTTGGAGTACTGGTCGGGGTGGCTGACGGTGTCCGGCTGGCTGTTGGCGTCGTACGTGTACGACGTCGCCTTCTTCTCCTGTCCCGCCAACGCCTCGGTGACCCTGGCGATCTGGTTGAGGCCGGTGTACGTCAGCGTGTAGGCGTCGATCCTGGCACCGGAAGAGGTGTCGTCGATCGAGGTCAGATTGGCGTTGGCGTCATAGGCGTAGGCGAAGGAATTCTTCTCGCTGTCTGTCTCGCCGGCCGTGTCGCGCACCAGCTTGACGCCGTCGGCGACCGCGATGCCGCCGCTGTTCTGGTCCAGCTTCAGCTTGGCGCCCTCGTCCCGCTTGAGGCTGTACGAGCCCAGCGACACCCACGTGCCGGTGTTCGCGTTCTGGTCCTTCGTCACCGATGGCTCAGTCGTCGTCCCGTGCGTGAGCGTGTACTTGGCCGTCGTCGCGGCACCGGTCACCTTCGGGAACCTCACATACGCGGCGTACGTGCCGTCCTTCGGGATGTTCAGCGTCCATGTGAACGCGTCCGTGCCCGTGCCCGCCGCGTGCGTCTGGTGGTCGTAGCCCTGCTGACCGGCGATGTCCGCCTTGGGCCAGGTACCCGTGTAGGCGGTGTTCTGGGTGTCGGAGTTGTCCACCAGGACGACCGACTTGCCGACCGGCACACCGTCGTCCGATTTCGACTTGAGCTTGCCGTCGGGGTAGTACGACCACGACATGGTGCGGTCGGACGAGCCGCCGGCCGAGGTGAGCGTGCGGGCGGTCTGCTTGCCGATTTCGTTGTAGTCGTAGGTGGTCGCGATGTCCCACGGGTCGGTGGATTTCCTCGTCCAACCGTTGTCGAAGTACTCGAAGGTGGTGTCGTTGCGGACCGTCTGGCCCTCGGACGGCGGCATCGAGGTCGTGGTGACCCGGCCCACCGCGTCGTAGTCGGTCCGTGTGTAGACGTTCGCCTTGTTGTAGCGGGAGTCCGCCGGGTCGTACGGCTGGTACTGCTTGACCGGCCGGTTCAGCGCGTCGTACTCGGTACGCGCGGTGAAGTCGTCCGCGGCCGCGGTGGCGACGCCTCGCGGTGTGATCACCTTGGTGGTGTTGCCGACCTGGTCGTACTCGAACTTCGTCGACCGCGTCGTGGTGCCCGAGTACGGGACCTTGACCTCGGTCTGCTTGCCGCGCTCGTCATAGGTGACGTTCACGATGTTGTTCTCGGCGTCCGTGGTCGAGATCGCCAAGGAGTCCTTGTCGTAGGACTTCTTGCTGGTCTTGCCCGCGGCGTCGGTGAGCGTGATGACCCGGTGGTTCAGGTCGTAGTCGGTCTTCGTGGTGTAGTCGTCCGGGTCGGAGGTCGCGTTCTTCTTCGGGTCGACGACCTTGGTGAGGTTGCCGACGTTGTCGTAGCCGTAGGAGACCTTGTCGCCCGCCGCGTTGACCACGGAGGTGAGCTCGTAGATCTCGTCGTAGTTGTTGGTGGTGACGTAGTCGGTCGTGTCCGCCGACGTCAGCGAGCCCTTGGGCTCCGTCGTCGTTTTGAGGTTGCCGACCTTGTCGTACGTGTAGGTCGCCTTCCGCTCGTCGGACGTCGCCGTGTCCTTGGGAGACGTGGCCTCGCTGACCTGGTCGGACTTGTCGTACACGGCCGTGGAGAACGCGCCGCCCGGTGACGTCGACTTCGTGATGTTGTCGTTGGCGTCGTAGACCGGCGCCGGTGTCGTGATCAGTACGCCCGCGGCCTGGTTCTTCGGCACGGTCTTGACCAGCGGACGCCCGTACGTGTCGTACGTCTGCGTGGTCACCTTGAGGTCGGCGTCGGTGACTTGGGTGACCTGGCCGCGTTCGTCGTACACGAACGAGGTGGACTTGCCGAGCGCGTCGGTGATCTTCGTCGGGTAGCCCGTGGGACCGAAGGCGCTGTTGGTGCTCGGGTTGCCGTTGGCGTCCGTCGCCTTGGTCAGCTCGCCGTAGGTGTCGTACTCGTAGGACGTGGTGTAGTCCCCGGCGGTGCCGGTGGTGGCGACGCCCTTCGGGTCGGTGACCGTCTTCAGGTTCCCGAACGTGTCGTACGCGAACTGCCACTTGCGCCCCTCGGGGGACGTCTTTGTGTACAGGTCGGCCGAGTAGCCGTCGAGCCGGGTCTGGTACTCGTACCTGACTGAGTTGGCCGGGTAGGTGCCCGGCGCACAGTCCGACTGGGGCGGAACCCCGGCCTTGTTGTTCTCCGGGTCGCGCTGCCAGAGCGGGTAGCCGGTCTTCGCGTCGTAGCAGTACACGGTCTTGGCGCCGTTGTCCTCTTCGAGGTACGTGACGTTGTTGTCCGCGTCCCAGCCCGTCTTCGCGACCTGCGACTTGGCGTTGGTGTTCTGCACCGGACGGCCGAAGTCATCTGCCACGTGCGTGGTGACGTGCGACTCGGCGTCGGTCACCGTGGAGTCGGTGAACTCAGGGTTCGTGGCGTTCGCCGCGTACGTGAAGCCCGTGGCACCGCCCGCGCGGTCGGTGATTGTCTTGGTCCACCAGTGGTACTTCGGGTCGTCGCCGGCCTTCGGTTCGTTGAACGCCAGACCGGTGCCGTTGCCGCGCGGGTCGGTGATCCGGACCAGTTTGACGTTCTTGTTGCCCTGCGTGGCGTCGTAGTCGAAGCCGAACACCTTGGGCTGCGACGAGCCCGCGCCGTCGGTCAGTTTCGTCAGGAGCGCCTGGTCCGAGTACTCGAACGTCAGCTTGCGCCCGGACACGTCGACCATGGACTGGACGTGGTCGACGACCTTCGGGAACGGCGCCTCGCTCTTGTCGTAGTAGTCGACGGTGAGCGACTGCCGACCCGCGGGGTCGGTGATGTACTTGAGGTACTTGGTGGGCTTGCCGCCCGACTTGTGCTCCTCGTAGGTGTACGTCTGCGTGTTGGCGTTCCGGTCGACGACCGAGGTCAGGTAGCCGTCGCAGCCGAAGAGGAAACGCGTCCCGTCCGGGCGCGTGAGCGTCCAGGCGTCGGGGACCGGGTCCTTGTCCGGCGTGCAGTCCAGGCCCGCCTTCATGGTGACCTTGTAGTGCACTCCGGCCGGGGCCTTCCACGACCCGTCCGGCTGCTTGCTGAAGACGTGGGTCGTGCCGTCGCCGTCCGGGAGACGGATCTCCGTCGGGTTGGGGTTGGGGTGGAAGTCCAGCGGAGCCCCGAGCCGGACGGGACCGGCTGTCTGCCCCGACCAGCCGGCGCCGAGGACGGTGTCACTCGTGTCGAGGGAGTTGTAGGAGAAGCGGGCGAAGGTGTTCAGGCCGCGGCCCGGGTTGTTGAACGCGTTGTACGACCAGACCGAGTTGCCCGAGGCCAGGTTGTTCATGACCGTAGCGCCGGAACCGGTGTTCTTGCCGGTGTAGGAGTAGAACTTCTCCAGGCCCAGCGAGTTCGAGGTGGGGTCCTCGACGGCCACGTTCTGCTTCAGGGCCGGGATGGCGCCCGTGCCCGCGGACAGCCAGCTGCCGTCGGCGATCTTGCGGACGTCCCAGCCCAGCACGTACTCGGTGCGCTTGTTGCCCGAGTCTGAGTTGATCGGCGTCTTGACCTGCGCCTTGATCGTCGCGGACTGGCCCGGGCTCAGGGCCGGGATGGCGGTGGCGGCCTGGTTGCCGCCGGTCGTCACGTCCGTGCCGTCCGGGAGCTTCCAGGTGTAGGACAGCTCGCGCTCACCTGTCGCCCAGGCGCTGGAGGTGGTGTTGGTGACCGTGAAGTCCACCGTGTACGTGGAGTTGGGGGTCATGCGGGCCGGGGTCTGCGGCGCGTAGTAGGTGTCCTCGGTGGTCGAGTCGACGTAGATGACGCGCAGCAGCGGGCCGATCTGCTGGTCGGCGGTCTCCGAGGCCAGGAAGAGGGTGCGTTCCTGCGGGCCGCCGGCGGTCTCGTCCTTCAGCTTGACCAGGGCGCCCTTGTTGCTGGTCGGGGTTTTGATCCAGCCCTGGGTCAGGGAGGTGGCGTCCCACCAGTGGCGGCCCACGTCGTACACGCTGGCCACGGTGTCGGAGACGGTGGCCGAGTAGTCGCCGCCCGCGCTGGTCCAGGCGGTCGACGAGTCAGCGTTGTTCCAGGTGGCGGTGGTCTCGCCGAAGTCCCGGTTCAGGCCGTGGAGTTCGTAGATCGCACCATCGGTGTCGGTGGTGGTCTCCGCGCCCCACATGAACATGCGTGACTCCAGCACCGTGGCGCTGGTGGGGATGTCGCCGGTGGGGAACTTCATCGCCGCTCGGGTCTTGCCGTACGTGGGCGAGTTGTTGCCCACGGACAGCCATTTCTGGCCCACGTCCCAGGAGTTGATGGTGTCCTGGTTGGTGGTCGGCTGCGCGGAGGACAGGGTGGTGTCCGTGACCCCGGCGCCGCTGCCCTGGATCAGCTTCATGGTGCGGCCGGCCTTGGGCACCCCGACGATGCGGGTCGGCGAGCCGAGCAGCTGCCCGTCGGTGGTCTTGACCGCGATCTGGTAGTAGTACGACCGGCCGATCTCCGCCGCCGAGCTGTCCGAGGTCGGGGTCGCGGTGGTGTCCGTATGGGAGGTGGCCGCCTTGTCGATGGGCGCCACCAGCGTGGCCGCGGACGGCGTGAACGCCTGCTGCGTGGAGCGGTGCAGCTGGTATTCGGCGATGTCCAGGTCGCTGTCGCCGGTGGTGTTCGCGTACGCCTTCCACGACAGTTCGGGACCGGTGGAGTGGACGACGGTGGGCGAGTTCAGCGTGGTGCCGACCTTGCCGTAGGTGACCGTCAGCCTGGGGATGGTGGAGGTCTCGCCGCCGTAGTCGCCGTCACCGGCCTCGTAGCGCGGGCCGCCCAGCGGACCGCTGGTGGACTCGTCCTCGGCCTTGAGGACGAACCCGTGGTTGGTCGCGGTGCCGTCCACCCACTGCTGGACGGTGTCGGTGACCGGGAACTTGTGCCACTGGTTGTACTCACCGATGTTCTTCACGATCGACGCCGGGTTCACCCAGCGCACCGCATCCGCGATGACCGCCGTCGAGGCGTCCGTGTCGCCCAGGACGACCTTGCCGGCCGTTCCCTTGGCGAAGTCGATCTGCGAGCCGCCCTTGAGGGACGCCCACACCCCACCCGAACCAGCCGTCTGGTCCACGGTGTAGGCGGCGGTGCCGCCGCTGCCCGTCACCGTGTACGGGGCGGCCATGGACCGGTCGGAGTACTGCACGTAGTGCGCGTCCACCCGGTAGGAGGCCGTCTCCGGCAACTTCGGCTGCCAGGTGTAGGTGTCCGTGGTGATGGAGTCCTTGTTGTAGAGGTAGTCACCCCCGATGCCGTATTGGGTCTGCCCTCCGGCCTTCCAGGTGCCGACGGCCGCCGTGGTGCCAACGTCCCCGTCATCGACCTGAACGCTCGTGCCGGACAGTTCCCCCACCAGCGCACTGGTGCTGTTCCAGGTCGCCCCCGTCTCCGACCACGTGCCGGTGGCCCGGTGCACCTCGATCGGGACGTCGGCGCCGCCCGTGGTGTGCGTGTTGTCGAAGTACATCTCCAGGCGCGCCGAGTCGAGCTCGGTGCCTGAGGGGATCTCGTCCAGCGGGAACTTGATCAGAGAACGGGCGGTACCCGGAGTCGTCCGCCCCACGGCCAGCTTCCACGACTGCCCGTAGTTCGTCGTGGGCGCCTCCTGCAGCACCATCGCGTCCTGCGAGCCGGACGGCGACGGCGCGATCGTGATCGTCGGATCGACAACCACCGGATACTGCCGCTCCTTCGCCGCCAGCCACTTCGCGTCCGGCGTGAGGGTCAGCTGCCAGTCGCTGCCGTCCCGGGTCAGCTTCTGCGTCACCTTGGAGCTGTAGGCGTGGCCGTACGGGGAGGCGGCGTCCTTGCGCGCGTCCGTCATGAACGCCGCCGGGATCACCATCACCGGCGTATTCGGCAGCTCCCCGAACAGCGCGATCGAGCCGTCCTCGCGCGCCTTGGGCACCAGCCCGTCGGCATCCAGGGTGAACGTGAACGACAACGGGCCGTCCGGGGCTTCGGCCAGGGTGATGTTCTCCTTCACCCGGCCCGGACCGGTCACGTACTCGACATCGGCGCCGTGCACCGCGTCCCTGTAGGTGACCGTGCTGCCCTTGACCTCGGGCTTCAGCGTCTTGCCCGCGTCCTTGAGGCCGAGGGTGACCGACCGGCCGTCGGGCGCCTCGAAGCGCAGCAGCCGGCCGGTGTCCGAACCGAACCAGCTCTTACCGGAGTTCGTCGTGTTGGCGAAGTCGAAGCCCTTCGCCCCACTCGCGTGGACCTCGGTGTCGATGGACTTCCAGGACTTCGACTTCGCGTCCCGGTAGGAGGTCGGCTGCGCCGACAGCTCCGCCTGCACCCGGCCGTCGGACAACTGCCAGAACCGCGCGTTCGACGTCCGTTTTCCCGTCAGCTCTCTGACCCGTTTGGCCTCCGGGTCCTTCTTTCCCCTGGGAAGTTTCTGCCGGTCGGCTATCCCCAGTTCATCATGCGACGGGGGTTTATCCACTTTCTTTCTGTCGCCCGCGCCATCATCCGCGAACCAGCCCTTGAAGGTGTCGACGATTCCCTCGTCGTCACCATCAGAGGGAGACGCGGCATAAGCGACCTGCGGCAGCGCAGTACTCGTCACCGCGGATACCACCAGGCACGCGATAAGCCTGCCCAATCTGGATCTCACGCCAAACCTTTCCTCATACATCGCAACCGAAGCATGCCGCCAGCCCATCTCTGCCTGCAGGAACAAGAAGTCACAGGCCACCGGCCCCGAGTTTTTAATCACTTGATTGACACAGCGTCAAGTGGCCGGACATTGGTGATGGTTGGCACAGTTGACATTAAACAGGCTGCCCTGTGTCCGATATTTCCGCTCGCTGGCCATCAGTCGATGACGTGGTGTATAACCGCCCCGTTCCAACCCGAGCATTCACAATTCTGATTTCGAGGGAGAATTCATGGGCGGCACAATCCGGAAATCCTCGACACCCCGGCCGGGGTCCGAGGAATCGGACGGCATCGCCGCCCCGGAACCGGCCGGAACGCCCGCGGACAAGAAACCGGCAGAAACCCCGGCGCACGCGGAAACACCCGATACCGAAAAGAAGTCAGCGGCGGACCAGACCGAACCTGCGGACCCCACACCACAACGCCCCGGCCGCGCGGACCGCGCGGGCCTGCTAGCCGCCGCAGCGGCAGTGGCCGCCTGCGGCGGCCTCGTCCTCTACGGCGTGCTTGACACCGACGACAGCGGCAGCAAGCCCGAACGCCGCATCCCCACCGCCTCAGTGACGTACGAAGTGACCGGCCAGGGCACCGCCGACATCACTTACCAGGCCCGCAACGAGACCGGCAAAGCGACCGTCGTCAGCCAAGCCACCCTGCCGTGGCGCACGACCGTCGACGTCCCCCTCGGCAAGGACCCGATCATCAACATCACCCTCGACGAGAAGGGCGGCCAGGCCCGCTGCGCCGTCGCCATCCGCGGCAAGCACGTCCAAAGCGCCACCGCCACCGGCACGTTCGGCCGCGCCACGTGTTCCGGCGTCCTGCCTCGGCCGGACACGACCGAAGGCTGACATCGCGCCGCGAAGCAGGCAGCCCGCGGGTCGCGGCGTTCGGACGAGGGCAGCACGAGCAGACTGCACTCGGGCCCGGCCGTGCCCCCCCTTGCGCCTCACCCTTCATGCTCTGCACCGCGGCGCCGGCCGCTCGCGCGAGCTGGCAGAGCTGCGGCGCTTCGGGACGGTGTTTGACGCCGGCGGGATGGACCGCGACCGTCGGAGTTTCGATATGGATCACGGTCGCACAAGCGCCGCGCCCGGTCACGTCCATGGGCGTCCCCCCGCACCGGCACAGTGCTCGCTCCAGCGAGCACTGTGCGCTCGAACCATGGGTAACCGCCGGTCAGTTCGTCCCGGTGAGTTACCCGGCTCGCTGCCGGGTCCAGGGGGAGTCCGCGCACCGGTTCGCCGTACTACTGGGAGAAGTTGCCGCCGAACGGGCCTGGCAGGTGTCAGGGGGACGGGACACACTCCCTGTCCCCCGCCTTGGTCGGTCACGTCAGGCGGTCGACTGTGTCTCCTTCTGTCGGCAGTACAGGAAGAGGTGGGGCTCGGGGACGGCGTCGGGGTGGGCCGGGGTGATCATCGCGTGGTGCTTGGACTCCACCGCCAGACCTGCCCTGCTTACGAGGGACACGAGGTCCTCGGTGGCGAAGCTCGTCGCCCGGACCTGCTGCCCCATGAACACGACTTCGACGTCCTCCACGTCGGCGGGCACGGTGGCGAGCACCAGACCGCCTCCCGGCCGCAGGCCCCACACCAGCCGCCGAATCAGATCCGACTGCCGCTCGCGGGACATCTGCAGCAACGAGAAGTACACGCAGACCGCGTCGAACGAGCCATCCTCGATCGCAGCGCGCGGAAGACCCGCGTGACGGCCGACAGCGGCGCCGCTTGCAACGGGATGTGATGGCACGGCAGGGTTCGGGACGTGGCCACTTTGCTGATCGTGCATCACACGCCTTCACCCCACTGCCAGGCGATGTTCGAAGCCGTGGTGTCCGGCGCGACGGCACCGGAGATCGAGGGCGTCCGAGTCGTACGGCTCGCCGCGCTGTCCGCGACGGCGTCGGACGTACTGGCCGCGGACGGATACCTGCTCGGCACCCCGGCGAACCTCGGCTACATGTCCGGCGCCCTCAAGCACTTCTTCGACCAGGTGTACTACCCCTGCCTGGACGCTACACGCGGTCGCCCATTCGGCTTCTACGTGCACGGCGGGAACGATACGACAGGGGCCCTGCGCGGGATCGAGTCGATCACGACGGGCCTCGGCTGGCGCCGTGCAGCCGAGCCGGTGACCGTCACCGGCGAGCCGAGCAAGGCCGACATCGAGGCGTGCTGGGAGCTCGGCGCGACGGTCACAGCCGGGTTGATGGACTGACCGCGGGGAAGCAAGGCGGAAGTGTGATCCGCCGCTGTGCGGTGTCCCGCATTCCGGCGGATCGGGGAGCGCTCGAACTGACCGTGACCGAGGGTCGTTCGAGACGGGCTGTGCCCTCCTCCTGCCGGAAGTGACCATGACGACTGAGGCCCCGGCCATGCGCAGCGACAGCATCAGCAGAAGGTGCATCCCAGAACGCGCTGCACCCGCGGCAGCGCTCCACGCACCGTCAACCTCCTCCTCCCCGCCGCCTGCACGCCCTTCAGTCCCGCAACCACGCCGACGAGCGAGATCCGGACTGACGATACGTCAGGTATGGCCCGGCAAGGAATCAGCAGCCGACTCCACGGCCGACGCCGCATTCCTGCGGCCGGAGTACTGGCAGCGCAAGCTCTGCCAACTCGCCGGAAAGCGCGAGTTCACCCAGGAGGAGCGTGACAGCGTGCCTGCCGCTGTGCCGCAGGCCGTGCCCGCCGGACGCGAAGGTCCACCACCTCAACCGGCCCTCGCATTCGTAGCACCCTGTCGCTGTTGACTCCGATACGGGCGACCGCATCGAGTTCTCCGTGACACCCTCAACCGGGCCACCGCCCGATCGCGCCCGAACGGCTGGAGACGACGGCCCTGCCCGCCTCCCACCTCGCCCCACCGCACCATCGCCGTCGCCCTGCCGATCGTCGCCGTGCTCACCGACCCGCACCTCCGCTTCGGCGAGCTACAAGCCGCCGCCCAACAGCGCGCCGAGTGAACGGCGGACGGATTGGAAGGGACAGGGAGGGGCAGATGACCGGCATCATGTCATGGGCATGATGAGCACTCTTCCCCCCACAGGAGGATCACCGTGACACTCAGAAACGCCGCGCGGGCGCTGACCATCATGCTGGTGGTGGCGCTGTCGTGGACCATCGGTCAGGCCACGGCCTCGGCCGCGCCCGCACCTCCGGCGGCCACCGCTGCGATCGTCTTAACGTACGACACGGAGGGGGCCGCGGAGTTCGTCGACGCGGTCCACAGCGGTGCGGAGGTCTGGAACGAGAGCGTGGCCAACGTCCAACTGGAGCCGGTGGCCGCGGGTGACGAGGCCAACATCGAGATCCTCGCGGACGACGGCTGGCCGCGCGCCCAAACCACCAGCCTGGGCAACGGCACCGTGTGGATGGGACGGCAGGCGGTGAACGAGGGCTACCACACCATCCGCATCGCCGCGCACGAACTCGGCCACATCCTCGGGCTGCCCGACGCGAAACCGGGCCCGTGCAGCAGCCTCATGTCCGGCTCCTCGGCCGGGGTCGACTGCACCAACCCCGACCCGGACGCCGCCGAACGAGCCGCCGTCGAAGACAACTTCGCCACCGTCGGCAACAGCCCGGCACACGCCTACGAGCCGCGGATGTACCTGGACTGACCGTTCCGTTCCTGACGGTTCCCAGCAGATTCACAGCACTTCACGATGCCCTGCCCCCTCGTGCCTCCTGGTGGCTCCTGGTGCCTGGTGTGCGACGGGGCAGGGCATCGTGCACGGCGCTCGGTAGCGTCCTCAACCTCACGATCAGGACCATCCGCGGCCCCAAGGACACCTCCGGCAGGCGGTCACATAACGGGTGGTTCAGCCAGAAGTACGACGCGATCGGCTTCAACGACGGCGTACTGCGTTCTGAGCAGGCACAACCCGAAGACAGCGTGGCCGCGATGCTGCCGGTATTCGTCGAACACAAGGAAGCGCTGGCCTGGCTGGAGGCCGAACGGGCAAACCTTCAGTCCTGCGTTGCCCACGTCTCCACTGTCGGCGACCCGGTCCGCGCCACCGGGGCAACTTGGGAAGTCGGCACGGGTCAAGGCCCGTCCCCTACGATCACCAACGCTCGATCACACCGGTACTGGCCGCGAGGGGGAGTGGATGCCTGCCGGGGAAGACGACGGACCATACGCGTACGACGCGTTCATCTCGTACACGTGGCGACCGGACATCGCTATGGCCGAGGCCGTGCAGGACGGCCTGCAACGCTTGGCCAAGCCCTGGACCAAACGGCGCGCCCTGCGCGTCTTCCGCGACGACACGCACATGGAGGCCACCGACGATCTGTCCGGTGCCCTTGAGGCCACACTGGCCGACTCACGATTTCTGGTTCTGGTGGCGTCGCCGCACAGCGCCGGATCCACGTACGTCCGTAGAGAGGTGCGATGGTGGCGGGCCCATCGCAGCAGCCGGGACTTCTTGATCGCCTGGGTCGATGGCTCCCTGGCATGGGACGACGACCGCGGGGACTACGACTGGGAACGGACCACCGCTCTGCCCGACGATCTGCGCGGCTGGTTCCGAACGGAGCCCCTGACAGCGGACATGCGGGACTTCACCATGCGTCGGGATGTGTCGCTGCGTACCGACGACCGGTTCCGCACACGGGTGGCGACACTGGCGTCGAGAATCCACGGCAAGCCGAAGGACGAGCTGGTCGGCCGTGATCTCGACGAGCCACGCAAAGGCCGCACTTGGCGGCGTACGGCTGTCGCGGCGGTGTCCCTGGTGACGGTCGCGGCACTCGTCGCAGGGGCCTCATGGCTTCGAGAGGGCAGCCGTGCCGAGCGTGCGGAAGACGTCGGCCTCTCCCGGAGTTTGGCGAAGGTCGCGGAGAACCGGCTGGATGACAACGCCACCGACGCCGCGCGGTTCGCACTCGCCGCCCGAGCGGCTGCCGACACACCGGAAGCCCGGGCCGCACTCATGGCGGCCGCCGACGCGACTCGGCACACGGTCGCCCAGGTCCGCGGGCCGGTCCCGCTGCCGTCCCGCAACGTTCCTGTTTCGGCGCCCCCGGATGCCAGCGTCGCACTGAGCGACGACGGGTCCCTGCTCGCGTACGGCACTCGGGGCGAGGGGGTGATCACGCTGTGGGACACCCGGAAACGGCGTGCGGTCGGAACGCTCGATCCCCAGCGCTACGGCTCCTACCCCGGCGTACAAGAGCTGTGGTTCCTTCCCGGCAGCCGCCGTCTACTCGGTCTCCACGCGGAGCGGGTGATTTCCCGGTCGCCCTGCATGAAGACAGGGCCCCTGGTGCGGTTCGGAGTTGCTGAGACAACGAAGGCGATAAAAGCGTCGGCCGGACCGCACCCATGGCTGACGGCGTTGTCGATGAGTTCGCCAACGCTGCGGGCGCCCTGAGCACCGGGGGACGCACCAAGTTGCCCCAACCTCCGCCGTCACACACCTTGTTGGGCGCCACTCGCGTACATAACATTGCCCGGCAAGGGAAATTTTGAATCGTTTCAAGTACGCCTTCGTTGTCCGCGGCGACACAGCGAGCGAGGAACACGCATGGGCCAGTCCTGGAACCGAAGACTCTTCCTGAAAGGCACGACGGCGGGCGTGGGCGCCGGGTTCACCGCGCTCCCCTCCGGCCCGGCGGCGGCCGCCGGCACACCCGCGCGGGGTCCGGAGGACGACCGCACCGGAGCACTCCGCATCGAGCGCACCACCGTCGAGTACACCGAGCGGCTCCTCGGTACCGACGTCGAACTCCCCCGCCTCAGCTGGGAGCTGTCCGCTACTGGGCAAGACGCCCGGCAGAGCGCGTACCAGGTCCAGGTGGCCCTCGACTCCAGGCAGCTGACGGACCGCACCGGGGCTGCGACCAGGCTGGTCTGGGACTCGGGGAAGGTGGCGTCCGACCGCAGCGTGAGCGTCCCCTACGACGGGCCTGCGCAGCGCCCCCGTACTCGCTACCACTGGCGGGTACGGGTCTGGGACGGCGCCGGGCGACCCTCCCGTTGGAGCGAGGTCCGCTGGTGGGAGACAACGTTGTCGGACGCTGAGTGGCAGGCCCGCTGGATCGGCGCCGACCTGCCCCCGCAGCCGCCCTCCCTCTCCGGTGCCTCGTGGATCTGGTCGCCGGACGCCACGTCCTCCGACGCCCCCGTGGGACCGCGCTGGTTCCGGGCGGTGCTGCGTCTGCCGGACGGCACGCGGGTGCGGCGGGCCACCGTCGTCGCCACCGCCGACGACGACTTCACTCTCCATCTGGACGGCCGGCAGGTGCTGCACGCGCCGGAGCAGCAGGACGGCTGGCGCACCGGCCGTGCCGTCGATGTCACCGACATCACCGAGGACGCCCGCGCCGCCGACCGCCCGGTGGTGCTCGCCGCCCGTGCCACCAACCGCCCCGGCGCCTCCGTGAACCCCGGTGGCCTGCTGGTCCGGCTGGTCGTCGAGACGGAGGACGGCGGCCCGCACGAACTGGTCACCGGCCCCGGCTGGCGCGTTGTGGCGACCGAGCCCCAAGAAGGCTGGCAGCGCCCGGAGTTCGACGACACGGCCTGGGCTCCGGCCGCCGTTCTCGCCCCGTACGGGCAGGGTCCCTGGGGCGACGGCGTGAGCGTCACCGTGCCGGAACAGCCCGCGCCGCTGTTGCGCCGCGCCTTCACCGTGCGGCAGCGGATCTCGCGGGCTCGCCTCTACATCAGCGGACTCGCCTACTACGAGGCCGAGATCAACGGCCGCAGGGTCGGCCGGCAGGTGCTCGACCCCGGCTTCACGGACTACGACGAGACCGTGCTGTACGCCGTCCACGACGTCACGGCGCTGCTGCGGCGCGGCGAGAACGCCATCGGCGTCACCCTCGGCCGCGGATTCTTCGGCATGACCACCCCCAACGTCTGGAACTGGCACCGCCCGCCGTGGCACGGCGAGCCCCGGCTGCTGGCCCAGCTGGAGATCGACCACCCGGACGGCTCCCGCACCACCGTCGCCTCGGACGGCGAGTGGCGGATCACCGAGGGGCCGACCCGGTCCAACTCCCTCTACGCGGGCGAGACTTACGACGCACGCCGGGCCCCGGGCGGCTGGACCCGTTCCGGCTTCGACGACAGCGGCTGGCGGACGGCGGGTGTGCAGCGGGCCCCCGGGGGCGCGCTCAGGGCGCAGCCGCACGACCCGATCGAGATCACCGAGACGGTACGGCCGACGGAGATCACCGAGCTCCGCCCCGGGGTGTACGTGGTGGACATGGGCCGCACCATGGCGGGCTGGACCCGCCTCACCGTCCGCGGCGCCGACGCGGGCGCTGTCGTCCGCCTCGTCCACGGCGAAAAGCTGAAGGCCGACGGAAGTGTGCACGCCGAGACCGGCCATGTCCCGGGCCGCTTCCAGACCGACGAATACATCTGCGCGGGCGGCGACGAGGGCGAGGTCTGGGAGCCGAAGTTCTCGTACAAGGGCTTCCGTTACGTGGAGATCCACGGCCTTCCCTCCCGCCCGTCCCCGGAGCAGGTGCTGGGGCGGCTGGTGCACACCCGTGTCGAGGAGGTCAGCTCCTTCGGCTGCTCGGAGCCGTTCTACGAGTGGCTGGACGGTGCCATGCGCCGCACCCTCCTGAACAACCTGCACGGCATCCCGACCGACACCCCCATGTACGAGAAGAACGGCTGGACCGGCGACGCCCAGCTGGGCACGCCGGTGATGGCATACGCCTTTGGGATACACCGCTTCCTGTCCAAGTGGCTGGGCGATCTGGCGGACAGCCAGACCGGCGAGGGGCAGTTGCCGGTGATCGTGCCGAGCGGCGGCTGGGGCTACAAAGAGCTGGCCCCCTCCCCCGAGTGGACGACCGTCTACCCGTTCGTCGTCCGTGAGCTGTACCGGGTGTACGGGGACGAGCGCGTTGCCCGCGAGCACTGGGCGACGCTGACCCGGTACCTGGACTGGGAGTTGTCCCGGCTGCGGGACGGGCTGTCGGTCACGGCGCTCGGCGACTGGGTGGCGCCCGGCTACGAGATCCCCCCGGAGGACACCCGGCTGACCGCGACCGCGTACCTCCACCGGGCGCTGCTGCACACCGCCGAACTGGGCGAAATGCTGGGTGACGGCGAGGTCGTGAAGCGGTACCGGGAGGCGGCCGAGAACCTGAAGACCGCGTTCAACGAGGCGTTCCTGGGTCCGGAGGGCCACTACCGCACGGCGAAGGACCCCGGGTACCGGCAGACGTCCAACGCGATTCCGCTGGCCTTCGGCCTGGTGCCGCCCGGCGCCCGCACCTCCGTCCTTGACAGCCTGGTGGCGGACATCGAGGCGCGCGGCAACCATCTCAACACCGGCTGCCTGGGCACGAGCGTGCTGCTGAAGGTGCTGTGCGCCCACGGCCGCCCGGACGTGGCACACGCCGTCGCTACGCAGCGCACCTATCCCAGCTGGGGGTACTGGCAGGCCAACGGCGCCGACACCATGTGGGAGATGTGGCCGCTGGACTCCCGCTCCCGCGACCACTACTTCCTGGGCACGGCCGCGCAGTGGCTGTACGAGAACGTGGCCGGGCTGCGCCCCGGGGACGCCGGCTACCGCACCTTCTCGGTGCGCCCCGACGCCCGTACGGGAGTGAACTGGGCCCGTACGTCGATCCGTACGGTGCGCGGCGAGGCCGCCGTGTCCTGGTCGCGGCTGGACCGGGAGCTGCGCCTGTCGGTGCGGGTGCCGGTGGGCTCGACGGCCGAGGTGCATGTGCCGTCAGGGGCGCGCGACCGGGTGGCCGCGCCGGAGGGCGCGGAGTTCCTGCGCAGCGACCCCGCGTTCGTCGTCTTCCGTGTCGGGCACGGGGAGTGGGCCTTCACAGGCCGGGCGTGAGCGACCCGACGGCGTGTCGGACGGTGCCCGTTCTCGAACCACCGCGGGCGCGAGCCTCGGCGGCGCGTCACCGGACACGGCACGGTGAACGGGCTCGGCACGACCGCGCACGCCTGCGGTCCACCGGCCGCCGACGCCGTCCCCAAGGGGCTGCCGCCCGTGCGGACGCCCTGCCCGCTTCGCCGTGGGCGCGCTGCGCAGGCTCATGCGACTGCGGTCGTAGTCCGCCCTCTGACTCAGGTTGCAGACGGCAGTGCGGAGATCAGGTCCTGAGCCGATGTGCCGCGATGGCCGTTCTTCGAGAATTTACTCGTGCTGAGCGGCACCGGACGAGACATCGGAACCCGGTGCCGTCGCGAACAACACACGAACAACAGCCGAGCAACGAACCATTGGTTGACTGCTGGACCGAGCGAACACCGCACCCCACCCCACGTACTACCGATGCGCCTGGATCCGCCGCCGTTCCGCCCTGGGACAAGGGCGCTGAATCTCCCGATCAGCGGTGCCGCAGGGCCGTTCGACTCGTTCCGTCCGACCCGCGTGACCCGCCTCGCCGAACCGAGCGAGGACGCACACAACCCAGGAGTCTGTGATGAGCACCAAGACGGGACCCCAGCGATACCCCGGCGCGAGCCGGGCGAACTGGTACCAGGACGACTTCGGCGGTGACTCGATGCAGGTCGATGTCGTCGTCCTCCACACCACGGAGGGTTCCGCCCTGCCCGGATACGGCGGCGGCTCCTCCGCACCGAATCTGACGGCGGTCCCCGACCTCGCCGCCAGGAAACTGAAGTGGTACCAGCACTTCGACATAGAGACCTCCTCCAGGGCACTGGTCAATCTGCGGGGTGGCGTCGCGACGAACACCATGAACGTGTGCCAGGTCGAGCTGGTCGGCACCTGCGACCCGAAGACCCACGCGAAGTGGAAGGACGCGGGCCGGGCGCACATCTACTGGCCGGACGCGCCCGACTGGGCACTGCGGGGCGTCGCCGACTTCCTGGCCTGGATGCACGAGGAACACGGCGTACCGCTGTCCGGCCCGAAGACGTGGCCCGCGTACCCCACGTCGTACGCGAACCGCGGCGGCCAGCGGATGACGGGCGCCCAGTGGGCGGACTTCAAGGGAGTCTGCGGGCACATGCACGTGCCCGAGAACGTCCATGGCGACCCCGGCGCGATCGACTTCGCCAGGATCATCAAGTACGCGAAGACCGACCTGGACCTGGGCGACGACACCCAGGAGGCGACCACACCCGCCAAGCCGAAGGTCCCCGCGTTCCCGGGACGCAAGTACTTCGTGGCCGGGGCCTCGAACGCGTACGTCCTGCAGCTCGGCAAGCAGCTGGTGAAGCGCGGCTTCGGCGACCACTACAACGTCGGCCCGGGCAAGGCCTGGGGCGAGGCGGACCGGCTGAACGTGCGGGACTTCCAGAAGTCACGGAAGGAACTGCGCGGCGACGCCGACGGCACCCCCGGACCGCTGACCTGGCGCCTGCTGTTCTCCTGAAACCACGAGGGGCCGACGCCCGGTCGGTCGTCGGAGGAACTGAGGGCCGGGGCCTGTCCGGCGGGTCAGGCGTGGCTGCCCGGGCGGGATCGTCCCGGGCAGCCGAGGGAAGTGTCAGCCCCAGACGCTGCTGAGCTTGGCCGCGTAGGCCTTCTCGTAGCCCGCCGCGTTGGGGTGGAAGGTCGCCGATGGTTCGGAGAGGTTGACGCCGTTGATCCACGGGTCGGTGCCGCACGCCCCGTGGCCGGTGAACTGTTTCCGCATGTCGATGAAGTAGACGCGAGCGGAGACCGTCGCCTTCAGGGTGCCCTCCGCCAGCGCGTCGGCCAGCCCGTTCATGGCGGTGCGCTTGGCGGAGCTGAGGTCGATCACGCTGCACGTACCGGTCGCGGAGAGCGTCTGCGGGTAGCCGAGGACGAGTATCAGGGCCTTGGGCGAACGGGCCTTGATGTCCTTGTACAGGCCGGCGAGTTCAGCCACCAGCTGGTTCCTGGCGTAGGACGACATCCATGACGTGGCCGTCTTGCAGTAGCTGTCGCTCTCGGTGAGGCACGCGTCGACCACCGACGCGAACTGGGCGTCGTTTCCGCCCACCGTGAGGGTGACGAGACTGGTCGTCGAACTCAGCGCGGACAGCTGGTTGTTCCGCACGTCCGCGATGGTCGCCCCGCTACAGGTGACGTCCTTCAAGGCGTACTCGGGGTGAGCCGCCGCCCACAGGTGCGGGTAGTTCTTCGTGCTCCGCTTGCAGTCGCCACCGGCCGCGTCGTACGAGCCCGCGCCGACCCCGGACGCGTACGAGTCCCCCAACGCGACGTACTCAGCGGTTGTCGCCGCCGCCTGCGCGGGGCCGCTCGCCGCCGCCGGCCCCGCGAACGTCATCAAGCCGGCGGCGACAGCCGCCGTGAATTTGCGCATGACTTCCCTCTGGTCGTGAAGCCTGAATTGGTCGGGGCAGAGCGTACAGCGGTCCACCAGTCGTGCGACTTCGGCCTGTTGCACAGGAATTGTCGGACGGTTGCCGGGAATCGACTTCCTTTCAGGAATGGATCCAGGAAAGGATTCGGGAAAGGAGGCGGGGAGCGGTGTCGTAGCCTGTTGGCCATGTTGCGCCGCATACAGGCATTGCCGTGGATACACACGGCGTACGACATCGCGATCGCGGTGCTGGTGGTCTACGTGACCTCGCGCTACGTCGAGGAGTACGACCAGCTCATCGGCTGGGCGATGGCCCTGGCCCTGGTGTTCCGCCGGCGTCGGCCGATGACGGTGATGGGCCTGGTCTCGGGGCTTGCGCTGATCCAGTACCTGCTGGGGGTGCATTCGGATCCGTTGTTGGCCAGTGAAGTGGCCGCGTACGACGTGGCGCTGCTGGTCGCGATGGTTTCGGTGGTCACCCATGCCCGGCCGATGTGGCACGCCTACACGGCAGGTGCGGTCGTCCTGCTGGGCGTGGCGGTGGCTTTCGGCGGATTCAGCCCTTTCGGCGGACGGGATACGGCAGGGAGCTTCGTCCAGTTCGTCGCCGTCGGTGGTCTCTGCGCGGCCGTGTGGCTGACCGCCGTGGTGCTGCGGACACGTCGGCTGTACGTGGCCAGTCTGGAAGCCCGGGCCGCCACGGCCGAACGGGAGCGTGAGCACCTGGTGCGTCTCGCGGCCGCCGAGGAGCGGGCGGAGATCGCCAGGGAGCTGCACGATGTGGTGGCCCACAGTCTGGCGGTGATGATCCTGCAGGCGGATGGGGCCGGCTACGCCCTCAAGTCGGATCCGGACAAGGCGGTTTCGGCGCTGAAGGCGATCGGCGACACGGGGCGTGACGCGTTGGAGGACATGCACGGGATTGTGCGCGTTCTGCGCGGCGGGCGGGCCTCCGGCCAGGGCGAGGCGCCGGATGCGGACGCCGGTCGGCGCAGGGTCTCGCTGGACGACCTGGAGACGGTGGCCGAGCGTGCCCGTGCCGCCGGGCTGAAGGTGGACCTGGCGGTCGAGGGTGAACGGGGTGGGCTGTCGACGACGGACGAACTGACCGTGTTGCGGGTCGTCCAGGAGAGCCTGACCAACGTGCTGCGGCATGCCGGTCCCGGCGCGCAGGTCGCGATCACTCTCCGGTTCGACAAGGACGCTGTGCTGATCAGCGTGGTCGACGACGGGGCCGGCAAGCTGGCCGGCTCTCAAGCGGCGGCAGACAGAGTCAGCGGCGGGAACGGGCTCGTGGGCATGCGCGAGCGTGTGGAGGTGTCCGGCGGCAGTTTCACCGCCGGGCCGCGCCTGGGCGCGGGATGGCAGGTCGACGCGGAACTTCCCATAAAGGAACTTCCGGTGAGGACGGCGGGATGAAGGACGAGGCGAGTGACAGGGCGAGCGACGGGACGAGTGACGGTATGAAGGCCGCGAGCGGGGCGATCCGTGTCGTCGTCGTGGACGACCAGCCGCTGATCCGGGCGGGGTTCGCGATGGTGCTGGCCGCGCAGGGCGACATCGAGGTCGTGGGCGAGGCGGAGAACGGTGCGGACGCCCTGGCGTTGCTGGCCCGTACCGAGGCCGACGTCGTCATCATGGACATCCGTATGCCCGTCATGGACGGGGTGGAAGCGACGCGGCGGCTGGGCCAACTCTCGGACGGGCCCCGGGTGTTGGTGCTCACCACCTTCGACACCGACGAGGACGCCTTCGCCGCGCTGCAGGCCGGAGCCAGCGGCTTCCTGCTGAAGAACACCCCGCCGGGGGAGGTCGTGGCGGCGATCCGTGTCGTGGCGGCCGGCGAGTCCGTGGTCGCCCCGCGCGTCACCCGGCAGCTCCTGGACCGGTTCGCGGGCAGGCTGGCGCCCTCGGCCCGCCCTGACGAGCGGCTCGGCATGCTGACCCTGCGCGAGCGAGAGGTGCTCGGTCTGGTCGGCGAGGGCCTGTCCAACAGCGAGATCGCCTCGCGTCTGTTCATCGCGGAGGCGACCGTGAAGACCCACTTCGGGAAGATCCTGACCAAGCTGGACCTGCGTGACCGTGTCCAGGCCGTCATCTTCGCCTACGACTCGGGCCTCGTCAGCCCGGCGAGCTGACCACACGCCAGGAGTGAAGCGGGACTGCGACTGCGGTCGTAGTCCCGCCCTCTGTCTCCGGTCGCAGTTCCGCGGCGCGGAGATCAGGTTCTGAGCCGATGTGCCGCGATGCCCGTTCTTCGAGAATTACCCGTAGCTGATCGACAAACGTATCGACGAATGTCGACGAACAGCTTCGGACGAAATTCTCGGAGGTCATCATGTCTGTTTCCACGCCCACGCGAAACAAGCCCACGCGAAACAACAGGTCAATTCTGGTCGGCCTCATTGCAACGCTGTTTCTCACGGTGATCGCGGTCGCGGGCAGTAACTGGTGGAACGAGCGCAGTGCGCCCAGTCAGGCGTCGAAGGCCGACTGCGCACTGGCGCAGAAAATCGTCGACGATGCGCAGGAACTCCCCAGCGGCAAGGCAGCCGTCGAAGAGTGGTGGCAGAGCACGGGGGAGCTGCGCAGGTCACAGATGAAGGACGGGTTCCTCAGCGCCCAGATCTCCATATACGAAGGGTGGGCGTTCCAGCACGCGAAGGGGGAGGGCACAGCCCCGGCGGAACGGGAAGTGGACCAGTTGACGAAGAAGGCCAACACCCACTGCACAGACGCCGGGGTCAAGCTCGCGTTCCCTCCGATCGCGTCCTGACGCGCCGCGGCAAGGGGAATTCACCTCATGGCTATGACTCAAGCCCCGGAAATGCACGCAGCCGACGGTGAGCACATCGCGGCGGCCGTGGACCTGGTCAAGATCTATCAGCAGGGGCAGGCACAGATCAGGGCCCTGGACGGGGTGACGGTCGGTTTCGCCCGCGCGCGGTTCACGGCGATCGCGGGCCCGTCGGGCTCGGGCAAGTCGACGCTGATGCACTGCCTGGCCGGCCTCGACTCGGCCGCCTCGGGCCAAATCGTCCTGGACGGCACGGAGTTGACCGCTCTCTCCGACCGGGCGCTGACCCGCGTACGGCGGGACAAGGTCGGCTTCGTCTTCCAGTCGTTCAACCTGCTGCCCCAGCTGACGGCTCTGGAGAACATCGTGCTGCCCGTCACCATGTCCCGCCGGTCCGTCGATCACGACCTGCTCGACCACCTCGTAGGCGTGCTCGGCATCGGCGACCGGATGTCCCACCGGCCCGGCGAACTCTCCGGCGGCCAGCAGCAGCGCGTGGCCCTGGCCCGCGCCCTGTTGGCCCGGCCCGCCGTGGTCTTCGCCGACGAGCCCACCGGCAACCTGGACTCGCGGTCGGGCGCGGAGGTCCTCGACTTCCTGCGCCGCTCCGTGCGCGACCTCGGCCAGACCGTGGTCATGGTGACGCACGACCCGCGCGCCGCCGCCTACGCCGACCGCGTGCTCGTCCTCGCCGACGGACGCATCGTCGACGATGTCGACGCGGCGGCCGGCGCAGATGTCACGCATGCCCTGCGGACCGTGGGGAGGGCCCGATGAACGCCCCCCGGCGCGTGAACGCCCCCTGGCGCGCGAGCGTCCTGGGATCGCAGCTGGCCGAACTGCTGCGGCGGCCCGGCCGGCTGGTGACGACCGGGCTGGCGGTCCTCGTGGCCGCCTTCGTGGTCTTCGCCACGGTCATGGCCCAGCAGATCACCACGAACACCACCCTCGACCGCTTCCGCGGCACGCCCGAAGCCGTGAGCCTGGTCGCGACCGCCGACGGGGAGTCGGCCAACATCAGCGGTGCCACGTTGCGGCAGATACGCGCATTGCCCGGTGTCGCAGAGGCCGTCGGCCGGGTGGACTCCGGTGCGACGATCGCCGGTCCGTCCGAGCGCTGGCTGGACCTCCGCTCCGACCCCGGCACCGGACCCCTGTCCCAGGCCCGGCTCGTCGCGGGAAGCTATCCCGACCGGGCCGGCGAGATCGCGGTCAACCGGCGGGCCGCCGAAGAGCTGGAGCTCGCCCCCGGCACCCGCACGACCCTGCTGGTCCCCGACCGCGCGAACGCGGAGAAGACCGTCGAGGTCGTCGTCACCGTCACCGGCGTGGTGAAGAGCACCGCGACCGCCGAGCAGGAGTCCGGCGGTTACGCCCCCGAAGCGCTTGTCGAGCCCCTCGCGGATCTGCCGGGCTATCGGCACGTGGACGTCCGAGCCAGGGACGGTGTCCCGCAGGGCGAGCTGTCCCGGCAGGTGCGCGGCGTGCTCGACGAGGCGTCCTCCGACGCGTCGCTCAAGTCCGGCAGCGCTGTGCGGGCCCAGGAAGCACGCGAGGCCGTGGGAGGGGACCTGCGTGAGGTCTTCCAGCTCATCTCCGTGTTCCTGGCCGTGGCGGTGGGGGCCGCGGCCCTGGTCGCCACCTCGACCTTCCGTATCGTCTTCGCGCAGCGGCTGCGGCAGTTGGCGCTCCTGCGTGCCATCGGCGCCCAGCGGAGCCGGCTGGTGACAGCGCTCGCCGTCGAGGGCGCCCTGATGGGCGTGATCGCGGGCTCGCTCGGTGTGCTGACGGCGCTTGGCGCCGGACACCTCGCCCCGCCGGCCGCCCGCCTCCTCGCGGAACAGGAGCTGTCCGCACCGGGCTTCCCCTTGCCGCAGGCCGTACTGGTGGTCGTGGGAACCGTGCTGGTGACGGTCTGCGCGGTCCTCGCCCCCGCCCTGTCGGCGGCCGGCGTGTCCCCGCTCCAGGCACTGCGCGCCGCCGGCACCATCACCGCCGAACACCGCATCCACGCCTCTCGTCTCACCACCGGAATCCTTCTCGCCGCCGCGGCCGCGGGGCTCGCCGCTCTGCTCCTCGGCCAACTGCCCCAGCCGGGCCAGGAGGACTACGACCGCGACTTCGCCATGCTGGTCACCGTCGCCTCGGCAGGCTTCGCCTTCCTGGCGCTCATCGCCCTGGGCCCGCTCCTGGTCCGCCCCGTCCTGACAGTGGCCGGTTGGCCGCTGCGCCGGCTGGGCACCACCGGCAGGCTGGCCGTCAGCGGCGTCGGAGGCACACCGCGCCGTGCCGCCGCTGTCTCCGTCGTCGTCGCCCTCGGCGTCGCCCTGGTCTCCGGCGCCCTCGTCTCCGTCGCCTGTCTGGGCGGCTACATGGAACGCGCCAACGCCGTCGAAGCCCCCGCCGACTTCCGGGTCGAGGCCGGCAGCAAGGGCCTGGACTCCACCGTCGTACGACAATTCGCCGCGTCACCGCAGCTCACCCATGTCACCAGCTACCGGATCCTCCAGGTCACCGCCGGCCCCACGGAGCCGCGCACGGAGTTCGAGGTATCGGACCTGGACCCGGACGCCCTGCCCACGGCCCAGTACATCGACACCGCCACCGGCTCCCTCGGAGACCTGGGCCCGGGCGGCGCGGTCGTCTCATCCGACGTGGCCGACCTCCTCGGCGTGCGGGCGGGCGACCCCCTCACCCTCACGTCCGGCCGCGGCGACATCCGGCTGACCGTCGCCGCGACGCTGCCCGACGAGGGCCCCGGCCAGGCGAACGTACTCGTCGTACCCGCCGATCTCGACCGGATGGGCGCCTCCCGGAACGCGAGCGGCATCCTCGCCGACGCCGCCGCCGGGGGCTTCGCCGCCCGCGGCAAGGCGCAGCGGGCGCTGGAGAGCACGATCCGTGAACACGTACCCGACCCCGACGACGTCGGCATCAGCGTCCTGGCGGAAACCCGGGACAGCAACCAGTAGACGGTCCGGATGATGGGCACCACCGCGCTCGGGCTCGTCGCCCTGACGGTCCTCATCGCTGTCGTCGGCGTCACCGCCACCACCAGCCTGACCGCGATCGAACGCACCCGCGAGTTCGGACTGCTGCGCGCGCTGGGACTGGGCGGCGGCGCACTGCGCCGGACCATCACCCTGGAAGCCGGTCTGTACGGAGTCCTCGGCGGCGTCCTCGGCCTGGCCCTCGGCGTCCCCTACGCCTGGCTCCTCGTCCGCATCGCCGTCACCGACGCGCCCCTTCGCCTACCGGGAGCCCAACTACTGCTGGTCTTCACGGCATTGGCAGCCCTCACCGCGCTCGCCGGCCTCCTGCCCGCCCGCCGCGCCACACGCATCACGCCGATGACCGCGCTGGGAAGCACCGAATGAGCCGGGCCGCTGAACCAGTCGTCACATCGATCCATCGCATAGCCTGCGCATGCCCGATGCCGTGTTCGGCGAGGCCCTTCGTACCCAGCGTCGCCCAGGAGGGCCCACCCGGTGAATTCACGTCACAGACACGAGCTGCGGTTCGGCGTGCTCGGCCCCGTCGAAGTGCTGAAGGGCAATGTTTCCCTCGATGTGGGCCCCCGGCAGCGCCGGCTGCTCCTCGTCCGCCTGCTCATCGAGGACGGCCGCCCCGTCTCACAGGACACTCTCCTCCGCGACCTGTGGCCGACCAACCGGCCGACGGGTGCCGGCTCCTCCGTGCGCGCCCACATCAGCCGACTGCGCGCGGTCCTCGACCCGGTAGGGCAGGGCCGGTCCACCATGCTGGTCAGCGGCCCGGCCGGCTACGCCCTGAAGGTGCCCCGCGAAGCACGGGACACAGCACTCTTCGAGGACTCCGTGAGCACGGCCCGCGAAGCCCTGAGGGGACGTCAACTCCTCGCCGCACGGCGGGAGGTCGACGCGGCGCTCGGGCTGTGGCGTGGTGAGGCTCTGGCCGAGGCCGCCGACCACGCCTTCGCGCAACGCGAGCGCGCCCGGCTCGACGGCGCCTTCCAGCACGCCTCGGAGTTGCAGGCCGCGATCCTCGTCCAGCAGGGCGAGACGGAACAGGCGATCGACGTCTCCGAGGGCCTCGTACTCAAGGCTCCGCTCCGTGAGACGTCCTGGGCGCTGCTGATGCGTGCGCTGTACGCCGCGGGACGGACGGTCGAGGCGCTGCGCCAGTACGAGCGGTTCCGCGACATGCTGGCCAAGGAACTCGGTCTGGACCCCAGCCCCCAGTTGAGGGACCTGCACACCGCGATCCTGCGGCACGATGCCGTCGTTCTCGGCACTCCTCGCCGGTCCGGCCCCGCCACGCCCGCCCCCGCCACGTCTCCGTCCATTTCGGCTCTTTCCCCGGCCCTGGACTTCGCCGCCGCGTGTGTGCAACCGGACCCCGGCACCGCCGCCCCCGCGCCCTTCATGGGCCGGGGCGAGGAGACCGCGCAGCTGGCCGCCCTGCTGTCGGCCGCGACCGCGGGGCGCCCCCAGTGGGCCGTGGTCAACGGGGAGCAGGGTTCAGGGAAGACCAGGCTGATCGAGGAGCTGTCCGCCCGCGCCGCGGCGGCCGGGTTCACCGTCGCCCGCACCAGGGCCGGTCAGGCGCTCAGCGGGAACCGCGGGATCTCCCAGACCTGCCCCACCGTCCAACTCCTGGACGCGCTGCGGCAGGACGGCTCCGACTCCGGTCAGGACGACATCGCGCAGAAGGACCCGCTCAAAACCGTCGTCCATGAGCTCACCCGGGCCCCCACGCTGTGTGTCGTCGACGACCTCGACCAGGCACCGCAGGGCTTCCACCGCCTGCTGCGGCGGCTCGCCAAGGTGCTGCGGGAGGCCCCTGTCATCTTCGTGTGCAGCCTGCGGAACACCGACAACCCCGCGTCCAGCCTGCTGCTCGCGGATCTGGCCCTGCTCGGCGCGACCTGGCTGACCCTGGAGCCGCTGACCGCCGACGACGTGGCCGCGCTGCTCGCGGCGCGCGGCGAGCACGTCCCGCCCGAGGAGGCGGCGGCGCTGCACCGGCGTGCCGAGGGGCACCCGTTCACCCTGGCCGAGCTGCTCAAGCTCCCGCCCGACCGGCGCACCGGGCCGACGGCACAGGTACCCGCCGCGGTACGCAACATCCTCAACGCGAGACTGGTCGGGCTGCCCGACCCGGCCCGGACCATGCTCGGCTACGCCGCCGCCGACGATGAGTGGCTGGACGTCGGTCTGCTCGCCGACGTCGAGGGCCTGGCACCGGATCAGCTGCTGCCGCTGATAGACGCCGCCGTCACCGCCCGGATCCTGGTCTGGGACGCGGACCCCGGCGGAGACGGCACCGGCCGCTACCGGCTTCCCGAACTGCCCCGCGACGTGGTGCTGAGCGCCCAGACCCCGTCCTCCCGGCAGCTGCGGCACGCCGCGCTCGCCCGCGAGCTGGCGAGTCGTAACGATGCCGCCCCGGCGCGCCTGGCCCGGCATCTGCGCGCGGCGGGCCCCGCGGTTCCGGCCTCGGCTCCCGCCCAGAGCCGCCGTTCCGCCCAGGAACAAGGGCACTGAATTTCCCGTGGTACGGCCCCTGGCGGCGAGTGAGCCAGGGGCCGGCGGCGTGCCGACTGCCTCCTGGCGCAGTCGGATGAGCGGCCTCCCGCAGGTGCCGGGGCTCAGGACGCCGAGTCCGGGCGACGGCCGCGGCGCAGTGCGCGGGTGCACCAGCCGATGATCTCGACGTTGACCTCTGCCCCGAAGGCGACGGCGCTGATGAACATGACGTTGTTGTCCGGCAGCACGAGGAACACGAGGCTGGCGGGGGCCGTGGCGAGGAGTGGGATGACGCCCGCCATGGACTCGCCCGAGCTGTCGCCCGCGGTCACCATGAGCGCCCACACGAGCAGGACGACACAGACCACGAGGTAGGCGAGGCCGACGACGCCGATGTGGTCGCGCAGACGGCGGAGGTCGTATCGAACGGAATTGGGATCGGAATCGGAATCGGAATCGGTACTGGTCACGGGGATGGAGTCCTCGGTTGCGTTGTGGTGGTCAGAGATGAGTGCCGGGTGGGTTCGGGCGGGCGAGGCCGAGGTCGTACGCGAGGATCGTCGCCTGTACGCGGTCGCGCAGGCCGAGCTTGCGGAGCAGCGCGTTCACGTGCGACTTCACGGTGCCTACGGTGATGCCGAGTCGCTCGGCGATCTCCGCGTTGGTGAGTCCGGCCGCGACCAGGGTGAGGACGCCCCGCTGGCTGCCGGTCAGGCTGTCCAGCTCGGGGGAGCTCCCGGCCGGGACCGCGGCGGGCGGTCCGGAGGAGTAGCGGCCGATGAGGCGGCGGGTCGCGGACGGGGCGAGCACGCTCTCGCCGGCCGCCACCACCCGGATGCCGTGCAGCAGTTCGGAGGGGTGTACGTCCTTGAGGAGGAAGCCCGAGGCGCCGGCGCGCAGTGCGTCGAAGACGTACGCGTCGAGGTCGAAGGTGGTCAGGACGAGGACACGGGGCGCGTTCTCCCGTCCGGTGATGATGCGGGTGGCGGCGATGCCGTCCAGCTCGGGCATGCGTACGTCCATGACGACCACGTCGGGTGCCAGCTCTTCGGCGAGCCGCACCGCGGCGGCGCCGTCGGCGGCCTCGCCGACGACCGTCATGTCCTCCTCGGCGTCGATCACGGCGGCGAACCCCGCCCGTACGATGCCCTGGTCGTCGACGACCAGCACGTTGAGGCTCATCGTTGTCTCTCCTCGTTGTCCGGCGCGACGGCGAGTGGCAGCCGGAGGCGGACCGTGCCCTGCGGGCCGGTGGTCAGGGTGCCGCCGAGCGCCGAGACCCGCGTGGTCAGCCGATCCCGTACGGCGGGGTCGGCGGCGCGGGGCACGCCGGTGGCCGTGAGCGTCAACGTACCGTCGTCCACGTCGAGTTCGAGCACCGCCGGCTCCCCGCCGCCGGCCGCGAGCAGCGTCTCGGCGGCGTGGTAGGCGGCCAGGTCGACGGCGGTGGGCAGTCGTTCCGGTACGCGGTCGGTCAGCCGTATCTCGATGTCGCGGCCGGTGGCCCGGAGTTGGTGGGCGAGCAGGTCGAGCGCCTGGAGGGTGGGCTGCGGCCGCAGTTCGGGCCCTGTCTCGCCCTCCTGGACCGTGTCGAGCAGGGCGCGCATCGCGGCCAGGGCCTCGCGGGCGCGTTCGGCGGTGTCGTCGAGCCGGCCCGCCTCCGCCTCCGCGACCATGTCGGCGGTGCGTGAGAGGACGGTGGTCTCCAGCCCGGCGGCGATTCTGCGGCGCTCGGCCCACGCGTCCCGGACGGCCTCCTCGGTCCAGGCGGCGAGGCGTTCGTTCTGCGTGCCCCGGGCAGCCCGGTCGCGCCGCCCGCGCAGGGCTCCGGCCCAGCAGGCCGCGCCGACCGCGAGAGACGCCCCGGCGGTCGCCCCCGCGACGACCGCCCAGACGGGGACCGTCGTGCCCCGGTCCAGGACGGCGGCGGTCGCGGCCGCCGCGTGCACGGCCACGGCCGCGAGCGGGCGGACCGACAGGAGCAGTACATCGCCCTGAAGGAGCGCGGGCGGTGTCGACATGCGGCTCCTCCCCCACTCTCGGCTTCGCTCGAGCGGGGGGATCCCCATCGCGGGCGCGACCAGCCACGATGGCGCCGCAGACAGCTGACGGCATATCGCGCCCCCGCGGCGGAGCCGCATATCGACACAGCCGGCGGAGCGCTTCGCGTCCGCCGCAAGCGCCGCGCAGGTGGCCAGCAGGCTCAGCGCGGGGGGCACGATCACCGGACCGGTGTAGTCGCCCGCCGCCATCGCCACCGGCCAGAGCGCGGCCAGACCGAACAGGACGCCCTGGGTCGCGCGGGGCGCACGGCGCAGCCACAGCAGTGCGACCGCCTGTGCCGCGGCCAGCATCGCGAAGAGCAGGCCCGCGGACACCCGCGTACCGCTCGACGCGTCCTCCGCCCGGATGACCAGCGCCGGGAGCAGCGGTTGAAGGACGAGGCCGACGGCGGCCGTCACCTGCGCCAGGCGGTAGCTCCGCGGCACGGACCGCTCCACCGGGGCGGCGGTCCGGCCGGGCAGGACCGCGCGCACCTCCCAACCGCCGTCCGCCGTCGGGCCGGTGGTGAGGGTGCCGCCCGCCTCCCGTGCCCGAGACCTCAGGAACCCCTGGCCGCGACCGCCGCCGAGCCCCGCACCGTGCGCCGCCGCACCGGCCGGCGGTGCCGCACTCGTGACCACGACGTCCGTGCGGGTGTCGCCGTACCGGACTCGCACCCTCGTATGCGCACCTGGGGCGTGCCGCGCCACATTGGTCAGCGCCTCGCGCACGATGCCGTACGCCGCGTCCGCGACGGCGCCGTCCGGCAGAGGGTCGATCTCGCAGTCCACCTGCTGGTCCAGGCGCCGGAACCCGGCGACCAGGTCCAGCAGCCGTTCCTCCGGTGACGGCACGTCCTCGCGGGAGGGAGCCGGCGCCCGAACCGCGCCGAGCGCGCGGGTGACCTCGCGGCCGGTCTCGACAGCGAACTCCAGTGCCTCCTCGGCCAGTTCGGGACGACGTTCGCGCAGCCCGAGGGCCGCCCCCGCCGTGACCACCACGGCCGTCAGATGGTGGGCGCTGACGTCGTGCAACTCCCTTTCCATACGCCGCCGTTCGACTGCCGGGAGCCGGTGGCGCTCGGACTCGGCGCGCTTCAGCAGCTGTTCGGCCGCTCTCCGCGCGCGACGGATCCGCCGTACGAGGAGGCCGGCGCCGCACACGGCGGCGTACAGCACCGCGGTCAGGACGAGGTCGAGTCCGTTGCGGTCGCTGAGCCCGTGCAGGCTGATGCCCTGGAGCAGCTGCCAGGCGGCGAGCGCCACCACGCACAACACGGCGGTGAAGGCATCGCGTTCGGTCGCCACGGTGAACAGCGCCAGCGCGACACCCGCGGTGCCGAGTACCGCCATCGCCCCGGCGGGCAGCGGCCCGGCGCCCAGCGCACAGGCTGCGGCGACCACGACGAGGGTGGCCACCGGGTGGACATGGCGCAGGGCGAGTGCGGCCGTCGCCACTCCGGCGACCAGGGCCGCCACGAGAAGGGCGGACGCGGGCGGGACGGCCCCGCGCGCCGGCGCCGCCCCGGGCCACACCACGGCCTGGGCGCAGATCAGCAGGACCGGGAGCAGCCGGTCGTCGGTTCGATTCATGCCGGATCAAGGCTATGGCCGCAGGTGAGCGGCCCGACTCCCGCTGGAGGGGGATTCCGGTCTCTTACCTGGGTTGCAGAGTCTCTACCTGCGGTTCGACGTGCCAATCGTCCCGTAGCGCGAGGACGGTGCCATGCCCCCGGCCATAGGCTCGATCACATCGAGAACGCGGTCGGCCACCGCTTCCACGACCACTTCCAAGGCCGCGTACTACCAGCGGTTCTTCCACGCTTTTCCGCGTATCCAAGCGAACTCTCCAACGAACTCAGGGGGATCTCCCATGTCCAAGCGCATTCTCTTCTCGTCGCTCATCGGCGCCGTCGCCCTCGGCGGAGTGGCCGCCGGCGGCCTCGCCCTGGCCTCGACCTCCACGGAGCCGACCCTGGAGCACGGCTCGGCCCGCTACGCGGCTCCGTCCGACGGCAGCGCGGGCTCGCTCACCTTCACCGCGGACGTGAGTGACGACTCGGGCATCCGAGACCTCAAGGTCCTTGCCTGGCCCGCGAGTTCGAAGCTCGACCCGACCGAGGCGGAGCTTCGCTCGGCGGAGAGCGCCAAGTGCCGGAGCACCTCGGACGAGACCACCCGCTGCACCTACACCCTGAAGGTCACGAAGCGTGAGGCGGCCGAACTGGCCAAGGGCACCTGGTACGTCTCGGCACTGGCGACGGCCAAGGACGGGGACACGACGTTCGTGCCCCGCGCCGCCACCTTCGACGTCACGCACTGACACGCCACGACCGGCCGGCATCGTCGCGGGCGACGGGCTCGTCGGGTCGGGCCCGTACCGGCGTGCCCTGGCCGGACCTGCCCGAGCGATCGAGCACGAGTCCCCACGGCGGGTAGGGCCCCCGGCGGATGCATGCCGATCACCAGCGAGGTGACGGTGATGCCCAGGCTTACGACCACGTCTCCGAGGCGTTCGGCCCAGGCAGCATGCGCTGGGTCGAGTCGGGCGCGGCGGTGCCGTTGTCGGGCATGGCGGGTGACGAGGGAGGGGCGAAGCGCCTCGGGCCTCGCCCCAACTGTGCCCCGGAGGTCCGACGGCGGTGGTCAACGCTCTTCGCGTCGGCCGCGGATGCTCAGGGCGATGACGGAGACAAGGAACCAGAAGGCACCGAAGGCCGAGTATCCGGCGACGGTGGACAGGCTACTCGTCTCCGAGGCGGACATGGCGGCGAAGGAGGCACCGGCGAGGACGGACAGTCCGCCGCTGATGACCATGGGCCACTGGGCACCGACGGTGCGCCGGCGCCGGATCGCCACGACGAGCTGGATCGCACCGGAAAGCAGGGCCCAGATGCCGAACACGAGCAGGGCCGTCCCGATGGTGGAGAAGACGGCGGTGATCATCCCGGCGGTGGTGGCGAGGCCGACAGCCATGTTGGTGGTACCGACGCGGTCCGTGGAACCGGTGCCGGCCATGCGACGCTCGAGGAGCGTGGCGATGACGTCCCACAGGGGGTAGATGACGAGCAGCACGGCCGCGATCACTGTGGGCTTGTCCGTCGACACGAGCGAGGCGGAGGTCGCGGCGACGAGTGCCACCCAGATCAGGGAGAAGGCGACTCGGATCAGGTAGAGCGATCGGAGCCCGGAGGGCGTCGTCGTGTTCGTGTTCGTGTTCGTGTTCGGAGTCACGGTGGTCTGAGTCATCGGGTGTCCCGTTTTGTGATCGTGGTGGTGTGAGACGGTCGCCTCGATGAGGAGTCTCAGCGGCTTCCGGAGGCGGCGCGTACTTCGAACGAAGTAGTTCCGCCATCCACTTCGAATCGAATGAGTTCTGCCGGCCCCATCGCCCGGACCGGGTTCGTCGTCTACTTCATTCGAAGTACACGGCCGCAGCACACGTGGGCGAGAATCGGGCCATGGTCAAGGCGCAGAACAATCCGGACGGGCTCGTGGCACCCCTGTGGGTCCGCCGCCCCGAGGCGCTGCACCTCGTCGCCTATTCGGTGGCCGCGCTGGTGTTCACCGGCCAGATCGTGGCAGTGATCCTTCGGGGGTCGGATTGGCCGACGGCCCTCTCCGTGCTCCTCGCCGGTGGCGGTGTCGCCCTCTCATGGTGGAGGCCGTGGGCAGGACTGGTCGTGGCGAGCGCGGCGTCCTTCGCCGTCACAGCGGTGGGCCACGACCCGCTGTCGGTGTGGATGATGGCGGTGCTCGTGCTGTTCTCGGTCACCGTCGGGGGGAAGCAGCCACTGGCCGGAACCGGCATCGTGGCGGCGTTCTTCCTGGGGGCGTTCATGACGCTGGGAGGATTCCGTGGCGGCGCGATCGTGGGAGCCGCCGCACTCTTCTCGGCCATAGCGGGAGGTGCGACAGGGGCCGCGCTGCGCATCCATCGAGAGCACTGGCGCACCCTGGAGGAACGGGCCGAAAGCGCCATCGCCACCCGCGAGATCGAAGCCACCCGACGGGTGACCGAGGAACGACTGCGCATCGCCCGGGACCTCCACGACGTCATCGGCCACCAGGTCGCGATGCTGAGCATGCATCTCGGCGCCGCGGAGATCGGGCTGCCCGAAGACGCCGAGTCCTCCCGGCAGGCCCTCGACTCAGCCAGGTCCAGCGCCCGCACCGTCGTCGTCGAAACGCAACGGATCCTCGCGCTCCTCCGCCTCGGAGACGACATCTCCGACGACGAGGCGCTCCGGCCGACCCCGGCGCTCAGCGGCCTGGAAGGCCTTGTCGCGTCTTTCGAGAGCATCGGCCTCGACGTCCGTCCCTCCATCGACATCCCCGCCGGTTTCGTGGAGCCCAGCGTCGGCGTGACGGTCTACCGGGTCGTTCAGGAAGCACTCACGAATGCCTACCGGCATGGAGAGGGGGCGGCTGCGGTGGATGTGCGCGAGCGCGACGGCAGGATCTGCGTCACCGTGGAGAACCGCGTCGGCCACTCACTGCGCGGCTCCGGCTCGGGCAGCGGACTGGGACTCGTGGGGATGCGCGAACGCGTCGAGTCCTCCAGCGGGCGGCTGACGATCGAAAGTGACGACGGGCGATTCCGGGTCCATGCGGAGTTCAGCCCCCTGGGAGCCGTCGTCCGATGACGCGGATTCTGATCGTCGACGACCAGGACGAGATAAGGGCGGGCATCAAAGCGATGCTCCGGCTCGACCCAGGTCTCGTTGTCGCGGGTGATCTCTCCGATGGACTCCAGGTCGTCCCCTTCCTCCGGGACCACCCCGTCGACCTGGTCCTGATGGACATCCGGATGCCCGGCATCGACGGTGTCGAAGCCACCCGCCGGATCCGCAAAGAGCACCCACCCGAAAAACTGCGGGTGATCGTGCTGACCACTTTTGACCAGGACGACATCGTTCTCGCCGCCCTTCGCGCGGGCGCCAACGGTTTCCTGAGCAAGACCGTGAGCCCCGCTGAACTCGTCGCCGGAATCACCGAGGTCGTTGGCGGTGGCGGTGCGCTGTCGGCCGCCGCGACGGCCGCGCTCATCGGTCACATGACCGACAGTCCGCCCCCGGTGATCGACCAGGAACTGCTGCGACGCTTCGACGCTCTGACACCCAGGGAGCGGGACGTGGTCGTTCTCGTCGCGAGCGGTCTCGGCAACGACGAGATCGCGGCCCAGCTGTCCGTGTCGCCGTTCACCGTGAAGACGCATGCGGTGCGGGCCATGACGAAGGTCGGCGCACGTGATCGAGCGCAACTCGTCTCGTTCGCCTTCCGGGCCGGCCTCCACCCCTGAGCCTGCCGAGCAGAACCCCGAAACAGGTGGCCGCCGTGGCGATGCCGAGCAGTCCGGCGGGCGGGACGGCGTGGGCACGTACCTGGAAGACCTCTCCGTCGCGCTGCCCGAGCGGCATGCCTGGACCTGTACCTGCGGAGCAGGGCTTTCCGATCACCCGGGCGACCTGCCCTGCGAGCTGGGGCAGCGGAACCTCGGCGAGCCCACCGTCGGGAAGGTCGGCCAACTCGACCCGCTCCACGCCCAGTTCCCTTGCCGCGCACGCGAGTTCACCCACTCGTACCGTTCGCGGCTCTCCCGGTCTGCCATGCGGCGTGGACGCCTCTCCGTGGGTGAGACAGAGCACGGCCGTGGGCAATCCGTGCTCGGACAGCAGTGGCAGGAGGCCGCCCAGGCCGAACGACTCGTCGTCGGGATGGGCGACCACCGCCAATACATGCGCACGCCGGACGGCAGACCGTTCCGGGTCACGACCACACACCCCCGGTCAGGTGTAGATGATCTGGCCGCCGGCCGCCCGCTCGTAGAACTCGCCGACCGTGATGATGCCCTGGACCTGCTCGATGAGGTCGTCCTTGGCCAGGTCGAAGAGGTCCACCGATGCCTTGCAGGCGTAGATGCCCGCGCCGGTATCGGCGATCATCTCGATGAACTCGGGGATGGGCGGGATGTCGAGCTTCTCCATCTTCCGTTCCATGTACCGGGTGATCAGATCCGGTACGCCCGGCAGGCCGCCGAGCAGGGTGGGCAGGTGGAGGCCGGGGTTGCCGACGGTGGCGAGCTTGATGTGCTCGTACTGCTTCTTCGTGATGGCGTCGAGGCCGAAGAAGGTGAAGAACAGGTCGGCCTCGATGCCTTCGGCGCGGGCGCCGTTGGCCATGATCAGGGCCGGGTAGATCCCTTCCAGAGATCCCTTGGAAACGATGATCGAGACCTTCTCGATCGTGGCGGTGGCGGCCATGTCGGACGCTCCTTCGGGTAGCGGTCGGCGGGGGTGGATTCAGATGCAGCCGCGGGGCTTGGGGATACCGGCGATCTTCGCGGCGGTCTTCGCCGGGCCCTTCGGGAAGAGCTGGTACAGCTCCTTGACGCTCACACCGGACGTCTTGCCGAGCACCCGGACGGTGGGGCCGGTGCCCTTGGCGGCGTACTCGGCGCGCATGAACTTCAGGACCTGCCAGTGCCGGTCGGTCAGCGTCTCGATGCCCAGCTCGTGGGCGATCTGCTCGGCCATGGGTTCGGTCCACTGGCCGGGGTCGGTGAAGAAGCCTTCGTCGTCGACGGTGACGGGCGTGTCGGCGTAGGTGGTGGTGGTCATGGCGGTCTCTCTTCGTTCAGGCGGGGGTGTGGGTCTTGCCGTGCTGGGGCATGGCCGAGCCGATGCCGGGCAGTTCCCGGCCGGGCAGCAGGCTGTGCCAGTACAGCCACTCGAAGGCCAGCTTGCCGAGGTGGTTGGCGCGGGACTCCTTCAGCAGCGGCAGCCCCACCGCGGCCGGGAAGTGGCCGGGCAGCGGCTCGGTGTCGTAGTTGAAGTCGATCAGCAGGGCCTTGTGGAAGCCGGTCTCGATGAAGCAGTTGGTGTGCCCGTCGAAGGAGGCGTCCAGCGGCTGCCCGGCGAGGAAGCGGCCGACGTTGTGTACCAGCACCTCCCCCTCGAAGTGAGCGACCGAGCCGGCCTTGGACGCGGGCAGACCCGCCGCGTCCCCGATGGCGAACACATTGGGGCGGTCGGGGTGTTGGAGGGTGTGCCGGTCGACGGGGATGAAGCCGAGCTCGTCGCCCAGGCCCGGGGAACGGCCGACGTACTCGGCGCCGCCATGCAGCGGCACCACGACAGCCAGGTCGAAAGGCACCTCGCGCTCGTCGTACGACACCAACCGGCCGCCCGCACCGTCGACCTCGCCGAGCGCGAACTCGGTGACCAGCTCGACGCCCTTCTCCTTCAGCAGGCTGCCCAGTGCCTTGGCGGCGACCGGCTTGGTGAAGGCACCGTCGAGCGGGGTGGCGTACGTCAGCTGGACACGGTCGCGGATACCCCGGCGCTGGAAGTACCAGTCGGCGAGAAATGCGAACTCCAGCGGTGCGACCGGGCACTTGATGGGCATGTCAGCCACGTTGACCACGACACGGCCGCCCTCGAAGCGCTCCAGCGCCCGGTGCAGGGCGGTCGCACCGGGCAGGTCGTAGAAGGTGTGGACCTTCTCGCCCCAGCCGGGCCCGGTCAACCCCTCGGTCTCCTCCGGCAACAGGCTCGCGCCAGTAGCCACCACCAGCACGTCGTAGCCCAGCGAAGCGCCGTCGGTGAAGCGCACTTTCCCGGCGTCCAGGTCCACCCGGTCGATCTCGGCGTGCCGGTAGGCGATGCCGTCCAGGAGCTGCCGCGGACGCGGGCGGACCAAGGCGTGGGGTTCGGCCAGGCCGAAGGGGACGAACAGCAGTCCGGGCTGGTAGACGTGGTCGTCGTTCTGGTCGACCACGGTGATCCGGTAGTCACTGTCGCCGTACATCCGCCGCAGCCGATTGGCCGTCAGTGTGCCGGCGGTGCCGCTGCCGAGAATCACGATGCTCTTGTCCATGCCCCCACTCTCGGCGGTGGGGCGAGGCCGGGGCAGGGGCCGTTGGTCCCGGGACAGTTACCCGTGGGGGTATACCTTCGGCCCTGGGCTCGGGCCGGAGTGCCGGGCCTGGTCGCCAGATACCGGTCGGAGAGCTCGATGGTGTCGTCGGCGAGCCGGGCAACCAGTTCGGCGTGGGTCTTCGGGGCGGCGAGGACGACGTCGCCGCCGGGGCGCCAGTTGGCCGGGCAGGAGACGTCTGGCGGACCTCACGTCGTCCAGCGAGTCGTTCCTACGGGATTTCGGCCACCAAGGCGTCGTACAGCACGGCGGGATGATGACAGAGGGGTCTGGCATCCCTGATGCGGTGTCAGGGAGTGCCCGGCGTGCCCGCCCCCTCCGTGCTGGTGCCCCGGCCCGTGCTCGTGACTGCGATCGCTCATCGTGTACGCCTTCCCCCTCGCGGCGGGTGCCTTGCCCGCAGTGAAACGCACACATACACGAATCGCCAAAGGCTGCATCGGTGACCGTTGCCATGTCGACCAACAACCATCTGACCTGCGCAAACCTGCCGACCAGGGGAAGCGCCCGTGGACACCGAGGACCCCACCCCCTACCTCTCCACCCGCACTCCCGAACGGCTCGCCGGGGCGATCCGCGGCGCGGTCTGACGGGCGAGGGGTCGGGGGAGGCCGATGGCCGGCAGTGCACGGTGATCACGTGACGAACAGGCGACGGCCCGGCTGCGAACGGCGGGCCGAGCCGCGCGGAAGCCTGCGTCCGGGCCGGGG